>NZ_JBAKAS010000002.1:0-362637 GCF_038155025.1 Marinomonas sp. TI.3.20 | reverse complement strand
TCGCTTTTTGATCTGCTGGAGACTGTTCTTGGAACACAGACTCAGACATGATCATAGGCTCAAGCAAGAAGTTGTAATGAATATCTGACAAGTATTTTTGTACTTCATCAAACTTCGACGTTTTAATCTCGACCAAAGACAAATCTTGTCCATCAACTACTTTTTGCTGTAATGCAGTAAACACTGAAGACCATGCCATCGGTGTAGGGTTGATTCCCCATGAGCGATACGTATCAATCATGATTTCATTTTTAGGAACTCGAATAACAAGTCCTTTCAAATCAGCAAGTGTTTTAACAGGTCGTTTAGAGTTACTCAAAACTCGGAAGCCAGAATATGTCCAAGCTACGATACGAACACCAGCGTCACGAATCGTATTTTGAACCAATCTTTCACCTTCAGGACCCTGAGTGATTTTGATCGCTTCATCTAAACTTTGAATCATGTATGGAAGAGTCAAGATGCCAACACTTGGAGAAAATGGTGTGATGTTATTGATAGCAACAATAGAGAAGTCCAATACACCGATTGCAGCGTCATTAACGGTATTCTGTTCAGAGCCTAATTGACTGTTCAAGAACAAACGCGCCGTATCATCTGTGTGCGCTTCCAATTCCTGAACAAACTTAGTTGCCACAGCATACTGGTTACCACCTTCACTGCCACCTAGTGCTATTTTGAATTGCTCTGCAACTGCTGTCATCGACATAGTACAAGCCAATACACAACCAATAACTAACGATGGAGCTTTAGATTTAATCATTTTCATATCCTGCCTCTCATTTGGAATTTTGGTAACGACGATAATGTTTTTTGTTTTATTCTTTTTATTAAATGTGTTGTGATTTTTATAATAATTCTTAGGTTCTATGATTGAAATACCACCTAATAATATGAGGTGTAAGGATTATTGTATTTAATTGTCTTTTGAGTTTTATATCTCCTTGGTAAGTTTTTAGTATGCCATTAGTTGATTAAAAAGGTTTTTATTTTTATAGGTTCTTATGGTTGGTTTTAACTTTTTATTAGTTGGCATTAAATTCCTCCTTGTATTTAATGCCAGTACAACAGATTAACTAGTTTTCTTGCCAGTAGACAACTTGTGTTTCAGTGTATTCGTATAGGCCGTGTTTACCGTCTGCGCCACCAATACCAGATTTTCGAGTTCCTGCGTGATAACCTTGCATAGCTTCAAAATGCTCACGGTTTACATACGTTTCACCAAACTTAAGTTCACGGCAAGCCTTCATTACTTCGTTGGCATCATTTGAGAAAATAGATGAAGTCAAACCGAAATCAGACTCGTTAGCAAAAATAAGGGCGTCGTCTAAACTGTCAACAATCATGACTGGGATAACTGGACCAAAAATTTCTTGCTGCATAACAGACTTTTGGTTGCTATCAACTAATAAGACAGTCGGTAAATAATGGTTACCTTCAGCGTTATCTGAAATTGCCCCACCACATAAGACTTCTACACCTTCTGATTTTGCTTGCTCAACCATTGCTGCAACTTTCTCTAAACTTTGCTTATTTACTAAAGGGCCCATGTCGACACTTTTATCTTCTAAAGGATTTCCAAAAGTCGTCGCTTTCATTGCAATAGTTAATTGCTCGATGAAGTTTTTCGCCACTGCTTTTTCTACGTAAACACGTTCAGCACAGTTACATACTTGTCCAGTATTGATAATACGTGAAGAATGAATTGCTTTTACAGCAAGCGCTAGGTCAGCTTTTGCTGTTACTATCGCGGGCGCTTTACCGCCTAATTCTAAGTTCACTTTAGTAATATTCTCTGCACAAGCAGCCATAATGCGTTTGCCAGTATCAACACTACCTGTGAAGCTGATCATGCCAATATCTGGGTTACTACATAATTTAGCACCTACATCTCCACGGCCACATACTAAGTTAAAAACACCAGCAGGTAGGTCTGTTTCAGCAACAAGTTTTGCAAATTCTAAGGCATTGATTGGTGTTTCTTCACTTGGCTTGATAACGATGCTGTTACCAGTAATTAACGCTGGCGCTAACTTACGAGCAATCAAAAAGAATGGGAAGTTCCATGGTAAAATTCCACCAACAACTCCTATTGGCTTACGCTGTAAAAAAATTGTCTCATTAGCTCTATCTGATGTAATTACTTCACCTTCAATGCGACGAGCCCATTCAGCCATATAATCCAAATAATCAGCAGTAAATCCTACTTCTACTTCAGCAAGAGCCAATACTTTACCTTGCTCCTGAGAAATAGTCTTAGCTAAATGTGTCGCATTTTCGCGAACTTTTTTTGCGATTTGGTGGAGATAACCAGCACGTTCAATTGCAGGTTTTCGAGCCCAATTAACTTGTGCTTGTTTTGCGCTTGCAACAGCAATATTTACAGCATCATTGCTACTCGCTGGTATAGTCGCTAATAGTTCTTGGTTAGAAGGGTTTATTACATCAATCCGGTCACTTTCAGAAGATAGAAAATTACCATTGATGAAGTTTTGATAATGTTGTATTTGAGACATAATGTTTTCCTATTATTATTTTTTAAAGTTATTTTCAGGTATGTTGATCAAAAGAACTTAAAGTTTTTTCGAATATATGAGGTGATATCCCAATTGATTATCACATCTTTCTTTACTGTCACTAGGTCGCCAGTATTAATTTCTTGAGTGATGCCTTTAGTTATCGATAAATTAGCTGACCCTTCAATAATATAGAACATTTCGTCCTTATCATTTTTCCAATCGAATTGGCTAGACTCTTTTTCCCAAATTGGCCATTCGTTGATTTCTTCTAACTGTTTTGTACTTGGTTTTACAACTGTGATCATAATCGTCTCTCAAGTAATTAAATTAGGTAAAATAGTGAGTTATTCACTGAAACAGGGTTTGACTAGCGAAACCGAATATCAAATGCATCGCGCATTTCGTAAGCTTTAATAGCGCTATAAACACCAATTTTATGGAATCTGTGAAATGAAAATGATTTAAATTTAGTTGTTGGGATTGCAAGATCTTCAGGTTTTTTACCAATAATGCGCTCAGATAGTATGCGCCCCATTACAGTACTCATGGCAACACCACGTCCGTTATAGCCTAGACCTGCAAGAATGCCAGGAGCTGGTTCATGTATATGAGGTAATAGGTCTTCAGTGAATGCTAATCGTCCACCCCAATATGATTCAAGATCATCTGGCGTTAATTGAGGGAATACGGTTTTCAGGCCAGCGTGTAAGCGTTTTTTATCTGAACCATTACAATGTTCGGACATACCTAAACTGCCAAATAAAAGGCGGTCATGATTGTCTTTTCGTGAATAATAAATAACGCGTCGAGTATCGGCTAACGTATGTCCGTTGGGTAAGATGCTAGCGTATTCTGATTTTGTTAATGGACGAGTAACCGCTTGAACACTGACTAGAGGAATAATAGTTTGTTTTAAACCTTTTAGTGTGTCATCAGTGTAACCATTAGTACAAAAAACAACCCACTGACTTGTTATACTGCCTTTTTCGGTTATAACCTGCCACTCTTTACCTTTAGATGACACACTTTTCACAGCACTGTTACCGAAAATTTGTGCACCCTTAGCTACTGCAACACGTGCTAGTTCTCGACTATACGATAATGGTTGAATGCAACCACCAGATGCTACATTAGTTGCTACATCATAGGCTGTAGATCCTATTAGGTTATGAAGTTTTTTTCCTTCAATAAAGCTGATGTCTAAACCGTATCCAGCCCACCCTTTCTGCATTTCTTCAAGATCTTTTACTGATGACTGGCTGTGAGCTCCACGAATCCAGCCATTTTGGACAGCATCACACTGTATGTTGTGCTTTTTAATTAGATTAAATAGTTCATAACCTGAATTGACGTAGCTCTCAAGCATACGTGGTCCAAAAGTGTCCCCCAACTGTTTGATTACTTTTTCTGGTACTGTATGCGCCAATGGATTTACTTGTCCACCTGTACGTCCAGAAGCCCCCCAGCCAGGTTCGTGGCTATCAATAACAACCACATTAATGTTTACCGATGCTAACTCTAATGCTGTACGTAAACCAGTAATGCCTGCGCCAATGATAGTGACGTCAGCAGAAATAGACTCTGTAAGTTGTTCTGGAACTTGATAAGAGACCGCAGTCTTTGTCCAGAACGATTGATTTGAGTGTAGTGACATATAAGAAAGAACCTTTGTAATGCTGCTATTGATTGTGTTTCCAAATTAGCAAAAGGTAGGACGCTTAAGCAACTTGTCGATTTGAAGCTATTTGCAGTTAAATAGGTTCATGTGTGAAGCTATTTTTCAGAGAGAATTGATATGTCTATAGGGATATGATAGAAAATAAGTTCCTTTTCTTTGTGTTAATTGCAGCTACTTAGCTGTACTTTTGTAGTGCGCTAGAGGTTGGTTTTATCGTGTTCTTGGTGCTCTAGTTAGGTAGGGCTATAAGGTTTGAACTATTTTGGTGCGCTATAGACTTGTATGTCAGCAGCGTTATTAGAAGTGCATGATGTAGTAGGGTCAATAAGCGTAACGCGTCATATAGCGTTACTATTAAGCATAGTTGATATGAAGAAAGTTAAAAACACCTTCATTTAATTGGATTTAAGGAATATATTCGTGAACAAAACAATAGTTTTAGAAAACTTTTCTAGTAACCTTAAATTTTTATGTGGTTTCTATAATTCTATATCAGAAGTTTGTCGGCTCTTAGATATCAATAGGCAACAATTTAATCGTTATCTAAGTGGTAACAGTTTTCCATCTTATAAAAACTTGAAAAAAATCTGTGACTTTTTCGGAGTAGAAAACGAAGAAATAATAGAGCCCCCTACAGATTTCAAAAGCAAGGTTTCGCCTCCCGCGCATCTTCAATCGAAGTCTGCAGTCCCTGAAAAAATGGCCAAAATTGTAATGCCTCTCTTAACGAATAGAGAAGGTCGAATGGAGCGCTATGAAGGGTATTATTATCGATATTTTTATTCATTTGGATTTCCAGGCTTTATCTTTCGCTCATTTATGAAAATCTATAAAAGTAATGATATCTATTACATGAAGCATATTGAGCGTACTAGTGGTACTAATCCTATGCTAGGCGCTAGATTAACTATAAAATATCATGGTTTAGTATTTTTAATGGCAGATCGACTATTTATCATTGAATCAGAGCCTGAGTTAAACTCAACTATATCGGAAACTATTCTTACACCGAGTTATCGACCGAATAACCCATATTTATCAGGTTTAATGATCTGTGCATCAAGTTGTTGTGCTCATCAACCCGGTTCAGCAAAAATAGTTACTGAATATCTTGGTAAAAATATTAACGTCAGAGAAGCAATGAAAAAATGTGACCTCTTTCACCACTCAGACAATAGAATTCCAAAAAATATAAAACAGTCAATAGCGAACGTCATTAGTCCAGAGGAGTTTACTCTACATTCCCCTAGAAGTTGAGGGCTAAATGGAAAATCCAAACTCTTATTAAAACTAGGGGCGCTACGATTAAGAGGTTGTAAAATAATCGATTTCTTTATTCGATAAAAAAGTACAGAATTTCATGTTTTTAGTACTTTTCCCCTCAAAATAAGCTGATTTTTTTTGTTCATGGGGAGATTGAAATCTTGCTGCTAGTATCATCTAATCAGTTCTAAGCACATTAGCTGAGGAAAATAGTATCGCCAATTTGTTGTCGTTTTTATTCAAGTCTCGATAGATTATTTTTCTAAAACCAAATTGACGCTTTATGGTCCGAAGCGAGTGATCTACTTTCGATTAAATACCGCTTTGGAGTATTCTGTTCGGATTAGTCGCTTGTTTATTCTAAGGTGTTTCTTTAGGCGTTGTATCTTTTTTGGCATATTTAACAATAATCTAATCCTCCCCGATATCTTTTAGTTCTTCTCGCTTTTGTACTGCGTGATAATATGAATCCGCTAAGATAAAGATTTTCTCGTCCTGAAATAGTTTTTTTGCTCCCATGAGCAGTCGTATTCCTGTCGTTACTCCATTCATACCTTGTTACAAGGTTAGTGTGGTTTTATGGATAAAATCAATTGGTGTTTTCGATGAGGTAGGCGGCAGTTTCGAAGAGAAACATCGATTGATCTTGTGTTATTAGACCATGAGAGTGTCGAAAATTAGAGCTAACCCGATTCTCTTGAAGAAAAAGGTATTAACGACCGACATTAGTCATTATGTTGATTGAGAGTTACGATAAATGTTGCGGAAATGACCGTGGTCAAATCCTAAAGTATCCCCACAAATCATCAATAAATAACAATTAGTTAGTGTAATAATAGAGCGTTCATGGTTCTTGGCGATCAATAATTTCGCCAAAAAAAACTAAACACAAAAGCCATGAACGCGACAAACATTTCCAACAAAATCATCCCTTTTGTTAGCCAAAATATGTATAAAACTCGTCAAAAAGCCTTGATCGCCTGCTCTCGAAGCCTAGCTCAAGGGAGCATTGGGAGTGTTACCAACATTGGTCGAGGGATAGCATCTGATGCCTACGACAAACATAAGATCAAACTAGCCAATAGATTGCTTTCTAACACGAATATTCAGAAGGAGCCTCTCTCCATTTACGGGCATATTTGCCGTTTATTTTCGAGCCGAGAACAACCCATAATTAGTGTCGATTGGTCTGATTTAGACGATAGGGGAAGGCATTTGTAACTTCGTGCCACGAGTTCGTAAGCCCTGTCTATTCTCTAAGAATGGCCTAACGGATTGGTTCTTCATCTCTAAGCTGTATGCAGCAGCGACTGCAACACTAAAATATATTACGGGGTATTTAGTAAAAGACTTCTCCCTACCCATGCCGTCTTGCTTTGCATATTGAGTGGTTGATAGTCCAGTAGGGTTTTAAAGGGAAATGACCCTTTAGCTGGCTGCGGCTAAGGTTAATCTGGTGTTATTAAGTCACGGCAGTGTGAGACTGAAAAGCAGAAAGAACTAATGGTTATTATTCGCTCTTTCCTGTTAAAAATAGAAATTAATTCGAGCTAGGTTAAAAAGGACAGGGTGCGACGAAGGCCAGCCATGCTTTTGTGAAAGGATGACGAAACTCCAGTCGGTAGGCATGCAGTAGCAGGCGAGGATCGGCTTCGGTGTATTCTGGATCGTAGAATTCATCGCCGATGATGGAGTGACCAATGCTTTGCATGTGCACGCGAAGTTGATGGGAGCGGCCAGTGTAGGGGGTGAGCCGAACGCGGGTATTGTTGCCTTCGTAGGCAATGGGTTCCCAAAAGGTAATGGAGTCTTTACTCCACTCATCGGTGCAAATGATTTGTCTTGGTCGATTAGGCCAATCACAACGCAGTGGTTTACGAACTTCGCCCCGTTGGCCTAAAAGTTTACCACGCAGTAATGCGCGGTATTCTTTTTTGACTTCTCGTTCACGAAAGTGGGCATTCATGCGCTTTTGGCATTCGTGGGTTTTGGCCACTAGGATCAATCCTGAAGTGGCTTCGTCCAGACGATGAATGGTAAAGGCTTCACCGAAGTGTTGCTCAGCACGATACAAAATAGAGTCTTGCTTCTCTGGGCCGCGACCCGGTACAGATAAGCAATTCGCTGGTTTGTTGATCACGGCAAACGAGTCATCCTCATAGAGGATGTCTAGCGTGGCGTGTTGCATTCGTGTAGATGATGGCGTTAGCACGAATGACTATTCCGGTTTCGTGGTTAAAATGATTCGAATCGCATCCAGACGGATTTGATGCTCATCAATACGAACCAAGCCTTCTTGCATGTTGGTTTCTAGTAGCTGAATGTCTTCTTCAGAGATGGCTGAGTTGAACGTTTTAAGTTCACTTAAACGCTCAATTTCACTCTGACAACGATGTTGATAAGACGATTTAGCCGCTTGAACAATCGGGCGAGCTTGGTCTTGCGCATTTAACTGATGAGTTTGTAATACTTCGATCAGATTTTTGCGTAAGGCGGCAACCCATTGTTCTGCAACGCGGTTCGGCACGCCTTTAAGTTTTTCCGCCCATTTGTCTGCAGTAAATTGCTGATGCAGAAATTTACCGTTAGAATCGGATAATTGCCACATTGGTGTCATCGGTAGAGATTGAGATAGCTTCAAGCGCGGGTGCGCGGTGGCTTCGATCACAAACATACTTTCGACCAGTACAGTGCCTTCTGGTAAACCTGCGATCGGTAAGATAGCGGAGGTTAATCTACCAGAGTCAAAGCCTTGGACTTCATCCATTAGCATGGTGATCAGTGGGTGCTCCCAAGTGGCAAACGCAACATTTTCACGTTGGCTAGCTTGGCGACGATCCAGCATGAGCATTTTGCCTTCTTCTTCAATACCAGGCAGTGCTTCTAGCATCATGTCAGTTGAGGGTTGAATGAACCAAGCGCTTTTATCTGGCGTGTCGTCCATGCATTCCGCGTGAATATTAAAGGCATGTGTCACGTCTTCAATATAGTTATGCAAACCTTGGGTCGCTTGTTCATTGATCAGATCGATCAGCTCGCGAGCACGCTCAGGGCGGCAAGAGCTCATTTCGAGTAAGCGGTTACGACCTTCTTCCATTTGCTTAAGAAGGGCAGTGTGATACACATTCGCTTCTTCAAGTAAGTTGGTGTCGTCGTCTTGTCCATGCAAGTAGGCGTATAAACTATCGCGGAAGGCTTCTTCAACTTTATCGCCAGATCCAGTCGTACGGCAGAATGCATTAAGGGCATCGTGATACCAATGGAACAAGCGTTCTTGAACGCTGTTTGATAAATACGGTACATGGATTTGTACGTCTTCACGTTGTCCTAAGCGATCCAAACGACCAATACGTTGTTCTAATAAATCTGGATGCTCTGGTAAATCGTACATGACGATGTGATGGCTAAATTGGAAGTTACGACCTTCACTGCCAATTTCTGAACACACGAGAATCTGAGCGCCATCATCGTCAGCAAAGTAAGCGGCTGCACGATCACGATGGATTAAGGGCATTTGTTCGTGGAAATCGGCGCTTTGGAAACCCGCGAAGGTTAATTGGTCATTCAGCCATTGGGCCATATCCGCGGTGTGACAAATCACCAGTACTTTATCCGCTTGGCACTCAAGGAACTCTTTTAGCCAGCTCCAGCGTGGATCTTTTTCCCATAGACCATCCTGAATATCGGTCTCAGGTTGAACATGGTTGGTAGCAGATTCGAAAAATTCATTGTTCTCAAGTGGGTAGCTGTGCAACTCTCGATTAGGGAAGCCACCAACTGCAGCACGGGTGTTACGGAACATTTCTCGGCCTGTACCATGACGATCAATTAACCAACTGATCGCGTCTTTGGCAGCGCTGGCGCGTTGCTCTGGGGTGTTTGCAGAGAGTTGGGTAAACCATTCTTTGGCTGTGACTTCGTCTAGATAACTGCCAAAGGCATGTTCCCAATTGACGTTAGTCGTGTCGTTGTCTTCTTCGGTGAGAGGCAGTAATGCGTCCGCTAACGTGGCCGCTTGTTTTAGTTCATTTTGCTGTGCTTGGTAACGCTCAAAATCGTGGTAACGGTCTGCATCTAGCAATTGTAAGCGAGAGAAATGTTCGCGTTCGCCAGTTTGTTCTGGGGTGGCGCTGAGCAGCAATAAAGACTCAGATTTCGCTGCAAGGCGAGCCACAATTTGATAACCCATACTAGGTGTTTCTGGATGCCATGTAAGGTGATGAGCCTCATCGACGATAACCATATCCCATTCTGCTTCCAACATATGTTGTGCTGCTTTAGGGTGTTGGCTGGCCCAATCAATCGGTGCAATGACTAAAGGCTGCTGTTCAAATGGGTTGTCATCACCGTCCATGAAATCTTCATAGACCGCTTCACTGATCAAGCTAAATGGTTGGTGGAAGCGACGCAGCATCTCTACTAACCATTGGTGTTGTAGATTAGTTGGTGTCAGGATCAAGGCGCGTTTACAAAGGCCGTTTAGCAGACGTTGATGCAAGATCAGGCCAGCTTCTAGAGTTTTACCCATGCCAACTTCGTCACATAAAAGCGCGCGCGCTTGTGGGCGGTTGGCTATGTCGTGTGCCAAATAAATTTGGTGCGGTAACAGCTCCGCCTTTAGTCCCATTAGTCCACGCACTTGAGACGCGGCATTTACCGCTTGATGTTCAAGAGTGTGACGACGTAAGTCAAACCACATACGACGTGCAGGCGACAAGGCTAGAATGGAATCTAGTTCGTTTTTGTCGTTGCGAGGAAACTGAATAAGTGATTCTTCAAGCCAGTCGTCATCGTCGCTAATGCGATATTCGATGAGTCCATCAATCTCTTCTACTTCTAAGACGGTAAAGGTTTCGTCTCTGAAAGATAATTGGTCGCCAGGGGTAAGTGAACGGCGTACAAGACTGGTTTGGTCGTTTGAGTATTGGCGATCCGCTTCTGCATCAGGAAAATGCAATAAGAAGGATTTGTTTTGTTTTTCAATGATCATGCCGACGCCTAGATCAGGCTCGTTGCGGCTACTCCATCTTTGTCCAGTTTGGTACATAGTTATACGTTGTCCGGTTCAATTAACGTTAAGCTGCCTTGGCATAAGTCAGTCAGTGCTTGTTTCTGCTCAGGCCAAGTGCGTTCTATAACAGCAAGATCAATGACAATGCTGTCGGTGTAAGTTTTATTGCTTATCTCAATGTCGCTGTGTTCGAGAAAGTATTCCACCTTGCCCAGTAAAGGATAGGTGATTGTTAACTCAACAGGGACTCTAGGATAAATATTTTCATATTCTGTTTGCGATAATGCTTCTTGTACTGCTTGGCTATAGGCTCTTACTAAACCGCCTGCACCGAGTTTAATGCCGCCAAAATAGCGTGTCACAACGACGGTTGTTTCACCGAAATTAGAATGTTGTAACACATTCATCATGGGCTTTCCGGCAGTACCTTTTGGTTCGCCGTCATCACTTTGATCCCACAAATGAACATTGTCTGGTGCGCCAGCCACAAACGTCCAACAATTGTGATTGGCATCTGGGTAGCGTTCGCGCATCTCACCAATAAAGGCTTTTGCTGCATCTCGACCTTTAGTACGGCTCACGGTGGTAATGAACTGACTATTTTTGATTTCAAGATCAAAGCGTTGTGTGTGTGTTGGGCTTAAGTAGTAATCCATGTAAACTTATCAATTGAATTCAAGAGTGATTGATTTCACTATAAAAATAGCAGGTTTTAATTCATATGACAGATTGGCTTTCACAATCAGTTTGGGCGTTATCGGGCTTTTGTTTGGGCGCGATACTACTGTCTGGCCTTGCCGGGCTTATTGTACAGGCTATGCGACGCCAGTGGCACCTTACGCAAGAAAAAATGCAGCAACAAAATGAAGAGTTAACGCGTCTTGTTGAGCAATCTAAGGAACATATTCATTATCTTGAAAAAGAATCGATTACTTTGGAGCAGCAATTTGCCGCTGCGCAAAGTGTTTGGCAAGAAAAAGAAACCTTTTATCGAGAGCAGAAAAAGCAAAACGAAACGGAATTTAAACAAATGGCTCAGGACATTATGAGCCAACAAGGTCTGCAATTGGCAAAAGAAAATGAACGTCAGCTCGGAACTTTATTAACCCCACTTGGCAGTCAGATTCAGAAATTTCAAGAGAGCGTAGACAAAAGCTACCAAGAAGAAGCACGCGAGCGTTTTTCTTTGGTGAGAGAGATTAAAAGCTTACAGCAGTTGAATCAAAAAATCAGTGATGATGCGATGAGTTTGACGTCGGCTTTAAAAGGACAGAATAAGTTGCAAGGTGGCTGGGGCGAAGTGATCTTGGAGCGTATTCTTGAAAAATCTGGCCTGGAAAAGGGACGTGAATACGATATTCAAGTGTCGCTTCAAACCCAAGAAGGGCGTCGTTTGCAGCCTGACGTAGTGATTCATTTACCGGAAGGTAAGCAGATTGTAGTGGACTCTAAAATGGTTTTGGTCAGCTACTTGGCTTACATGGAAGCGGAGTCAGACGAGGCTAGAAATCGAGCGTTGAAACAGCACCTTGAAGCTGTTCGTCGTCATATGAAAGATTTAAGTGCGAAGTCTTATCATGATCTGCCTGGCATTACTTCGTTGGACTTTGTGTTGTTGTTTATTCCTATCGAAGCGGCGTTTGGGCTTGCTCTACAGGCAGATAACGGCTTGTTTAGTGAAGCGTTTGAACACAATATTATCATTGTCGGGCCATCTAATTTATTGGCTACGCTACGCACTATTCAAAACATTTGGCGTAACGAAAAACAGAGCCAAAATGCCATTGAAATTGCACGCCAAGCAGGGGCCATGTACGACAAGTTTGCTGCGTTCGTTCAGGATATGGATGATATTGGGGGCAAATTAGATGCTGTCAGCCGTAGTCATGAGTCAGCGTTGAAAAAATTAAGTCAAGGCAGAGGGAATTTACTGTCGCGGGCTGAAAAGTTAAAGCAAATGGGCGCGAAAACGACGAAGGCATTACCGCAAGAGCGCCTACACGACGCCCTGAGCGATGAATTAGAGGATAACTAGGTTATTTATTTCTTAGGGAAAGACCAAAGAACATCAACTGAATTAGCATAAGATGCGGCTTGAATATCCAAATAAATAGATTGAGTTACTTTTTGGATATCAGCCTCTTCAGGCAGTTTATCGGCACGACCAATCAGTTCGATGTCTAAATTATGGGCCAAATAGTGTAAGCGAGTCTGGTTGATATCCAAGTAGGCTGAATGTTGGCGCAGTAAAAAGCTAAGGTCAGCAAGGACTTGATGTCTTGCGGGTTGCTTTAAATAGTCTGGTCGAGCGCCTTCGACGGATAAGACTTCATCAAAATCTTCTTCCGGGTCTATATGGACTAGCACATCAACGACTTGTGGGTGTGCTTTACGAATCGTATAGGAAACGAGCTCTCCAAGAAAATGACCTTCACTGACACTGGCGTGGCTGGCCACGTGGATGTGCATATCAAGATAGATTTTACCTGCCATTGAGCGCGCACGAACATCATGAGGGGCCATGACATTTTTTAAACTGTCAGCAGTTTCTTTAATACGGGCAATTGTTTTAGGGTCTGGTGCTGTGTCTACCAATTCCGTTAGGCTTTCCCAGATCATCCCCAATGCCATTTTTCCGATCAACACGGCAACCACGATAGACGCTAGCATATCGGCCCACGCGTAGCCAAAATAGACACCAACCAGGCCGGCTAGTACCGCAACTGAAGAGAGGGCATCGCTTCGACTGTGCCATGCATTGGCAATAAGCAGTTTGCTGCCAATTTCTTCACCGGCTTTTTTCGTATAGTGAAAAATGGCTTCTTTAATACCAATGGTCGCCATTAGCGCGGCAACACCATACCAGGTTACTTGTGCTTCTTTTTGAGATTGAATGGACTCATAGCCAATACCAGCAGCAACAACGATGAGCACCATGCCTAAAAAGACGGTTGTCACCGTTTCAAAGCGTAAATGACCGTATGGATGCTCTTCGTCAGGACCTTGGCGAGCATTAGAAGACGCGAAATAGACAAAAACATCTGTAATTAAGTCTGATAAAGAGTGTATTCCATCGGCAATTAAAGCTTGAGATTGCGAGAAATAGCCGGCGATAATTTTTGCTATTCCCAAAATGGCATCCCAAATAGCACCGACTAAGGTGACTCTTTTGGCAATAGATTGTTCTTGTTGCAGTTTTGTCATGAAATGCTCGTAAATAGGACTTAAAAAGAGTGCTTGGTCACGCGTACCGAAATCCGTTGTTTATTGACTACTTGGGTGAATCAGCGTGTTGTCTGGGTTACCGGATGTTCTCCCCAGCCTTATCCACGATATCTGTGGAAAAGGTCAGGGAAAAATAGTCCAGTCGTTACTGTCCTTTATGCCGGTGATATTTCAAACCAAAGACAGTAAGACGCGTAAAACTCTCGCATGGTTAATGACATAAGAGAGAAGTTAGCGTCCATATCTGACAAACCACCCCCTTGGGAGTCGTTGAAAGCCGCTTCTTTAAGCGCGTCGTCAAATTTAATTTTACGTAAGGTAAGATCTTCATGGAGGACAAAGCTAAGCTTGTCTGTCCAGCGAAGCGCTAAGCTCTTCACGGCCATCCCTTGTTCTAAGTGACGTGTAACGTCTTCTGAAAGTGGTTCTAGGGATTTGAAACGAATAGTGGCTTTATCTTCAGAGCCGTCTTGTATCTCGCACTCATCGCCAGTCTCAAGGCTTGCAGGTACTTCGTTTTTGGTTAGCCAATCGGTCATTAAAGACGCTGGAGAGACTTGTGCCTGTAAAGGCGACATAGGGAAGCTGCCCAGTGTGGTTTGTAGATGTTTAAAAAGCTGTTCCGTCATACTGGCATTAGTGCTGTTGATAACTAATATTTTTGCTTTTAAATCAATGTATGCCCAGATGTCAGTGCGTTTTGAAAAGGCTTTAGGGCGCAAGGTGAAGACCAATTCGTCTTTCATATCAGTCTTTTCTTTACGGCCAACTTTACGGCCTTCGATAAGTTCTATCTCAGCTACTTTGGCTTCTAGTTCTTCGCGTACAACGGCTGCTGGTAGTACTTTTTCTTCTTTACCGGCGCGGAACAAAAGGCAATGATCACTGGCTAAACTCCACTGTTCACTGTTACGAATCAACGGCAGCCAACCGAAGGAAAACTCTTCTTGAGAGCCACACTCTTTCAGCGGGAACTCTGGGATTTTATCAATCAGTTCATTGGTATCGAGTGATTCTGTGTCTTTTAGTTGGAAAATCTGGGCGTTCTTGAACCACATAATTATTATCTCACGGCTTCTTTAAAGTGTTTTCGACAAACAGATAAATAGCGGTCGTTGCCACCAATTTCTACCTGAGCGCCTTCTTTTACTGGTTTACCTTGTTCATCAACTCGAATGACCATGATGGCTTTACTACCACAGTGACAGACGGTCTTTAATTCGATTAGCTTATCTGACCATGCGAGTAGGGCTTTGCTTCCTGCAAATAACTCGCCTTGGAAATCCGTTCGAATGCCAAAGGCAAGCACGGGAATCTTTAATGTGTCGACGACATCTGAGAGGGCGTAAACTTGTTCTTTGGTCAAAAATTGGGCTTCATCAATTAAAATGCAACTTAGTGGCGATGTTTGATGCTGGTCTTTAATCTGAGACCAGAGATCAGACTCTTTAGTAAAGAGGTTTGCCTCAGCATTGATGCCAATTCGTGACGCAATTTGACCTATTTCATATCTATCATCAATCGCGGCGGTGAATAGCATGACTGCCATGCCACGTTCTTGATAATTATGAGCAGATTGCAAAAGTATGGTGGATTTACCTGCGTTCATTGCAGAGTAATAAAAATACAGTTTGGCCATAAAGTCAGTCGATCACATTGTTTGTTTTTTTAAATTTAATTGTCTAGCCAAACTCTGATGTGGATGACTATTTGGGCTGTTTTTTTAACTTTCCAGTTTTCGATTTTGAAAAAGACAACGCGATTTGCATGGTTAGCCATTCCGAACGTTTTACGTCATTCAATTCGCAAAGTTGGTCGAGCTTAGCAATGGTTTCTTCATCAACGACTAATTCTAATCGCTTTAGCCCGAGGGATTTCTCTTTCTCACGCTGGGCTCGTTTATTGGCTTTTAGCTGATCTTTTCGAGTCAACGGTTGGCTACGAGGTCGACCTCGTGATGAGCCAAATAAGTCAATGGTGTTTCTGTCGGCGGACGATTTTGCCATGTTATTAAATTCATATAATAAAAAAGGGTGGAACAATACGATGTCGGTAATATATCGCGTTAACCAATAAATCGTATTTTATAGATTTAAGATCGCTATTATGTGGGAATTTTGATTTTAGGCCAAGGCAAAAGCCATTCGATTTGCGTTAATAAAGAAAAGGCAGTGTGATCACACACTGCCTTTGGGCTCTATCTAGCCTAGATTAATGTTAGTTATGGCTTGCTTGCTGATTTTTCGCTTCTTTTTCCGCTTGTTGGTTGGTCGCTATAAAATCGAGCAAGATTTCTGATGCTTCGTGGGCATAGGCATCATCTTCTGCTTTATCGGTCGGTTTAATATCATCGACTGATTTAACCAATTTAAGACCAAGAGCTTTACGTCGAGCATTTTCAATCTCAAGGTCTTTATTCTTCGCGGCTTCGGACTGTTTCTCACGGGTTTTCTCATTTAGAGAAATCGTTTTGTAAGTCTCTGCTTGCTTTTTGTATTCTTTAATTTGATCAACCACTGCAATAAAGTTGGGATCTTTCTTGATGCGAGCTTCGTGATGAGGTTCAAGAATAGGCAAGTACGCTTTCATGTTCCAGTACACTGGGTAACGAGTTTCGTGGATTTTGTCCCACGGTAGTGGATTGCGTAAAGCACTTTCACCGACCAGTTTGTCGTCAATCAGGGATGGGAACGTGATGTCTGGTATAACGCCTTTATGTTGCGTACTTTCGCCTGATACACGATAAAACTTCGCTTGAGTGACTTTAAGTTGGCCTTTGTCCATATCTTGCAATACTTGAACCGTGCCTTTACCAAATGTTTGGCTACCTAGAATTAATGCACGACCATAGTCTTGTAGGGCACCAGCAACAATCTCAGAAGCAGAAGCACTCATTCGGTTAACTAAAACAGCCAATGGACCACTGTAATCTGTTTTACCATCGCTGTCGCCAAGTGGCGTTACGCGACCTTTTTGATCGCGAATTTGCACAACAGGACCTGATGGGAAGAATAGGCCGGCGAGAGAATTTGCTTCTTGAAGTGATCCACCGCCGTTGTTTCTTAGATCAAGGATCAATGCAACAACGCCTTCTTGTTTCAGCTCATCGATCAATTTTTTAGTATCACGAGTTGAGCTCTTGTAGTTTTTGTCACCGCGCTGAATAGCGGCGAAATCAGAGTAAAAAGTTGGTAAGTGGATAATGCCTACTTTGTAGGTTTTTCCGTCACGCTTAACCTCAATGATGTCTTTTTTCGCAGACTGATCTTCAAGCTTAACTTTTTTGCGGACTATAGTGATTTTTTTACTGGTTTGGCCATTGCCTTTACTCGGAATGATTTCCAGATTCACCTTGGTGTTTCGTTCACCACGAATCATCTCAACAACATCGTCAAGACGCATTCCGACGATATCTACCATAGGTTTGCCTTCTTGACCTACTGCAATGATTTTATCGTTAGGAGCTAAATCTGTTTGCGTTGCAGCTGGACCGCCGGGAACTAAGCGAACGATTTTTGTGTAATTGTCGTCAGCTTGCAATACAGCGCCAATGCCTTCTAGTGACAGGCTCATATTGATGTTGAAGGTCTCAGAAGCGCGTGGTGCAAAGTAAGACGTGTGAGGGTCTAGTGTTGCGGTAATGGAATTAGCAAAAATTTGATATACGTCGACGGCGTTTGTTTGCTCAACTTGTCTAAGCTGATTTTTATAACGACGAGTTAACGTTTCGATGATTTTTTCTTGAGAGTCTCCGTTCATTTTTAGAACAAGCGCTCTGTTCTTTAAACGTTTTCGCCAATAATCATTGAGTTCACTTTCGCTGGTGGCCCATTTCAATTTTTCTGGGTCATTATTCAGTGATTCTTTTTTTGTGTAATCGAAGCCTTTAACGATGCTAGGAATGTCTTTTTCAACTTCATTTAAACGATCTTCGATGCGTTTGTCGAAGAGATTGTAGATAGTGTAGGCAACTTGTGTGTCACCGTTACGTAGAGCATCGTCAAGGCTGTCTTTGTATTTAGACAAGGCGTCAACGTCACTTTGCAGTAAGAAGCTTTTGGATGGGTCTAGAGCATCCAGGTAATATCCGAACGCCTTTTCTGAGATTTGATTATCAATAGTGGGTTTGTCATAGTGTTCGCTTTCTAGCATACTTACTAGTTGCTTGGAGACTTTGTCATACTCATGCGGTGGTTGAAGGTCTGTGTAGGCATTTGCTTGTGCCGAGGCAAAAATAAGACCCGTGAAAAGGCAAAATAATAGGCGTTTATAGTTCATCCGGTATGGGTTCTCTTAGTCTGTATTTATGTAATTAGTTAAAATCATATTAGACACAGAGCAGTAAGGCTAGCCTAACTGCTAAAAAGTCACTTTTTTAAGGTATTGTCCTTCAGGAAATTATGGAACATTCTAACTTTAATCATTCATTGTTGTCCTTTTTAAAAGATTCTCCTACTCCTTTCCATGCCACAGACAGTATGCGTAACGCGTTAACCGATGCCGGCTTCATTGAGTTGTTTGAAGAGCAAAGTTGGGTTATCGATGAAGGTGGAAAATATTTTGTTACTCGCAATGAATCTTCCATCATTGCTTTTACCACACCACAGATAGATTTTCATCAAACAGGGTGGCGCATGGTCGGGGCTCATACCGATAGTCCATGTTTGAAATTAAAACCCAATGCTCACGTTCAGCGTCATGGCTATCATCAATTAGGTGTTGAAGTATATGGCGGCGCTTTACTTCACACATGGCTAGATCGCGATTTATCTATTGCTGGGCGGGTTAGTTTTAAGAATCAAGAGGGGAGTATCGTTAGTTGTTTGGTCGATTTTAAGGACCCTATTGCCGTCGTTCCCAATTTAGCCATTCATTTAAACCGACAAGCCAACGAGGCTTTTTCCGTTAATCCACAAACGGAAATATTGCCTATTTTATGTGGTGCAGAAAATGAGTTTGATTTACAGGTTCTGTTGAAAACGCAAGTTGAGAAACAACATCCTGATGCACAAGTCGCCACTATTTTGGATTTTGAACTGAGTCTTTATGATACTCAAGCACCTGCTTTGGTAGGACTTCATCAAGAGTACATTTGTTCTGCTCGCTTGGATAACTTGCTAAGTTGCTTTGTTGGTCTTCAAGCGTTAGTAGATTCTGATATGCAGCGTCCTAGTTTGCTTATTTGTACTGATCATGAAGAAATTGGCAGTTTGTCCGCATGCGGAGCCAATGGGCCGTTTCTTGACGACGTATTAAGAAGATTGTCTCCTAACCCAGAGCGCTATGTTCAAGCCATGCAGCGTTCTATGCTAGTCTCAGCGGATAATGCTCATGCGCTACATCCAAATTATGCGAGTAAGCACGATGCAAATCATGCTCCTATGATCAATAAGGGAGCGGTGATTAAAGTTAACGCGAATCAGCGTTATGCGACCAACAGTGAAACGTCTAGCATCTATCGTGATATTGCTGCAGAAGAAGATTATACGGTGCAGAGTTTTGTGGTGCGAAGCGATATGGCTTGTGGTAGTACGATTGGTCCTATTACCTCTGGAGAAATTGGCGTACCAACGATTGATATCGGTTTACCAACCTTCGGTATGCATTCAATCAGAGAATTAGCTGGCAGTCATGATGCCCATGGTCTTTATAAAGTATTGGCGCGCTTTATGAAACGTGGAAAGTTGATAACACGTTAATATACTAACTTTGTATTAGCGAATGGGTGCTAAAACAAAAGTATTAGAGCAGAGGTATTAAGGCAGAGATATTAAGATAGAGGTATTAATACTTTTGTTAGTGAAACAGCAATGCAAAAAAAACGCCGTGAAGCGAAAGTTTCACGGCGTTTTTTTAGAAATTGGATTATTTAGCGGCGACTAACCACTTATCCAATCCTTTGATTTTATCTTCTGTTAAATCCCCAGTCGCTTCAAGCAATTGCAGTTTTTGCAATACAAAGCTGTAACGGTATTGCTGGTAAGCGTTGCGAGCATCAAATAAATTTGATTGCGCTGTCAATAGTTCAACTAGGTTTCGTGTACCGACTTCGTAGCCCGCTTTACTGGCTTCGAGGGCGCTTTGACGTGATTTAATTAACACTTGCTGTGCATGGATTCGTGCAACAGACGTTTGAAGCTCTAAGAACAAACTTCTAATGTTGAGTTCAATCGATTGTAAGGCACTGTCACGAGATTCGCGGCTTGCTTCAGCTTCGGCAGCGGCTTGTCTGATGGACGCATTAATCGATCCACCACTGTATAAAGGCATATTAACCGCTAGACCAATTGCGCCCTTATTATAAGTACCATCAGGGGTGCTAGTATTTGGATTGCTTTGGCTGTTAGAGCGAGATAATGAGCCAGTAATGGAAACGGTTGGTGTACGACCACTGGCCTTCTTGATGTCTATATTGTTTTCAGCGCTTTGCACGGAAATATCAAGAATACTAAGCTCTTTGTTATTTTTAATGGCTTGTTGAATCAAAGAATCAACTGTCATCGTTGGATCAAGTTTAATAGGGTAGCTTTTTGACAATTCTGGGATGTTGGTAATGACACGTCCGGTTAATTGTAAAAGTACTTTTTGAGCGTAAGCCACATTGGATCGATCGGTTAGTTCGGTAACTTTGACGGCATCGTATTCAGCTTGAGCATCTTGAAGATCAGTAATAGATACCAAACCTACGTCATATTGTTTTTGAACTTGATCAAGTTCACTTTTGGTGCTTTTTACTTGTGACAAGGTCGTATTAAGCGTTGACTGAGCCATTAGTAAATTAAAATAATCAGTGAGAGCGGTAAGAGATAAGTTCTCTTTTTTATTGTCGTAACTAACGCCAGCACTTTTATAATTTAGCTCAACGGCGTCAACACCGTAATTTAAAGCTGGCGAATAGATGGGATAATCTAAATCCAATGATACGGCATTGGTTTTTGCGTCGTAGTTGGTCGTTGGAGTGTCATTCTTTGCATACCCCAAACTCCCATTAAGGGAAATGCTAGGGTATAGACTGCCTTTTGTTACAGTAACCTGCTCCTTTTGAGCATTGTAAGTTGCGGCAGCAGCTCTAAGACCTGGATCCGTTTGGATTGCCAACTTATAGACATCATATAAGCTTTCAGCATGAACGGTCGCGCTGCTGATTGTCGCAGCAGCTATAAGAGTAGAGATGATATGCTTTTTCATGGATTTTGATCGGCTCTTAGTATGAAATATAGTTATATTACCCTACGGCGTGAGTAGATGGCAGTAGGGTAAAGAGTATATCTATTATTACTGTTGACCATATCATAATCAGAAAAGTTAAAAAGATATGCATTGTGTAAATTCAATGCATCGCGTTGTTATTGTTTGCAATATCTATTCTTTTAGATGAATTTGATAGCGAATTCTCTGAGTTTTATTTGCCTGAAGTTCTCCTTTCATCTCTAAGCTACTGGCTGTTTTCTTATTAATGTTTGCGCCTTCCACATTACTAATGATGCCTCGTGTATTTTGCGTAATAAAATAGCTTTGCGGTTTGTTGGCATGGTTGCTAATAGTAAGTTCCCAAACTTGTGTTGTTGGCAGCTTTTGCGACGTGCTGCTAATAAGAGATAAATTGCCTGTTAAATCAAAGCTTTTATTGGTGATCACACTAATTTCTTGTTTGGCTCGTGCACTATTAATGTTAGTGCTGTTGCTAGGAATGAGCAGGCCATTACGTTGCCAAAATGTCTGATATTGTCCAGGGAGTGCTGCGCTGTTAAGGGTGAAGTAGAGCGTATTTTGAAAAGTGAGTGGCATATTGCCTGAGTCACTAAGTGAGGTGAAAATAGTGGCGCTATGCTGACTTTTTTCGATGTTTGATTCTAGTCGAATAAGTTTAACTAATGTGTCTGAATTAGCTTTTAAATGAGTGGTTCCTAACGGATAGGTGACTTCACTGTTTGCGTAGCTAGGTGAAGCATCACTTTCATTTAATCTCATTGTGCTCTGTAGCGCTTTGGCCCTCATCATAGAGATTGGCGAGTAGTGGAGGAGGCTTTTGTTTAAGGTAATAGCATGCGTTGATCTGTTATGAATTTCCGCTGAGTTGATAATGGAAACAAGGCCATTTGCAAAGATAAGCGTACGCTTAGGTGTCCAAGATACGTCATTGGATTGATAACTTACAATACTTGGGTACTGAGCGATGTCACTTTTATGAAGAGAGTGAGCTTTTGTTGGGATAAGGTAAAAGTCATTCATGGGCAGAGTGATTAATGTGTTATTTACTTTAAGAGCAAAGCTGCCGTTAGGTTGCTCAATATTAACCAACTCTCCAGAATAAGAGAGGTCTCTTTGCTTACTGTCGACTGTTACTGGGTAGCCGACTTGAGAAGACCAATCATGATAGTTTGCTGGATGTATTTGTGTAACGGGTGAGAAGTTGGCTACTAAAGGCAACAGACTGCCTTGGTTAACCGACAAGCTAGGTGTTTTGGACGGTGCAATGTTTTCGACAATCTGGCTATTTTGAGCGTCAATTACTGCTCGTATTGGTGACGCGTGGGCGATGCCCTGAGTGCCAATAAATAATAATGGTAGGCAGAAATATATCGTCAAGCTTTTCATAAAGTCCTTCTGTTCATCAATGATTGAGCGTCGCTGTGTCGTTCTACTTGCCTGAGCATGGTAATCTACAAGCAAAATATGGCATTAATATCACAGCGTGTAAATAAAGGGTCGAGAGTGGATAAACGATTACTAATCATTGATGGACTGAATTTGATTCGCCGTCTTTATGCAGCACTTGAATCTGAGAAAGATTTAGATCGTCGAGTGGAACGCACACAAAGTATTTCTATTGATGCGTTGGTCAAATTAATTCATCAAATCGTACCGTCTCATATGGTGGTTGTGTTCGATTCTAGTGGACAAACTTGGCGTCATAAAATTTTCCCTGAGTATAAGTTAGGTCGAGTTCCAATGGATGATCAATTACTGGAGTCGTTACCTGATTTCGCTAAAGTGTTTCGATATAACAAGATCCATTGTTTACGATTAACGGGTTGGGAGGCGGATGACTTAATTGCAACCCTAGCGGTAAAGGCCGCAAATAAAGGGGTTAAGTCATACATTGTTTCTACCGATAAAGGTTTCACTCAGTTGCTTGATAATGAAAATATCCTGCAATACGATTATTTTGCCAAGCTCGGGTACGACAAGGTATGGGTACCAGGTAAATACGGCGTTCAAGCCACTCAACTGGCAGATTACTGGGCGCTTGTTGGTGATACCACTAACCGTATACCAGGCGTAAAAGGCATAGGTCCAAAAACAGCGTTGTCTATTATGGAAACGCACTCCACGATAGAAAGCATCTACCAAAATGTAACGTCCTTTTCAGACCGTATTCAGCATCTTTTATCAGACAACTATGAGCAATGCTTATTATCACGTCGGCTAGTGTCACTAAAAGTAGATGCTGAAATTGGTGTGAGACTTTCTCAGCTTGTTTATCAACCGACATAAAAGAGCAGGCATTATGGTTTGTTTGCTTAACGGCAAATATGAGGTTGGAAAAGATGTGAAACCGCTCTTACCCCATGCTACTAAGAAGATTATAATAGCGGTATTTCACGAACTGGATAAATGAGATTGATATGTCAGAGGTAAGAACTCGTATTGCACCGTCTCCAACAGGTGATCCCCATGTTGGTACGGCTTATATTGCTTTGTTCAATATGGCGTTTGCTCGAAAAATGGGCGGTAAATTTATTTTACGCATAGAAGATACCGACCAAACGCGCAGTACACCAGAATCAGAAAAAATGATTCTCGATGCGCTTCGTTGGTTAGGATTGGATTGGGCAGAAGGTCCAGACGTTGGTGGCGAATACGGCCCTTATCGTCAAAGTGAACGTGGTGACATTTACGGACAATACGCAGTGGAATTGGTGGAAAAAGGCCATGCCTTTTATGCCTTTGAAACATCAGAAGAACTCGATCAAATGCGTATTGAGCAAAAAGAACAAGGTTTGCAGCAGAAATACGATGGCCGAGCATTGGCATTGAGCGCTGAAGAAGTGCAAGCCAAACTAGACGCCGGTGTCCCGTACGTTATTCGTATGAAGATTCCTGAAGAAGGTACCTGTGTTGTTCAAGATATGCTGCGCGGCACCATCGAAATCGATTGGTCTCAAGTCGACATGCAAGTCTTGCTGAAAGCCGATGGCATGCCAACCTATCACCTTGCTAACGTGGTGGATGATCATCTGATGAAGATCACCCATGTTATTCGTGGTGAAGAGTGGATTAACTCTGCGCCTAAGCACATCTTGTTGTACCAATATTTTGGTTGGGACATGCCAACATTGTGCCATATGCCATTGTTGCGTAACCCTGATAAGTCAAAATTATCAAAACGTAAAAACCCTACCAGTATCTTGTATTACCAACGTATGGGTTACATGGCTGAATCTGTGATCAACTACCTTGGTCGCATGGGCTGGTCAATGCCGGACGAGCGTGAAAAATTCTCCTTAGACGAAATGGTTGAGCAGTTCGATATTCAGCGTGTTTCTCTAGGTGGTCCTGTTTTTGACGTAGAAAAATTGAGCTGGTTAAACGGTATGTGGATTCGTGAGAATCTTAATCCTGAAACCTTCGCACAGAAATACGTTGAATGGGCGTTAAACCCAGAGTATTTGATGCAAATTATTCCGTTGATCATGCCGCGCGTAGAAACCTTCTCTGACGTTGCTAACGTGGCAGGTTTCTTCTTGAAAGGTATGTTGCCGATTACTAAAGAAGATTTCGCATCGGTGAAAATGGAAGAAGAAACATTGCGCAAAGCGATGCAGTTTGCCTTGTGGAAACTGGAAGCATTACGCACTTGGGAAAAAGATGAAATCTTTAATACCTTGAAGTCTCTTGCTCAGGCGATGGAAGTGAAACCAAAAGACTTCTTTGCGCCTTTGTTTGTGGCTATTTCTGGCTCCAGTGCTTCTGTCTCTGTATTTGATTCAATGGCGATCCTAGGACCTGATCTTTCTCGTGCACGCATGCGTACCGCGGTGAATGTGTTGGGCGGGCCGTCTAAAAAAGAAGCGAAGCGTTGGGAAAAAGAATTCGCTGATTTGTAATTCATTTTATAGATTGGTTAACGAGCAATAAAAAAAGCCGGTTTAGCAAAATGCTAAGCCGGCTTTTTAGTGGATAGTATTTTTTGACTACTTGGTCGTGAACACACTTGTTTTACTGTCAAGGCTAGCCACTTGATCGTGAATATGGCGAGTATTTCCTTCAATACTATTGATGTCGTTATTATCGCGTTGTAGCTGTTGTGCAATTCGATCCATCTCTTCACTCATGTGAACTGCTGTTTTAGAGACCTCTTGAATTGAATGCGCCATCTGGATAGAAGAAGCTGAGCTCGTTTGAGCATTTTGTTCAATTTCACGAATAGCTATTTCGGCTTTCTCGCTGAAGCTTTCAATTGAGTGAAGGCTTTCTTGCCCACTTTGCATGGTTTTAATTGCTGTCTGGGTAGATGTTTGAATGGTGCTTACGATGTTGGTTATTTTAGATGTTGCATCGACTGTTTTTTCAGCCAATGATCTGACTTCATCAGCGACAACAGAGAACCCACGTCCAGCTTCACCTGCTCGAGCGGCCTCAATAGCAGCGTTCAAAGCGAGAAGGTTGGTTTGGTTTGCTAGATCGTTGATCATTCCTATTACATTATCAATGTCTTTCGATAGCTGACCTAGTTCATTAAGTTGCACGCCAGTTTGGTTTACAACCGCGATGGTGCTTGCCAAGCTAGACAGGGCACCTTTGATTGTTTCTGCCCCTACTTTTGCTGACTCATAAGTATCTTGAGATTGGCTACTTAATTCGTCAGTAGTGATAGAGATGCTCGAAATAGTCGTCGATATTTCTTCAGTTGCCGCAGCCAGAGAGTTAGTTTGTTCACTAACAGATCGGTTACTATCCGCAATGTTCTTTACCGCAGTATTTAGTTCAGCGACCATGCCAGAGACATCTTTGGTCGTATGAACAACATCGCCAATCACAGAACCTAGCCCGTTCGTCATTTCATTTACAGAGCTGCACAGCAAGTCAAACTCATCATTGCGCTTGCTGTTTACAAATAATCGTGCAGTTAGATCGCCGCTTTTTACTTTGCCTAAGTCTCGGATAATTTGATTAAGGGTTTTATTTACACTTCGTCCAATCCCCATCATCATCAGAGCAGATAAGATCGCAACAATGATGCTCACAATGATTAAACCGATACTGGCTTGCTCTGAGCTTTCTGATGCTTGTTGACGAGCATTTTGAACCGCACTTTGCATGAAGCCTGCTGCCGCTAAGCGGGATTCATAGAAGATTTGTTTGTTTTTTTCAAATGCGTTTTGTAGTGTGACAAGAGCATCGTTGGATTTTTCATAGCTTTGCATCGCAGAGAAATATTGCCCAATAATGTCGCTAAAACGCTCCTCAAGCCCAAAGTCTACGATGCGTTGATGAAATTTTTCGTACTTTTCCATGAAGGCATCTTTATTCGCTTTGGTCGGTTCAAAAATAAAGTTTTTTTCTGCTTCACGAACGGGGAGGAATTGTTGTTTGACTAGGCTTAAGAATGAAATTTTGTCGAGGACTTTAGTGCTTAGTTCAGATATTTGACCTTTTAAGCCAGATGAACCATTAAACCCTATCATTTGTCGTTGATGAACCAGTTTTGTTAAGGTGGTGTTATACGTGGTTAGCGTCATTTTTACATTCTTTAAGCGCTCTTTTGCCTCGGGTGAAGACACGGCCTTTATGTTTGTATCTAGAGTACCTATTGAATTCGAAAATTCAGTGTTCAAAGAGTTTAAAAAGCTTTTATAGGATTTATCATTAATATTCGAAAGCGTGTCGTATTGTTCCATTGACGCGATGACAAGCGAATCTAGATTTTTATCTACTCGTGTTAGCACTTCGAACTTTTCAGAAGCGGATGTTTGAGTATTAAGCCCTTGAAGGGCGACGGCAGTAACAATGACAAAACCAATAATAGCGGCAGATAATAAAGCCATAAGTTTGGTGCGAAAACTTAGGTTTAACAACATGATAGATCCCTATCTTTTTTATTATGCTTTATGAGTCGACGATGTCTGAAAACAGCGCATATCCGAGTAAAGTTGAAACCATTCGTGCTTAGTTGACAGTTTCATGACTATTCTATTTCTTGTGGATCTTGTTTTGCAATTAAATCAAAAGAAATTATTTAGATACGCTAAATATAATTTTTAAGTGATAAAAAAGTACATAAAAAATGAGATATTGTGTATTTCATTAGATGTCATGAGGGCTCAGCCAGATGCTCAGCATTCTATTGCCTATAAACACAACATAGCCTTGGTAGCGAACACGGCCAGTAGAGGAAAATTCAAATAGATAGGTTCGTTTTATACAGGGTTGGTGATTTGCCCAAGAAGGCCTCCAGCCATCACCTGCGACACTTTCATCGAGAAGCTGTAGGTTCAGCTTTTTACAGTGATCCCTTGCGGTAGCGACCGCTTTTTCTCGCACGTTACTGTTGCACCACCAGCCATAAAAAAGCGCAAAAATGAGTAAGATAAAAACGATGTCGGAAAGTTGTAGATTCATAGCGGTCGCTTTAAATAAAATGAAAATACATCATAGCGAATAGTAGAGAAAAAAAGAAATGCGTGACCACCCCCAAGCAGGAGAGAAAGGAAGGGTGGTCACGTGCTTCACGCTTTTATGAGCAAGCAACATAAATATCCATTAGATAAGGTGTAATTTGGTCATTCGGGGCAGCGAATGTGCAGTCGTCCAAATTTTGAGTCGTGAACCTCTTTCTAATGTGCCAGTCAGGCGATATTTACGCGGCTTCAACTGCTCTTTCTGCGTAAAGTTGGATAACCCACTGTTCGATGCGCTGATCAGTAAGTTCAAACTGTTGATCGTCGTCTATAGCCAAACCGACAAAATGTTTCTTGTCTTTTATGCAGGCTCTAGACGCTTCAAAATCGTAGCCTTCAGTCGGCCATTCACCAATAAAAGTGGCGTGTGTAGGGACCAGTTTTTCGTAAAGCCAGCCCATAGCATCAACAAAGTAATCACCATAACCAAATTGGTCGCCAAGACCATAAATAGCGATGATTTTATTGGCTAGGTTTAGCTCACTTAGGGCGTCACCTAATTCTTCCCAGTCTTCTTGAATGCCGCCAAAATCCCAAGTTGGTATGCCTAAAATCAGCATTTCGTAGCTTTCTAGTTGGCTGATAGCAATGTCCTTTACATTGAGCATTTCGACATCAATGCCAAGCTCTTTCCACTGTTTAACTATTTTCGCACCGACTTCTTCAGTGTTATTGGTATCTGTGCCATAAATAAGGCCTATTGCGGGTTGATTCATGGTTCTTTGTTAATCCTATTACTTAATGAATTTGCCCATATTGATGGCTGCTAATACCAAAATGCTGGATAAAAGCCGCTTCAAATTGAGATTCGGTGAAACCGCTTCCGGCAATCACGGAGGGTTTTGATTTTGGATTTTTACGCAACATAGCCGCGGCATAATTGATTCGGCTTCTCATGTAATAATGACCGATAGATTGACCCACCAGATGTTGGAATCCAAGTGTTAGCGCATCTTTATTCAAACCCACGTGATGAGCGAGTTGTCCAATTTTTATAGGGGGCTGATTAGGAACTTCTAACCAGTTTTGAGCCTGAAATATTTTGCTTTGACAGTCTTCACACTTTACTAGGTGATTCAAGGTTTTGATTTGTTCGACGAATGTGAAGATACAGGAATAAATGTGCCCAATAAGGCTCAAAGTTTGCTCCTGATTGGTCAGCATTGAATGACAAACGGCTCTATTTTTTTCAGTAATTGGCAAGGTAAGTGATTTTTGCCCCTTGTTAATAGACTCAAATACATCTAAAAAATATTGCACGACTTGCTCTTCTGTTTCGTTAAATAACGTAGCAACTTGTTCTGCTGTTATATGTATTTGAAATAAAGATTTAGCGTCATCTTTGGCCATGATGAAGTCGCCGATTACATCTTGCTCCTGATAACTAATCTGAATGGCCTCAATGTCATTTACTGTTAGAATTTGGCTACTACCTAGGAGTGAGAAATACAGCCCTCGACGAGCTTGTTCGATGCATAATATGTCTGAATGACTACAAAGCTGCTGGTCTATTAGTTGCAAGTTAGGGAGCAGGCTTGTGTGTCGTTTGTGCCCACTTATAATATCAGTAAGGTCCATATTGACGTCTCCATGTTCGTCATAGGCTTCGTGTAAGTAAATATTTCGCATAGGCTTGGCCTCTGTTGATAATGGTTATCATTAAAATATTATATGCCTTCAAATGCAAGTGATTATCATTAATAATTTAAATTATTATCTTGTTCTGTGTGAATGGGCAATAAGCTAGCGTGTTGTTATGTATTGCTGGCTAGTCTTGGCAATTAGGTACTTGTTACACTGGGCGCATTGATTAATAAATACAGTCTGAGGAAATTATGAATAAGTCATTAGTAATAACAGGTATTGCTATATCGATAGCATTAAGTGGTTGTACGACTACGCCAAATAATACGCAAAAAGGGGCGGGTATTGGTGCTGTTGTCGGGGCTATTTTGGGTAAGGCGACAGGTGATAATGACAAAAGTCGTTATGTATGGGGTGCTGCGGTTGGTGCTTTAGCTGGTGGTGCGATTGGACGTTATATGGACAATCAAGAGCAAGAGTTTAAGAATGAGCTTGCTGGTACTGGTGTTCAGGTTGTGCGTGAAGGCGATAATCTTCGTTTAGTTATGCCTAGTGATATTACTTTTTCGACAAGCAGTGCGGCAGTAAACCAAAGTATTGATCCAGTGCTAAACGATGTGGCAAAGGTGTTAAATCACTATCCTAAAACGACCTTGTTAATCGAAGGGCATACTGACAGTTCGGGTTCTGAGCAATATAACCAACTACTGTCAGAGCGAAGAGCGAAATCGGTGAAAAATTTACTAATAACAGATGGTGTGAATTCTCAGCGTATTACGGCGATTGGTTTAGGGGAATACCAACCGAAAGTGCCTAATACTAGTGCGGCGAATCGTCGAGAGAACCGACGTGTTGAGTTAAAAATTCAGCCTTTAGTACAGTAAAGTCATTGTTTTGAGTGTTTGTTGCTGATTTTCCATTAAGAAAAATGGGTAAGTGCAGATTTGAAACGTCATAAATGATTTTATGGCGTTTTTTTATAAGTATAAACCAATAATTTACATCAGATTGAAATTGCGTAGTACGGCAACACCAATACTGGTCGTTACTAACGAGGCAATGGTTGTTATAACGATAATATTCGCAGCTAAAGTAGCATTTCCCCCCATTGCTCTTACCATAACATAGCCTGCTGAGGCAGATGGTGCAGAGGACATAAGAAACAGCACGCCAAGCTCCATTTCCCTGTAGCCAAGAAGGTAACCACCAAAGGTAATCATTATTGGTATAAAAATAAGTTTACCTGCAGAAGCGAGTAAAGCGACGGACATGTCTTTTTGTAGCGCTTTAAAGCTTAGTGAGGCACCAGCGCATAACAGAGCCAGAGGCAATGTCATTTGTGCAAAGTAAGCGCCTGCTTTATGGAGTGTAGAAGGCAGTGTAAGGCCACTAGCAGAGAAGACTAGAGCAGCACTTATCGCAATAATTAGTGGGTTTTTCGCGATTCCCTTAAGTGTCTGGGCAATAGTATTATTCGCGCCCATAGACTTATTTAAGCAAATTACAGAGAGAATATTAAAAAGAATGGTAACGCCACCTAAATAAATTGAAGCGACAGAGAAAACGTCTTCTCCATAAGCATTAACACAATAGGCGAGACCAATAATACCCATATTTGAACGAAAGGCACCTTGGATAACTACCCCACGATCAGATTTGCTGTGAACTAATTTGGTGGTGAGTAATTCTAAAATGACATAGGTTACAGCGACCGCCAGCATGGCGTAAATGACAAGGGAAAAGTCTGTCTCTCGGCTGAGTTTTGCTTTTGATATATTGATAAATAGTAAGGAGGGGAGAGTGACGTTGAAAACTAATTTAGAGGATATATCAATGAAGTTATCATTGATTAGCTGTATTCGATATAACAGAATCCCTAGCACCAAAATCAAAAAAATTGGCATGGTGATAGAGAAAGAAAAACCGAGTACATCTAAAAAATTGTTCAACGCCATTCCTTTTAAAATGACTAGCCTTTATTGATTAGTCATTGTTTTCAAAGCGGTAGCCGGCGCCGTATACAGAATGAATTACATTTAATTCAGGTGCAACCGCAGAGATTTTTTTACGTAGTTTCTTAATGTGACTGTCAATAGTACGGTCACTTACTACGCGGCTATCAGCATAGATGCTTTTCATAATAAGGTCGCGGCCAAAAACGCGACCAGGTTCTTTGATTAGCAACTGAAGCAATTGAAATTCGACAGTTGTTAGATCAATTAACTCACCTTTATAAGTGGCACGAAGACGGTCAACGTCCAGATCAAAGCCATCTGTTCTTGGTGATTCGGTTTGGTCAAGTTCAACACGGCGAAGATTGGCTTTAACGCGGGCCACAATTTCACGAGGGCTGAAAGGTTTACAAACGTAATCATCTGCTCCCATTTCTAGGCCGATTAAACGGTCAATTTCTTCAGCTTTCGCCGTCACCATGATAATTGGAACACCACTAAACTGACGAACTTGCTTACAGATTTCGATGCCATCTAAGCCAGGTAGCATAAGGTCTAGAAGAATCAAGTCCACCTGATTGTTCTTTACGTAATCAACCGCTTGATCACCACGGTCGATATGGTGATTTTCATAACCAGCTTGGTCTAGGTAAGCACCCACTAATTCAGCTAATTTCGGTTCGTCTTCAACAATTAGTATTTTGCTCATAATTCTCTATGTTCCATATTAATTTAAAGGGAATTCTATTTTTATTCCTAAACCACCCTGTGGCGAGTGATAGGCATTAATACTGCCTTGATGGCCATCTACGATATTAGTACAGATGGCAAGGCCTAAACCTCTACCGCCTGTTGCTCTGTTACGTGAATTTTCTATTCGATAGAATTGTTCGAAAATTCGGTTTTTCTCTTCTTCGTTCACTCCTGGAGGCGTGTCTTCAAATAGCACAACAGCTTTCTCGTCTTCTCTTGTTAATACTATTTTTAGTTTTCCAGGAGCATTTGTGTACTTTAACGAATTATTCATTAAGTTTGCAAAAAGTTGGTGTAAACGATCAGTGTCACCAGTAATGATTATCGGGGTCTTCTTAATAATATCAAGTTCTAGTTCGATGCCCGCTTCATTATAACGAAGAGACATTGATTGAACGGTTTGTTCGATAATCTCATTTAGATCCGCGTCTTCCATTTTGTAATTAAGATTACCCACATCATGCATGGATAATTGATTTAAGTCATCTATAAGTCGAGCAAGATGAATCGTTTCTTGTTGCAGCGAGGCAAGGCTATCTGGTGAGACTTTGATAATCCCATCTTGCATTGCTTCAATCTCGCCTCTTAATATCGCCACAGGAGTACGTAATTCATGAGCGGTATCGGCAACCCATCTTTTTCTGGAATCTCTTGTATTCTCTAGTGTGATGGCGAGGTGATTAAAATCTGTACCTAAATCCGCTAATTCATCAGAGCCGTGAATTTTAATACGAGTATCAAAGTGGCCTTTTGACAGTTTGCGCGTTGCTTCACGCACTGTGCATAACGGTCGGCTTAGCCACTGGGCAAGCGGCCATGTGAGCAATGCAGCAATGGCCAACATAAAAGCAGATATCAATAAGAAGGCTTCCCCTTGTTGTCGAACAAATCGTAGGGTTTGGTCTTGCACTAGCGCGCGAATGGAGCGTAGCCCAATGTAGCCCACAATTTTTTTATTGACGATAACGGCGTGCGTCTCGGCTTTATCAAACGAGGTATCACCAATAAGGTTTTTCTGATTTTTGTTAAATAACAAAAATCGTTGGCGATAATATTGAGAAGGATAGATAAGATCCAAATTTGGAGTGCTTGGTGGTGGCACAAGATCTCTAAGATTTTCTAGTTTTTGTTTATGCCATGCTTTTTCCATTTGGCTTTCTTGTACCAAGAAATACCAGTCATCGTAATAAACGTATAAGTTGGCGGTTCTGTTCGCCATTTGTTCAAGAAAATCACGGTCTCTTTCTGTGGCATAAGATACAAAGCCACGGTCAAAGCTCCATTGAAAAACCTGCCACATAGAAACAATCACTAAGATATTGCTCAATACGAAGACGGCAAACAGTTTATGGCGAATTTTGAATTTCTTAGTAATCTTCATAATGGAGTCAATAAAATCCTGTTATGTGTGGACTTTCTTATGCTTAGAAAGTCGTAACGAGTTAAATAAAAATAACCTATCTATAGGCTAAAAGTAATGGCTCCGAATAGAATGTTTATCATACAGTTTTAATAATAATGTTCGCTACTTAGTCGTGGTGTAAACAATGAGGATTTGCTTGTTTTTCTGGATTTTTGTTGTTTTCGTGCTCAATGAAGAATCTTTTATGTATTTTAGCGACGTTTTAGCTTGCTGTATTGATCTAGAAAAATGTTTATATATCTTTCGTATTGGCTATTAAATTGATTCTCTTGGTATTTTTGTGACAGGTTGTAAACTCAATCAGTCGCTCGAAATGCATTTAAAAGGAGGAATCTCGCATTCTAGCAGTTCCTTCTTTTTCTCCTTCACGTTAGAATCTTGCTTTTAAGAACGCATAGAATAGGAAAATGTAATGGGCAGAGCCTTTCAAAACCGCAAAGAGTCCATGGCAAAAACGTCTGATCAAAAAGCCAAGGTTTATAGTAAATACGGCCGTGAGATTTATGTTTGCGCAAAATCCGGTGGTGTTGATCCAAACGGTAACTTGGCACTTCGTTCGCTAATCGACAAAGCGAAAAAAGATCAGGTGCCAACCCATGTTATTGATAAAGCGATTGATAAGGCGAAAGGTGGCGGAGGCGAAGATTTCGACACGGCTCGTTATGAAGGGTTTGGTCCTGGTAACACCATGGTTATTGTCGATTGTCTATCGGATAATCCGAATCGAACGTTTGGTGATGTACGTACTTGCTTTAACAAGGTTAAGTGTAAAATCGGCGGTCAGGGTAGTGTGAGTCACATGTTTGACCACAGTGCTATTTTTGTTTTTGATGGCACCGATGAAGAAGCTGTTTTAGAAGCATTGATGATGGCTGATGTCGATGTTACAGATATTGAGTTGGAAGATGGAAAGGTAACCGTTTTTACGCCAAATACAGAATATGGCAAAGCCAAAGCGGCGTTAACAGAAGCCTTTGGTGAAGTTGAGTTTGATGTTGATGAAATTCAGTTCGTTGCACAAAATATGACGGCCATTGAAGGTGACGATGTTGATCAATTTGATCGTTTCCTAGATCTTCTTAATGATCTTGAAGATGTTCAGCGTGTTTATCATAATGCTGAATATTAGGTGTTAGATTGATTCAATGGGATTTGATGCTATCAAACGGCATCAAATCCCATTGTTTTATGTTCAATATTCAATGTGTATTGATTGCTCGGCAAAGTAGCATAGTGCTAACTAAATAAGAGGTTCTGAGTGTCAAAGAAATACTCTAAAGCAAACCCTTCTAAGATAACGTCTCCCTGTGTTAATTTGTGTTCTCTCGACAAAGATGATGTTTGTATTGGCTGCTACCGTACTGGTAAAGAAATTAGTGCTTGGGGTCGTATGTCGAGTCATCAGCAGCGCGATGTGCTAATTAAAGTACGTGAACGTGAACAAGCCAGCCCGCTTGTTGATTGATTCTTTCTGCTGGCTTGTTAATAAGCTTCTAGTGTTAGTCTCGTCGATTTTGTTGTTACTTATTTTCCTCATTTTGGTTTTTTAACGCTATCCATTGAGACATGTACTGGGTGCTTTTTAGGCTGTGGTGTCTAAGCATTTTTCCCAGGAAGTGATTTCTTCTTAAGCTGTCTTTCAGTGTTAACTGCAGATCAATCCGAGTCAAAAGTCGTGGTTCCCAAACGGCTTTGTCGTAAAGAGTGTTCAGAATGCAAAAACCATTTTGTTGCATTAATTGCCAGCTGCTTTGGTCCTGATACAGTGAAACAGCAGCGTCGACAAACTCTTCTATATCGTCAGTTATTACGCCGTTCCAAGGCAAGTGACCATACATGGCTTCGGCGCCGACTGATGTGGTGATGCTAGGGGTGCCCATTTGCATGGCTTCGACCAATTTACCCTTGATGCCAGCACCAAAACGAATAGGTGCCAAGCAAATTCTGGCGCTCTTCATGACTTCTTGTGCGTCTTTTGCCCAGCCCTTGATCAGAAAGCCTTCTTTTTCATTATGCAGTTGGGTTGCTTTGGGTGGTGGGTAAGCGCCATATATATGCAGTTCAGATTTGGGAAGTTTTTTGCGTATCTTTGGCCATACGGTTTGTTTTAGATATAGCACGGCATCCCAGTTCGGAGCGTGTCTAAAATTACCAATGGTAATGAAGTGTTGGCGCTCTTCAAATGTCGGTATGACGCCGTACTCAGTGGATTTTTCCAACATGAAGGGAAGGTGAAAAACATGTGATTCTGGAACATGGAATTCATTAACGAGAAGATCTTTCTCAAACTCAGAAATCATCAAGGTTAGGTCGCAGCGATGAATAGCGGCAATTTCTCGAATGCCTAAGTCGCTGTATAAATCTTCTAATTGGAATTCTCTTTTCTGCTTTAGCGCTTGATGACGAGCTTCGCGTAGTGAGTGAAGGTCTTCGGTATTTAAAATACGCAGCGCCGTCGGGCAAAACTTTTCCACCCGCCAGCCAAATTGTTCTTCCATCATAAAGCGATCATAGATTACGGCATCGGGGGCCAGCGTAGCAATATACTGGTCAAAAGAGGCATCGTTAAGTGCGATGTGGTCGCTAGTGATGCCAAGCTCATCAAGATTGCTCATGTGTTCGGTTTGTTGAGCAGGACTAGCAAATGTAATTTGCCAATCGGCGCTACGAAAAGTATTCAGTAATTGCATCATCCGGCTGCCAGCCGCGGAAGAATTTGGTTCTGGCCATACATAACCAATGACGAGTAGATGCATTAGTGGTCTCTTTGTAGGGGAATAGGGAATGAATGTCCGGTTATTGAAAGTGAGCTAGGACATATAGGATGAGCTATTGTATCATTGTGCATAGATTTGTCTTGTCTGACGAAAGGATTTTCTGTTTGGGCAAGGTGTAAGCAAAACATGACGTTGAGAAGATAATATGATCATTAAACCAAAGATTCGCGGATTTATTTGTACGACGACCCATCCTGTAGGTTGTGAACAAAACGTAAGAGACCAGATTGCTTTTACAAAAGAGAAAGGCCAAATTGAAAACGGCCCTAAAAAAGTATTGGTCATTGGTTCTTCTAGTGGTTATGGCCTTTCTTCTCGTATCGCGGCGGCATTTGGGTCTGGTGCGGCAACAATCGGTGTTTTCTTTGAAAAACCTGCTAGTGAAAAGAAAACGGGTACGGCAGGTTGGTACAATGCGGCAGCCTTTGAAAAAGTAGCAAAAGAAGAAGGCTTGTATGCGAAGAGTATCAACGGTGATGCTTTCTCGAATGAAGCGCGTGACAAAGTAATCGAATTGATCAAGCAAGACCTTGGTGAAATTGACATGGTGGTTTATTCATTGGCATCGCCAGTGCGTAAAATGCCAGAGACTGGTGAAGTGATTCGTTCTGTGTTGAAGCCAATTGGCGAAACTTACCGTTCAACTGCGATTGATACGAATAAAGATGTCATTATCGAAGCGGAAATTGAGCCAGCAACAGAAGAAGAGATTGCTGCAACGACGACGGTAATGGGTGGCCAAGATTGGGAATTGTGGATGTCTGCGTTGCAAGAAGCGGGCGTGTTGGCAGAGGGTGTTCGTACGGTCGCTTACTCTTACATCGGTTCTGACATCACTTGGCCTATCTATTGGCATGGCGCGTTAGGTAAGGCGAAAGAAGATTTAGATCGTGCTTCTGCGGCGATTAATGGCCAGTTATCACCACTTAATGGCGGTGCGAATGTGGCGGTATTGAAATCTGTAGTCACTCAGGCGTCTTCTGCCATTCCTGTTATGCCATTATATCTTGCTATGGTCTTTAGAATAATGCGTGAAAAAGGTCTTCATGAAGGCTGCATGGATCAGGTTTATCGCCTATTCTCTGAACGTTTATATAACAATCATAATCCGGCTGAATTCGTAGATACTGCTAACCGTTTACGCTTAGATGATTTGGAATTACGCGAAGATGTACAGCAAGCTTGTCGTGAGTTGTGGCCACAAATCACCGATGAGAACTTGTTTGAAGAAACAGATTATCAACTTTACAAAGATGAGTTTCTAAAGCTTTTCGGCTTTGGCCTTGACGGTGTTGATTACAACGCTGATTCGAACCCATTGGTTGAATTTGACGTTATTACGTTACCATAAGCTAATAATAGCCTTGTAGAAAAAGGGGACTAGGTAACGGCTTAGTCTCCTTTTTTATTGTTTGATTATCTCTTATAGTATGGACTCTGCGTTTGGGGTGGTTATGAAAAAAATTATAGGCGTTGCGTTTTTGTATCCATTAATGACCTTTGCACAAACGGTCGAGATTCAGCCTGTGGATATTATTTATGGAAATCAGGTGATTCATGGTCGTCATCAAGTTGTGCTTAATTCGCCAGACAAGGTGGCAATTATTCCTGCAGAGCAGAAGAAAGCTTCGCCATTGGGTCTAAATGTTGTTGTCACCGATACCGGGGATGATCGCTCTTATCTAGAGCGTAAAACCATTGCAGCCAGAGAGCAAGCCATTTACGACGAAGTGAATAAGCGAACTAAAGACGCGCCATTTACCGTTTTATTCACTGGTCACATACCGGACGATATTCAAGAAAAGCGCTTGCGGATGATGCCTGAAATAGGTGTGTTTGGTGATCAGCTTAATAAGCTTGATAAGGCTCAGGGGACAAATACAGCTCAGTCCAATACGCTAGATACAGGCGAATTTTCAGAAGTGAGACCGAATAATTCTGGTGCAACGTCGACGACAAAGTCTAAGCCTGTTGCGACACAAGAAGATAAGTTGGAGAAATTGATAGGCGGTTGAATCTTATCTTATGGTTTTTCTAACATAAGATTGTTGCCCTCTGGTTGAGCTTTTTCCCACTTTCCTTTTAAAAGTACATTCTTATCTAATGCTTTATTGTGGATGAGTATCTTTGCGGTGTTGCCTTCTTCTATCTTTTGCTTGATATATTGAATAAATCCTTTCTGTGTCATCTCTGTTACAACTTGAATAGCTTGTTTTTTATGGTCGAAATCTTGTTGGTGTTTGGCTATTTCATGCCATTCGTCGTAGGCGTTATCGCCTAAGTTTCTCGCTTTGTTTTTTAAGTTATGAAGTAGGTTGTTTTTAGCATTCTGGAAATCTTCTTGAGGTAATGATTGCAATAGTATTGCTTGTGTATGAATGAATTTTTCAATGGCTTTTATAATGGTGGTGGAGTCTTTATTAGGAGACTGTATTAAAAATCCCAAAATAGGGGTGTTGCGGGTGCTTAAATCCTCCACTGCAACAATGTAGCCTAGTTGTTGAACGGTTCGAAGTTGGTTGTAGAAACGACTATTCAGAATATTGCATAAGATAGAAAAATACGACATTTGTAGTGTTGCTTCGTATTCCGTTTTTTTGGCTGTTTGAGGGTCTGTATCAATTAGTGAATAAAGTATGGTGCTGTCTTTACTAATAGAGGGAAAGCGATATTCAATTTTTTCTTGCGGTACTAGATGTTTCGTTTCTACAGGTCTTGGTATCTGATCTGCTAATCTGCCAGTAAAGCGCGCGTGAAGTGTTTTTGCTAGTTGTATTGTGCTGCTTTTAGATAGGTTGCCGGTACTGTAGGCAATAACATCAAAGCTGCTTTTGGCCTCTTTAATAAAGTTTTGTAGATCATTTAAAGATAAATGTTGAAGGGCTTTTTCTAGCTCTTTGGTCGTGAAATTATTTTTTGTAATGAGCGAATTGAGTGCCATATTAGCACCTTGATAGGCTTGGCGACTTTTTTGGTTATCAAGATCTTTTTGAAGTTGAGATTTTATGCGTTCAAAGTCTTCTTGATCTGGACGAAATAAGAAAAGTTGATCGACAAGCCAAACTAAATAGTCTCCTTGTTTGCCTGAGTAGCCTGTGGTGTTTATGGTGATGCCATTTAAATGGGGATATAAGCTATAACCTAGTCCGGCAATATACGGCTCGTAAGTTGAGTCACTGATGCTGTCGTTAAACGTTCTGGTCCATAGGTAATTTAATGCGGTGTGCTTAGCGGTATTGGCTGCATTTTTAAAACGAATGGCCAGAAAGTTGATGCCAGTTGGTTTTTTAAAGCTGGTGTCTGCCTTATGCCAAAATACAAAATCTTTTTTCTGATAAATGACGTGTGGTGTTGCATCTTGTTCATCGATTAATGTCAGCGTTTTGGGGATAAATGGGTTTTTCCTAGGTAGCGTAACGAGCGTACTTTTTGCCGATAAATGTACGATATTTAAAAAGCTTTGGCTAAATTGGTTGTTACTGTATTGACTCTGATACCAAGGTTCTGTCTGCCATTTTAGTGGCTCTTTTGCCCACGACGTTGGAAGTTTCTGTTGGGTGGAAAGTTGTACTAAAAGATTTTTGCTATTTAGTTCGTTCAAGATGTGAGTGATGACTTCTTCACTGGCTGATTTTTCGATTCTAAAGCTGCTTAAGGTGTCTTTAAGGGGAATCGATAGCATTCTTGAAGACAACAGTTTTGCGAGAGCTTGAGGTTCTATGTAGTTGTGGTAATCGTAAGTTAACTTGCTAAGTATTAAGTCTTCATCTAGATAGGTGGGGTTGATAGGGGTGGATTTAATGGTATCGATGGTTGCAAAAAATGCTTGTGCAACGTCGTTTATTTGTTGGTTGCCTTTATCCGTTAAACGTATTCTTGTGCAGAATAAAGCATTTTTTTCGTAATCGGGTGAGAGGCTGCTATCTAGGCTGTTTATAAGTCCTTTGTCTTTCAGTGAGGCATAAAGTGACCCTTTGCTTTCATTTCCCAGTAAATATGATAAATAGCGAGCTGGGCGCGTGCGAAAGTTTTTGTTTTGGCTGTCAATTTGATAGCAGAAAGACAGCATGTTGCTATTGATATTCGGTCGCGTGAATTGCAGCTGAGGCATGCCAGCCTTAAGTAAAGGGGGGGCTTGTGGTCTTTTTTTAATCTCCCCTGATGGTATTGCTGAAAAATACTTTTCGGCCAGTGCTTCGAGTTGAATATAAGGTAAATTGGCGACTAATACTAAGGCCATGTTGCTGGCGACATAGTTTTGTTTGTAGAGTTTTAGTAGTTGCTGGTGTAGCGGGTTATGCGGTCTGTCCTTTAGTGTGCTGAGGCTTCCTACAGTAAATTTGCTTTGAGGGTGATCTGGATTTAGTAGGGTTTTGAAGGCTTGGTTGAGTCTTCGGCGTTCACTGGTCAGTTTTGCTTTGTATTCAGCATTAACGGCATTTTTCTCCCTCTGTGCAGAGGATGAGCTTAATAGTGGCGATATGAAAAATTGAGAGAAGCGGTCAATAGCGCCTTCATAGTTATTTTTTTGTATGTCGAAAAAGAAATTTGTAGAGTTGATGCTGGTGTAGGCGTTATAAGTTCCGCCATGATTGCTGATGTAGGATTGGTACTCGCCAGGCGTCGGGAATTTTTTTGTTCCTAAAAGTAGCATATGCTCTAGGAAATGAGCCAAACCTTGTTGGTTTTTAGGGTCTTGATAGCTGCCAACATTAATCGCCATTGACGCTGCAAAGCGTTCTGCTTCGGGATCACTGACAAGAATGACGCGCAATCCGTTTTTAAGAGTAAGTAAATTGTAGTTGTTCTTATCGCTTGTTGCCTTGTTGGGAAGGGAGTGGGGTGTAGGCGATGGTGGGCTATCTGCTACGGCATAAGAATGAATGCCGATGGTTGCAAATGAAAAAATAAGTAAATTAATTAGTGCTCTAGGTGATAATGTCATTTCAGCATGGTAGCTGAATTGTTAATGGGCACGCAATGGAAGGATTCCCATTGCGTGCAATTTTATTTTATTTGAGCATCTAATGATTTTCCATTAATGCCTTGGCTATCAGCGCCCATTAAATACAGGTAAACGGGCATTATATCTTCTGGTGTAGGAAGGGTGTCCGGATTTTCTGCAGGATAGGCTGAGGCGCGCATTGCGGTGCGAGTGGCGCCTGGATTGATGGCGTTACAGCGAATGTTGGAGGTGTTTTCTAATTCATCCGCGAGCAGTTGCATCATTCCTTCTGTGGCAAATTTTGAGATAGAGTAAGCGCCCCAATAAGCTCTTGCTTTTCTACCCACACTGGACGTTGTAAATACAATAGATGCGCTAGTGGCTACCTTTAGTAAGGGGATGAGGGCTTGGTTCATCATGAACTGGCTGAACACGTTGACTTTCATGACTTGGTCGAACGTTTCGGCGTCATAAGTTTCGAGTGGTGTTCGTTCTCCTAGTAAGCTGGCGTTGTGCAAAATGCCATCTAAGTGTCCGAATTCATTTTCTAGTGTAGTGGCTAGCTCCACAAAATCATGCTCATTGGCGCCATCTAGATTGAGGGGTACGATGGCGGCTTGTGGGTAGCCTTTCGCTTCAATGATGTCGTAAACCGTTTCTAGCTTTTTAGTGGTTCTGCCTAATAAGACAACGGTAGCGCCATGTTGTGCGTAGGTGAGAGCGGCGGTTTTACCAATACCATCTCCTGCGCCAGTAACCAGAATTATCTTGTCTTTGAGTAGTTGCTCTGGGGCTTGATAATCAAACATAACGCCTCCTTTATCTCTTTGTTTTTATCAATTACAGGTTGGGTTTTTGAGTATGCACCATGTAATTCACAGACACGTCTTTGTCCGTTAGCTTATATTGCTTAGTGATTGGGTTATAAGTCAATCCTGTCATATGAGAGACTTCTAGTCCTGCTTGTCGTGCGTAATTGTTAAGTTCGGCAGGCTGAATGAATTTGGCGTAGTCGTGAGTGCCTTTTGGTAGCATGTTTAAGATATATTCAGCGCCAATGATCGCAAATAAATACGCCTTGGGATTGCGGTTGATAGTAGAGAAGAACACATGGCCGCCGGGTTTGACAAGTGTCATGCATGCTTTGATAACAGACGCTGGATCAGGTACGTGCTCAAGCATTTCTAAGCAGGTGACGACGTCGTAAGTGCCGGCTTCGCGTGCCGCGATCTCTTCGGCAGTGATTCTTTCGTAATCGATGTCGAGTTTAGATTCTTCTAAGTGCAGCTTGGCGACGGCCAGCGGTGCTTCGCCCATATCGATGCCTTTTACGTCAGCGCCGAGTTTTGCCATGGCTTCTGACAATATGCCACCACCACAGCCTACATCGATTACTTTTTTGCCAGAGAGGTCTGCGCGTTCGTTAATGTAGTCGACTCGTAATGGGTTGATGTCGTGTAGAGGTTTGAATTCATTTTCGGTATCCCACCAACGACTGGCTAGCGCTTCAAATTTAGCCACTTCAGTAAAATCGACATTGTCGTGCTGTTCTTTTGTGTTGGTCATGGTTAATTTCCAGTGGTGTTGTAGGGCGCTTTTTGGCATCTAGGGTGTTGATTTGGATAGATGTCTGCCATTTAGTGGCGGATTGGCCAAAGTAATCTTTGCATTATAGCGAGATCAATAGAGGCAACCAATAGGAAACTTAGCTTGCTTACAGTTTCTTTGTCAGTTAATGGTCTGAATCGAGTCTTAAAATGTGTCAAATTGAAGGTCTTGAATTAGTCGCCAATTAGCAAACAAAAGATCCTGTCGCAGAGGTGTTATTTATTTCCTTATGATACAATGCAGCGCTTATAAAAAGATATCAGGGCGTCTGTCAGACTCCGAGGCATAAGGATCGGTTGTATCTATGGGTGAATTAGCCAAAGAAATTATTCCCGTCAGTATCGAAAACGAACTAAAGGGTTCCTACCTCGATTACGCAATGAGCGTAATTGTTGGGCGTGCATTACCAGACGTACGAGATGGTTTAAAACCTGTCCATCGTCGTGTTTTGTTCGCGATGAATGAACTGAAAAACGATTGGAATAAACCGTACAAAAAATCCGCGCGTATCGTCGGTGATGTGATCGGTAAATACCATCCACATGGTGATGTCGCAGTTTATGACACTATCGTACGGATGGCTCAGCCTTTTTCCATGCGTTATACATTGGTTGATGGCCAAGGTAACTTCGGTTCCGTTGATGGTGATAGTGCTGCAGCAATGCGTTATACCGAAATTCGTATGGCGAAAATTGCTCATCATCTATTAATGGATCTTGAGAAAGAAACTGTAGATTTTGTACCTAACTATGATGGTACAGAGTTTATGCCATCAGTAATGCCTTCACGAGTGCCTGCTTTATTAGTAAATGGTTCTGCAGGTATTGCTGTTGGTATGGCGACAAATATTCCCCCTCATAATCTAGGGGAAATAATCGATGGCTGCTTAGCTGTCATTGATAATGCTGACATTACTATCGAAGAGTTGATGGAGCATGTGCCTGGGCCTGACTTCCCAACAGCGGCCTTTATTAATGGTCGTGCGGGTATTGTCGAGGCTTATAAAACAGGTCGCGGCCGCATTTATATGCGTGCTCGTCATCATTTTGAAGACATGGAAAAGGGCAATCGCCAATCCATCGTTTTCACTGAAATTCCTTATCAGCTGAACAAAGCGAAAGTTATTGAAAAAATCGCTGAGCTGGTAAAAGACAAAAAGCTAGAAGGTATTAGTGAATTGCGTGATGAGTCTGATAAAGACGGCATGCGTATTGTTATTGAATTGCGTCGCGGTGAAAATCCAGACGTAGTGGTAAATAATATTTTCACTCAAACACAGCTACAGTCTGTTTTTGGTATCAATATGGTGGCCTTGGTAGATGGTCGTCCACAATTGCTTAACCTGAAACAAATTCTTGAATGTTTCGTTAAACACCGTCGTGAAGTGGTGACTCGTCGTACTATCTTCGAGCTTCGCAAAGCGCGTGAACGTGGTCACATTCTGGAAGGTTTGGCAGTGTCTCTGGCCAATATCGATCGTGTTATTGAATTGATCAGAATGTCGCCAACCTCGGCTGAAGCAAAAGAAAGAATTGTTGCGGAATCTTGGCAGCCAGGCAATGTAATGGCAATGCTGGAGCGAGCAGGTTCTGATGCGTGTCGTCCTGATGATCTGGATGTGCAATATGGTTTTGTTGATGGTGCTTACCACCTTTCTCCAGACCAAGCGCAAGCTATTCTTGATTTACGTCTGCATCGTTTAACAGGGTTAGAGCACGAAAAGCTCATGGCGGAATACAAAGCGCTGATTGAGTTGATTGCTGAACTGTTGGAAATCTTGTCTAACCCTGATCGTTTGATGGAAGTTATTCGTGAAGAGTTAGAAGATGTTCGTGATTCTTTTGGCGATGTGCGTCGAACTGAGATCTTAACCTCTCGTCAAGATTTGACGATTGCCGATTTGATTGATGAAGCGCCTATGGTTGTGACTATTTCGGATACAGGTTATACGAAATCTCAACCATTAGAAGAATACAAAGCTCAACGCCGTGGCGGTCGAGGTAAATCTGCTTCAGCCATGAAAGACGAAGATCACATTAGTCATTTGTTGGTAACAAGCAGTCATGACACGGTTATGCTGTTTAGTAACTTCGGTAAAGTGTACTGGTTGCGAGTGTTTGAGATTCCAACGGCCAGTCGTAACTCGAAAGGTCGTCCGATTGTTAACTTGTTGCCACTGGCTGAAGGCGAACATATTTCAGCATTGCTACCACTGACGGCGCCAGAAAAGTCAGATGCTGATGCAGAAGTTGATGAAGACGCTCAAGAAGCAAGCAGCTACATCTTTATGGCAACCGCTAACGGTACTGTTAAGAAAACGGCGATGGAGCATTTTGCTCGACCTCGTTCTACCGGTTTGATTGCATTGAGCTTGGATGAGACGGATGCCCTTGTGGGTGTTGCTCAAACAACTGGCAATGATGACATTATGTTGGTATCTAGCTCTGGTAAAACGATTCGTTTCTCTGAAGGCGATGTTCGTGCCATGGGTCGTACTGCAGCAGGTGTTCGTGGTATTCGTTTAGGCGAAGACGCTAAAGTGGTTTCTTTGATCGTTCCTCAAGAAGGCGCTGCCGTCTTGATGGCCTGTGAAAATGGTTATGGTAAACGTACTGCGATTGACGACTTCCCTGTCTATGGTCGTGGTGGTCAAGGGGTTATCGGTATCCAAGTGTCTGAGCGTAATGGCCCAGTGGTTGGTGCGACTCAAGTGGACGAAACGGATGAGATTATCTTGATCACAGATCAAGGAACCTTGGTTCGTACGCGCGTCACCGAAGTCTCTTGTCAAGGTCGAAACACACAAGGTGTTACCTTGATTCGCCTCACAAACGATGAGCACCTAGTGGGTGTGGTTCGTGTTGTCGAGGACGATGAAGGTGATGTGGAAGAGGATGAAGAGCTTGGAGTAGATGAGGCGGCAGCGCCGACTACTGCTTCTGGTGAGACGCCTGATACCACCGAAGACAAAGAGTAATAAAAGCGGCGCACCTTGGTGCGTCGCTTTTGTTTAAGTTAGATCCTGGATACTAGAGGTAAAAAACAGGATGAGCCGAGTTTATAATTTTTGTTCTGGTCCAGCTGCACTCCCTGAAGAAGTTCTAAAGAAAGCGCAGTCTGAATTGTTGGATTGGCATGGCGCTGGCGTTTCCGTAATGGAAATGAGTCACCGCAGTGCTGAGTTCATGTCTATTCTTGCTTCGGCAAAAGCGCGTTTGACGCGGTTGCTGGATATTAGTGATGACTATGAAATCTTGTTTGCACAGGGTGGCGCGTCTACCTTGTTTGCACAGATTCCTGCCAACCTAATGAATGGCTTTGACTCGGCTTGTTACTTGGATACGGGCGCATGGTCCACCAAGGCAATTAAAGAAGCAAAAAAATACGGTCAGGTTAATGTGGTAGCGTCTTCTAAAGAGCAGAAGTACCAAACTGTACCTGATTTTGTTTCTTTGGCATTGGATGAAAGTGCAGCGTATCTGCATTTGTGTCCGAATGAAACCATTGGTGGTTTGGAGTTTTCTGAATTGCCAGAAACGTCTTTGCCGATTGTGGCGGATTTATCGTCTACTATTTTGTCTCGTAAAATAGACGTTAGCAAATACGGTTTGATTTACGCGGGCGCTCAGAAAAACGTGGGCCCAGCGGGTGTGGTCATTTGTATTATTCGTAAAGACTTGTTGGCGCGCAGCAGTGATGACTTGCCGACAACGTGGAATTTTGCAAATTTGGCGGCAAATGATTCGATGATCAATACGCCACCTACTTTCGCGATTTACTTAGCGGACTTGGTGTTTGAGTGGTTGGAAAATCAAGGCGGTGTAGACGCCATTGAGCAAGCCAATATCCGTAAGGCTGAGGCCTTGTATCGTGCGATTGACGAAAGCAGTTTCTATTCTAATCCGATCGACCCTGCGTATCGTTCGCGTATGAATGTGCCTTTTGTGTTGGCGGATGAGTCTCTTGAAGCCTTGTTCTTAGAAGAGTCAGAAGCGGCCGGTTTGAGAACCTTAGCAGGCCATCGTTCTGTTGGTGGTATGCGTGCGAGTATTTATAACGCCTTGCCGATGGAAGGGGTGCAAGCCTTGATCGACTTCATGCATTCTTTTGAACAGCGTCACGGATAATTATTATGGCAAATACGAAACAGTCTGTGCCTGAAACACTGCCTTTGCTGAGAGATCGAATTGATTCCATCGACTCGCAAATTCAATCATTGATTAATGAACGAGCTCAGTGTGCTCAAAAAGTAGCAGAAGTGAAGTTGGCTGATCAAGGTGGCGACGCCGTGGTGTTTTATCGTCCAGAGCGCGAGGCTCAGGTATTGCGTCGCGTGATGGAGCGCAATGAAGGGCCACTTGGCAATGAAGAAATGGCGAAGATCTTTCGTCAAATTATGTCTTCTTGCTTGGCGCTTGAAAAGCCGATGCGCATTGCGTTTTTGGGGCCAGAAGGGACCTTTACGCAGCAGGCGGCATTGAAGCACTTCGGTAAATCTATTGTCAGTGCGCCGATGGCGGCGATTGATGAGGTGTTTCGTGAAGTCGAGTCTGGTGCGGCCAATTATGGTGTGGTGCCAGTTGAAAACTCCACTGAAGGTGTGGTGAATCACACCTTGGACAGCTTTCGAGATTCGCAATTAAAAATCTGTGGTGAAGTGGAAGTGCGTATCCACCACCATTTGTTAGTGAGTCCGCATAGTAATGCGGATGAAGTGACGCATATTTACTCGCATCAGCAATCGTTGGCGCAATGTCGTGCTTGGTTGGATCGTTATTGGCCACATGCCGAGCGCGTGGCGGTGAGTTCTAACGCGGAAGCGGCACGTCTTGCGGCAGAAGCGGGCAAGAACGGTCGTGCTGTAGCGGCCATTGCGGGTGAAGTGGCGTGTGAATTGTATGGTCTGATGACGATATCTGCCAATATAGAAGATCGTCCTGATAACACGACGCGCTTTTTGATTGTTGGGAATCAGGATGTACCAGCTAGTGGTAAAGATAAAACCTCCTTGTTGATCAGTGCGAAAAATGAGCCGGGTGCTCTATATCGTTTGTTGGAGGCGTTTGAGCGTCATGGTGTTGATATGACCCGCCTTGAAACAAGACCTTCACTGATGAGTCGTTGGGGATATATCTTTTACATCGATTTTGTTGGTCATTATCAAGACGAAGGTTGTCAGGCGGTAATTGAAGAGTTAAGAGCTCGAGCGTCTGAAGTGAAGGTGCTTGGCTCTTACCCGATTGCCGTTCTTTAGTCTAATGGTTGGTGTTGTTTGTGAATAGAAATGATTCAGAAAGCGTGCTTGATCTTCTCCAGGAGGTTAAGCCGTTCGGTAATGTATTGATTGTCGGGCTTGGCATGATTGGTGGCTCTTTTGCCAAGGCGCTAAAAGAAAGAGGTTTGGCCACGCTTTACGGTGCAGACCGTAGAGAAGGTGAGTTGGCCTTAGGTGTGTCGACAGGTGTTATTGATCATCCTGCCGCTCTGACAGAAGAATACATTGCGCGCATGGATGTGATCATTTTAGCGACTCCCGTTAGAGCTATGGAGTCCGTGCTATTAGAAATACAGCCGTATTTAAAAGCGACGACTCTGCTGACCGATGTGGGCTCTACGAAAGGCAGTGTAATCAGTGCCGCCAAAAAAGTCTTTGGTGAGGTGCCTGCGAATTTTATACCGAGTCATCCTATTGCAGGTGCGGAAAAAAGTGGTGTATTAGCCGCTAATTCTCAGTTGTTTGAAAAGCACATGGCGATTGTGACGCCTTTGGTCAGCAGTGATCCGGTTTTGTTGGATCGGTTGCATCAATTGTGGGTGGCGGTTGGTGCTGATGTGGTGAGTATGGATGTTGAGCATCATGATCATGTTTTGGCGTCGTCGAGCCATTTGCCACATTTGCTTGCTTATACATTGGTTGATGCATTAGCTAACAGTGATCGTAGTCAAGATGTATTCAAATTTGCTGCGGGTGGGTTTCGTGATTTTACGCGTATTGCGTCAAGCGATCCTGTCATGTGGCGAGATGTTTTCTTATCTAATAAAGATGCAACATTAGCGACCTTAGATCACTTTACTGAGCGATTATCGGTCATGAGGTCTGCCATCGAACAGGGTGATGGTGCGAGTATGTTTGGTGTTTTTACCCGAGCAAAGTCTGCGCGAGATCATTTTTTAAGGTTATTAGAGCAGCGTACTTCTAAAGTCATTAAAGAAGTAAAGCCTGTCACTATCAGTGTTGCACCGGCCTCATCGATAAAGGGAGATGTTTCTTTATCAGGTGACAAGTTATTGTCACATAAAGCGATTACGCTAGCGAGTCTGTCTCATGGTGTGAGTCATTTGCGTAATGTCGATTTGACTGGCGATGTTCGTGTGACCATGCAGGCCTTTAGGGATATGGGGGTAGTCATTGAAGAGGTTGCTTCCAATCAGCTAAGGGTTCATGGTGTTGGTTTGAAAGGGTTGCAAGCACCTATTGCACCGATCAATGTGCATCAGTCTGGCGTGAGTTTGTCTCTTTTATTGTCCGTTTTAGCGGGTCAAAGCTTTCCTGTTACTTTAATCGGTGAAGGGGCTTTGTTGAATCAGCCGATGAAAGAATTGTTTGATATTGCACGCTCCATGGGTGGTCACGTAATGACGGCTACTGCGGATTGTTTGCCAGTATCCTTGGCCCCATCAAACTCGCAGCGAGTGTCTTTAGTATTAAGTAATGGCTCGAAAAAGCTACATGCTGCGGCTATGTTTGCCATGTTGTATTGCCCAAAGGGTTCTGAGTTACGTGCCTGTAGACAGGGTGTGTCGCAGATAAAAACCTTGTTTTCATGTTTTGGCCTTAATGTTGCAATTGACGGCCGTGTTGTCAGTCTGGTGCCAACAACACCGCAAGGAACGGATATTGAGTTGCCGGGAGATGTTAATCAAACGGCTTGGTTAGCACTGTCTGCCGCGCTATCGCCGGGTTCAAGATTGAGTATTCAGAATGCGTTGATTGGTGAAATGGCATCACCTTATTTGCCTTTTTTGAAAAGGATTGGGGCGAATCTTCGGATTATAGAAAAAGCGTCAGGTGGGTTTTCTGTTGGTACGGTGAATGTCTCATTTTCGCCATTATCTTCTTTTGAACTTAGTGCTGACGAGGTTTATTGTTTGCGTGAAGAGTTGACGTTTGTTTGTGTGGCGGCGGCTTATGCTTCTGGTGTTAGTGTAATACGAGGTGTGTCTGATTTACCGTATTATTATGAAGATCGTATTTTGTCTTTAATTGATGCATTAATGCATGTTGGCATCGTATGTGAATACAGCTCAGGTAATTTATTAATCACTGGTGGTATGCCATCGGGTGGTGAAGTGGACTGTGCTGGTGACGATCGTTTGGCTTTGGCTATGCTGACGCTTGGTTTGCGCAGTAAAGAAATAACCAAAGTAAATGATTGTCAGAAATTATTAGAAGAATTTAACGAATTAGAGAGTATTACGGCACAGTTGGGTTTTCATTGTGCGGTAATGCAGTAGTAATTGAAGAGGAATGTTTATGATAAATCAAGCTCCAGTCATCGCGATAGATGGTCCAAGTGGTGCCGGTAAAGGCACTGTCAGCCAGCTAATCGCAGAGAAACTGGGATGGCGTTTGCTTGATAGCGGTGCATTGTATCGATTGTTGGCGTTGGCTGTGTCTCACCATGGTATGTCAGTAGACGATGCAGAAACATTAAAGGTGCTGGCTGAGCATTTGGATATTCAGTTTGAGCAAGCGGAAGATGGTAAAGTTGAAATTATTTTAGAAGGTGAAATTGTTACTCAGGCGATTAGAACCGAAGAAGTGGGTAATAATGCATCTAAATTAGCGGCTATTCCTGAAGTGCGAGAAGGTTTATTGTTGCGTCAGCGTGCTTTTGCCCAGACCCCAGGGTTGGTTGCGGATGGACGTGATATGGGGACGGTTGTGTTTCCTGATGCACAAATTAAAGTCTTTTTAACGGCCTCTGCAGAGGAGCGAGCGCAAAGACGTTTGCTTCAATTGGAGCAGAAAGGTGCCGTGGTTAATTTTGAAGAATTAGTAAAATCTATAAAAGAAAGAGATGAGCGTGATGCCAACCGAGCCATCGCGCCTTTAGTGCCTGCAGCAGGCGCCCTAGTTATAGATAGTACTGAACTTACAATAGATCAGGTGGTTGAGATGGTATTTGCTGAAACAGCAAAGGCTGGTCTTATATAACCTGTTCTTTTGTGTGTGTTAAATGTGCTAGAATAGATTAAATGTTATTCAAGTCGGTGGGAGACCAGCAACGCTCTTATCGCAACAATCATAAAAACTGACCCGTATTTGCTGGTGATACGGATAAGACCAAGATTTTTTGGTCAACTATATAGGAAATACAATGACTCAAAGCTTCGCAGAACTGTTTGAAGAAAGCCTGTTAACCGTCGAAATGGCGCCAGGCTCAATTGTTACTGGTCTTGTTGTTGATATTGACAGCGAGTGGGTAACTGTTCATGCAGGTCTTAAATCTGAAGGCGTAATTCCTCGTGCTCAGTTCCTAACGGAAAGTGGTGAGTTCAACGTTAAAGTCGGTGACGAAGTTAAAGTTGCACTTGAAGCTGTTGAAGATGGTTTCGGCGAGACTAAATTGTCTCGTGAAAAAGCGAAACGTGCTGAAACTTGGGCTGTTCTTGAAAAAGCCTACGAAGAAGGCGCCATCGTCAATGGTGTTATCAATGGTAAAGTCAAAGGTGGCTTCACAGTTGATATCGCTAATATCCGTGCTTTCTTACCTGGTTCTTTGGTAGATGTTCGCCCAATCCGCGACACGTCTCACCTAGAAGGTGTGGATCTAGAGTTCAAACTTATCAAGCTTGATCAAAAACGTAACAACGTTGTTGTATCTCGTCGTGCCGTTATGGAAGCGACTAACAGCGCTGAACGCGAAACACTACTTGCTTCTCTAGAAGAAGGCCAAGAAGTTAAAGGTATCGTTAAGAACCTTACAGACTACGGTGCGTTCGTTGATCTTGGTGGTGTTGATGGTCTTCTACACATCACTGACATGGCTTGGAAACGCATTAAGCACCCAAGCGAAATCATTGCTGTTGGCGATGAAATCGATGTTAAAGTCCTTAAATTTGACCGCGAGCGTAACCGTGTGTCTCTAGGTCTTAAGCAATTGGGTGAAGATCCATGGGTAGCTATCAAAGCGCGTTACCCAGAAGGTACTAAAGTAACGGCTAAAGTTACTAACTTGACTGATTACGGTTGCTTCGCAGAACTTGAAGAAGGCGTAGAAGGTCTAGTTCACGTATCTGAAATGGATTGGACTAACAAAAACATCCACCCATCTAAAGTAGTTCAGATCGGTGATGAAGTTGAAGTTATGATTCTTGATATCGACGAAGAACGTCGTCGTATCTCTTTGGGTATCAAGCAGTGCACCATGAACCCATGGGAAGAATTTGCTACATCTTTCAACAAAGGCGACAAAATCTCTGGCGCAATCAAGTCTATCACTGACTTTGGTGTGTTCATTGGTCTTGACGGCGGCATTGACGGCCTTGTACACCTTTCTGACCTATCTTGGGAAGAAACAGGTGAAGACGCAGTTCGTGCATACAAGAAAGGTGATGTTCTTGAAACTGTTGTATTGTCTATCGATGCAGAGCGCGAGCGTATTTCTCTTGGCGTTAAACAACTTGAAGAAGACCCATTTGTTGGTTTCGTTGCTGAAAACGACAAAGGCACTATCGTAAACGGTGTTGTCTCTTCTGTTGATGCTAAAGGTGCGGTTGTTACTCTAGCTGAAGGCATTGAAGCTACTTTGAAAGTATCTGAAATTAGCCGTGAGCGCGTTGAAGATGCAACAACAGTATTGAAAGAAGGCGATAAAGTAGAAGCAGCGATCATTAGTGTTGATCGTAAAGCTCGTACTATTACAATTTCTATCAAGCAGAAAGATGCAACTGAAGAAAAAACTGCTCTTAAGAATCATTCTGAGAAGCAACAAGTTGAAGCGAACGGTCCTACCACTATCGGTGATTTGATCAAAGCACAACTAGAAAACCAAAACTAAGTTTTGATTTTCATTAGCTATTAAAAAGCGGGCTTAGGCCCGCTTTTTTTATGTCAAAATTACGATAACGCGTTGACAAGAAAACTATACATAAAACATGTGGATAACTGTGGGTATAGACTCTGTGTGACCTGTTATCGGAGTGATTTTAGCAGTGTCTTTGTGTCTTCTTCGTCCCAGTTTTCTTTTTCTAATAACTGTTTCAGTGAGTCATTGTTTTGAGTTTGCTGAAGGTTCTTCTGAAATTTTGCAAAATGCATGTCTTTGATGAGCTTTTCATCATAAGGAGAGCGGTACAGTGGCGGAGTTTTCTCGCTTTTAGAATCGTCCGCTTGTTTTAATTTATCGATATTCTTGTACGTCTTTAAGAAGTCTTTTTTATTCATCTTAGTTGTCCTTATTGGGTGTGCTCAATATGGAGTATTTCAAAATGCTCTGGATGGGCTCGCCATCTAATGTTCAAATCCCACAAACTTATACCATGCTCTTTGCCTTCTTTATTCTGTAAGTAGGATGGCCTAGGGTCTTGCTCAACAATCTGTTTAATTAAAGTCTTAATATCTCGTTGATGCAATGATTGGTAGTGTGCGCATTGGATGTTGGCCAGCTCAGAAAAAACTACCTTGGTGGTGTTGTCCGCTTGTGGTGCGAAGCCACCTTGAGCATCTGGAATGCTGTCGGCATAAGGAATATATGGCTTTATATCTAAAACTGGCGTGCCATCTAGTAAATCCGCCCCGTGTAACTCGATAAATATTTTGCTGTTTTCCTGGTAGATTTTGCCAAGTTTAACGACAGACAACCCTATCGGGTTTGGTCTATGCGTGGCGCGAGTGGCAAAAACCCCCATTTTAATTTTTCCGCCTAAGCGTGGAGGGCGGACTTTGGCTTTCCAGTTTTCGTTCATGGTGGCGTGAAAAATGAACTGAATCCAGATATGGGAAAAATCACTTAACCCACTTAATGTGTCTAGTCTGTTGTATGGAGGAAGTAGCTCTATTCTTGCAGTCGCTTCCGTGACCAGTCCCGGTTGTCTGGGGATGCCAAATTTTTCTTTGTAGCATGAGTGAACGATGCCAACGGTGGCTAGGTTAAAATGTAGTGGAACAGACAAGGTGCTTCCTTTTTATGATCAAATTCAAGACTAAAGGATTAAATAGTTTGTGTTAGTATACTGATTATATGGTTGCCCACACGATAAACTTTACTGCTATCGATACTACTTATTAACGTAATTAGAGATTAAAAATGTCTTTAGAATCCTATATGAATCAAATTGGTCAGCAAGCGAGAGCCGCTTCTCGTTTGCTTGTAAAAGCTTCCACAGAACATAAAAATAGTGCGTTATTGGCGATGGCTGACGCGTTAGAAAATGCTCGACCTCGACTAATAGAAGAAAATACTAAAGACATTAAAAATGGTAAAGAAAAAGGGTTAGACGCTGCGTTATTAGACCGTTTATTACTTAATGATGCTCGTATTGACGGCATGATTGAAGGTCTTAGGCAGGTGGCGGCTTTGCCTGATCCTATTGGTGAGATAACCGATATGCTTTATAGACCTTCTGGTATTCAATTGGGAAAAATGCGAGTGCCTTTAGGTGTTGTTGGTATCATTTACGAATCTCGTCCAAATGTTACGATTGATGCGGCAAGCCTGTGTTTAAAATCCGGCAACGCTACCATTTTAAGAGGTGGATCTGAGGCTTTCTATTCGAATCAAGCCATTGCCAAGGCGGTTTCAGCTGGTTTGAATGCTGTTGGTTTGCCTGAGCATGCGGTGCAAGTATTAAATACCACTGACCGTGATGCCGTAGGCAAATTAATTACCATGCCAGACTATGTTGATGTGATAGTACCTCGAGGTGGTAAGGGATTAATTGAGCGCATCAGTCGTGATGCTCGAATTCCTGTCATTAAGCATTTGGATGGTAATTGCCATGTCTATATTGATGATGAGGCAGATTTAGAAAAAGCGTTCAATATAGCGATAAACGCAAAAACGCGTCGCTATGGTGTTTGTAATGCGATGGAGTCTTTGTTGATTCATCAGGCGATTGCGGCAGAAGTGTTGCCAACACTGGTGTCGGCGTTTCATGAAAAAGGGGTTGAGCTCGTTGGTTGTGAAGCGACTCGATCTATCGTTGCCGAATCCGTTGCGTCGCAGATAACAATTGGCGTAGCCACAGAAGAAGATTGGTTTACCGAATACCTTGCCCCTAAATTATCAATTAAGATAGTGACAGATATGGATGACGCGATCGCTCATATTAATCACTATGGCTCGCACCATTCAGATGCGATCGTTTCTCAAGATTATTCAAAGACTCGGGCCTTTATGACAGAGGTGGATTCATCGTCTGTAATGGTGAATGCATCCACAGCGTTCGCAGATGGCTTTGAATATGGTCTAGGGGCAGAAATTGGTATTTCTACGGATAAAATACACGCTCGCGGCCCCGTTGGCTTGATTGGTTTAACCAGTCAGAAATACATTGTTTTAGGTGATGGTCATACGCGTGACAATTAAAACAAAAAAGCCTTCTGGTGTGGCCATTATGGGTGGGACATTTGATCCTATTCATAATGGTCATTTAAGAGTAGCCGTGGAGATTTTAGATCGTTTTAATTTCAAGACGATGAAGTTGATTCCTTGTTTTCAACCTGTTCATAAAGGGCTACCCAGTGTCACCGCTCAGCAACGTTTGGAAATGGCTAAAATGGCTATTTCTAGCGATGTTAGATTGGCGGTAGATTCAAGAGAGATCTTAAGAGCGGGGCCGAGTTACTCAATTGATACCTTGAGAGATATTCGAGCCGAAATCGGACCGGATGTGCCATTGATTATGGTATTGGGAATGGACAGCTTTTTATCGCTACCGACTTGGTCTGAATGGCGAAAATTAATTGAATATGCGCACATCTTGGTCGTTTCTCGACCTGGTTGGGAGCCAGAATTAATCTCAGAATTGAGCGCTTTCTGCGAAAACTATCGTGCCGCTTCATCGCATGAGTTACAATGCGCGCCCTCAGGCTCTGTTTGGCTAGAAATGCTGCCATCTTTGGAGATTTCTTCCAGCATGATAAGGATCTTGTGTAATAAACAGGAATCCATTGCGTATCTGCTACCAGAGCCCGTACAAACATACATAATAGAAAATAAATTATATCAGGATATCGTAACTTTATGAGTCAGCCTAATCTCACAGCAGATCAAATCTTAGCTTTAGCAGTGGAAGCACTGGAAGATGTCAAAGGTGATAAGATCACTGTGTTGAATGTTTCAAAGCACACAGACATGATGGACTATATGGTCATTTGTACTGGTACCTCTAAGCGTCATGTTAATGGCTTGGGTCAAAATGTCATCGTGCATCTGAAATCTAAAGGACTTCAGCCATTGGGTTTTGAAGGTCGTGGGTCAGGCAGTGATTGGGTCTTGGTAGACTTGCATGATGTTGTCGTTCATGTGATGACGGAAGAAGCTAGAGCATTTTATGATCTAGAAAAGCTTTGGGACATTAAACCAGAAGTAATGTAAGGCCTTGAAATGCGTGTTCGATTGATTGCTGTTGGTACAAAGATGCCGAAATGGGTAACACAAGGCTATGATGATTATGCCAAACGGTTACCCAAAGATTTTGCTTTAGAATTGGTAGAAATCCCTATGTCGCCACGAGGGAAAAATACCGATATTCCTAAAGCAATTCGCAAAGAAGGTGATTTGATGCTCGATGCGATTCCCCAGGGTGATAAAGTCATCGCGATGGAAGTGCTTGGTAAAGAGTGGTCAACAGCGCAATTAGCCGATCAAACAGAACAATGGCGAATGGACGGCTACAATGTCAGTTTGCTAGTGGGTGGGCCTGATGGGCTGGACCCTCGCTGTACTTCTAGAGCAGACCAAGTCTGGTCATTATCTCGTTTAACACTTCCGCACCCTATGGTACGGATTATTCTTGCTGAGCAAATATACCGTGCTTGGACCTTAATGAATAATCATCCGTATCACAGATAGAGGGTAATTCGGTGAGTCGTCGACATCAAAATTTTCGTAATTACCGCAAAGAAAAAACACTGACGCAATCGCGTATTATTATCGCAGGGCTCTTGGTGTTGCTCTTAGCCGGTGTTTTGATGGCGCGCTTATTCTATCTTCAAGTTGTGCAGTACAAGCTTTATCAAACTAAATCAGATGAGAACCGCGTGATGCTGGTCACTGTGCCACCGCCACGTGGGCTTATTTATGATCGCAATGGTGTTGTGCTTGCTGATAACCGTCCTATACACAGTTTAACAGTCACTCCTGAACGGATTAAGAGTCTGCCTTGGTTGAAAAAAACGCTTTCGGGCATGATTGATATTAGCCAAGACGAATGGGATCAGTTTGACGAAAAGTTAAAAGAGTATCGTCGCCCTTACCAATCTATTACCTTAAAATCACAACTCACTGATGCGCAGTGGGCCAGAATTGCTGTTAACCTTTATAAGCTTGATGGTGTTCAAGTCGAAGCGCAGTTAACTCGATATTACCCTTATGGAAAAGATAAAGCCTTTGCTCACTCTATCGGCTATGTTGGGCGCATTACTTCCAAGGATTTAGAGCGTGTAGATAAGCAAGCTTATCAAGGTGCTTTGTTTATCGGGAAAACCGGTGTTGAAGGTTACTACGAAAGTACTTTATTTGGTAAAGCTGGTATTAAAAAAGTAGAAGTGAATGCCCGTGGTCGTATCATGGAAGAGCTTAGTCAGGTCAACCCTGTTCCAGGTAAGAATATTCACCTTTATATGGACGCACGATTACAGCAATATGCCTATGACTTGATGGGCGATTATAAAGGTTCTGTCGTTGCTATTGACCCCAATACGGGCGGCATTTTGGCCTTGGTATCTAAACCAGGGTTTGATCCTAATTTATTTGTGAGGGGAATCTCTTACAAAAATTATTCTACTCTGCGTAATTCTAAAGACCTGCCTTTGTTTAATCGTGCATTGCGAGGAGGATATCCGCCGGCCTCAACAATCAAGCCTTTTATGGCGCTGGCTGGGCTTGAATATGGTTTTTCTTCTTGGACTGAACGCTATTTTGCTCGAGGCTATTATCAAATCAATCCAGGCGGTCGTCGCTACCGTGATTGGAAGCGTGGTGGTCATGGTTGGATTAATTTGCAGCGCGCTATTATTGAATCAGTGGATACCTACTTTTATCAGCTGGCAAATAAAATGGGCGTGACACCTATTCATGATTTTTTATCGCGCTTTGGCTTTGGTAAGAGCACGATATTAGACCTTGATGGCGCTAGTGTGGGGTTGTTGCCATCTAAAGAGTGGAAGCGTGCCAAATACAATCAACCTTGGTATCCAGGTGACTCAGTAAATATTGGTATTGGCCAGGGCTTTATGGTGGCGACGCCGATACAAATGGCAACAGCGGTTTCCGCTATTGCCGCACGTGGGCATTATTATTATCCGCGTATGGCTAGGACGATAGGTGGTAAGCCGGCTACTTTCCAAGGTGATTCTGGTGGGGTGCATAATATTATTCTCAAAGACCAAAGTAATTGGGAAAAGATAGCAACCGCCATGAGCAAAGTAATCACTGACCCTAAAGGCACAGGTCGTCGCTTGCAAGGTACGGATTATACGATTGCGGGTAAAACAGGGACTGGTCAGGTTTTCAGTCTGCAAGATGGTGAAGAGTACGAGGCAGATAAGTTAGTCAAGCGACTTCATGACCATGGGTTGTTTATTGCATTTGCACCTGTAGAAAAACCTAAAATTGCGATTTTTGCCATTTTCGAAAATGGTGGCGGTGCCGCTTTACCAGCTGATTTAACGAAAAAGATTTTTGATGCCTATATCGATGGTAAATATCCAAAACGTTACGACTATTTAAAAGGTAAAAATCAGTGACTGATAATGTTTATAAGAGGGCGCTTACTTTTGCTAACGCTCGTCTTTGGAAACTGATCCACGTTGATATATTGCTCTTGGGCGCGCTGCTGTTATTGATGGCTGGCGGTCTAGTTGTGCTTTATTCTGCTTCTGGCGAAGATATGGCTATGGTAGAGCGACAAGGTGTCCGTTTCTGCATTGGCATGGGAGTTTGTCTGGGTTTGGCGCAACTGCCACCTAAGTACATGCGTAGGGCATCTCCGGCGTTATTTGTTTTCTTGGTTTTGCTGCTGATCGGCGTGCTACTTTTTGGTGTGGGGGCAAAGGGGGCGCAGCGTTGGTTGGCTTTGCCTGGCGGGTTGCGTTTTCAACCTTCCGAAATTATGAAAATCCTTATGCCAATGATGATTGCTTGGTACTTTTCTGATCGACAGCTCCCACCAACGTTCAAAGAAGTGTTGTCTGTGCTGGCGCTTATTTTGATTCCAGTCGTCATGATTGCTAAACAGCCCGATTTAGGGACCGCGTTATTGGTGGCAGTGTCCGGTATTTTTGTTTTATTTTTGGCAGGTCTAGGGTGGCGCTATATTGTCAGTGCCGCTGTTTTAGCGCCTGCTGCGGGTTATGCTCTCTGGCATTTTATGCATGATTATCAGCGCCAGCGAGTGCTTACTTTTTTAAATCCAGAAAGCGATCCCCTTGGCTCTGGTTGGAATATTATTCAATCTAAAACAGCCATTGGTTCCGGTGGTTTGTACGGCAAGGGGTGGTTAGAAGGGACTCAGGCGCAACTTAATTTCTTACCTGAAAGCCATACCGATTTCATTGTCGCAGTGCTTGGCGAAGAATTTGGCATGCTGGGTTGCGGTATTTTGATTTTCTCATATCTCTTGGTTATCTCTCGTGGTTTATATATAGCAGGTACGGCTGAAGATAATTACGCCCGCTTATTGGCTGGTAGTTTAACACTCACATTTTTTGTTTATATGTTTGTAAATATCGGCATGGTATCAGGCATTTTACCTGTGGTTGGGGTACCCTTGCCTCTAGTGAGTTATGGTGGAACATCGATCATAACGATTATGGCAACCTTTGGCATTCTTATGTCGGTGCAAACACACAAAAGAGCAAGATGATGATAAAACTAGCAGTAGGAATACTACTAGTGCTTGGCCTCGCTGGGTGCAGTAGTTTAGACCAAGCAAAAAGTAGAGAATTAGGGGATGAGCTTAAAGTAAGCAATGAATTACTTGAAGATGCACCACAAAGCATAGCGTCTTCTTACGCAGCCAACCCTCAGGTGCAAGCTTTCATAGATCGTTTAGTAAAAAACGATCACTTTGATAAGAAAAGATTAGAGCTTGCTTTTTCTCGAATTAAAGTTCGTGAGAAGGTGATTGAAAAATCTAATAATCAACCTGAAGTACTCATTCCCTATTACAAATATCGCACTCGATTTGTAAGCAGTCAGCGGATAGAAAGCGGTAAGGCTTTTGCCATAAAGAATAAATATTGGCTCGATAAAGCGGAAAAAGAATACGGTGTCGACTGGCATATTATCGTGTCTTTGATTGGTGTTGAAACCTATTATGGTCGTATTACAGGGTCGCAAGATGTCTTTACTTCTTTAACGACGCTTGCTTTTGATTACCCTAGACGACAAAAGTACTTTCAAAGTGAGCTGAAAGCCTATCTTTTGCTTGCTCGTGAAAATGGTTGGAACATTGGTGCGACTAAAGGCTCTTATAGTGGCGCTATGGGAATGGTTCAGTTTATGCCTTCTAATTACCGTAAATTAGCAATTGATTATGATGGTGATGGGCGAATTGATCTTTGGCATTCTGATGCTGATGCAATAGGCAGTGTTGCTAATTACTTGAAACATCATGGTTGGGAATTCGATAAGCCTTGCTTGGTTATGGCAAATGTAAAATTCCCTGAAACAGTGAAAAAATGGGTAAATTTTGATAGCAAACCAATCAAAACGGCAGCGCAGTGGTCTACGTTAGATATATTGCCAAGCCAGTCATTTTTACCAGAGAAAATGGGGCTGATTGGATTGCGTACAGCTGAAGATAAGATGTCTTATTGGCTAGCTTATGAAAACTTTTTCACTATCATGGATTATAATCCAAGCAGACGTTACGCAATGTCTGTATTGGAACTTGCCAAGAGTATAGGAGAGAAGTGATTAATCGTTGTTTTATTTTTCTATTAGTGAGTTTTAGTGTCGTATTGTTGAGTGGTTGTACTGGTAATACGATGAGTTCTGCTGACTATGATAAGGCTTCTGCTGGCGGACGCTATACTATTCTTAAAGATCACGCTCCGGATCATGATGTCAAAGTGGATCATTTACCCAATTTGGTTCCTAAATGGGAGCCAAAAAGCCGCGGAGGAAATAAAAGTCCTTATGAGGTTTGGGGTAAGAAGTATTGGGTGATGAAATCCGCTAAAGGGTACGTTGCGGAAGGGACTGCTTCTTGGTATGGGATGAAGTTTCATGGACACACTACTTCAAATGGGGAAACATATGATATGTATGCTTTTTCAGCGGCACATAAATCCCTTCCTTTACCGACGTATTTGAAAGTGACGAACCTTGATAATCAGCGCTCGGTAATTGTTAGGGTCAATGATCGAGGACCTTTTCACGGTAATCGATTAATAGATCTTTCTTATGCAGCGGCCGTGCGGTTAGGTTATCAGAAAAAAGGTTTGGCTCGTGTTAGAATAGAAGCGATTACACCGCCTAAAGGTGGTGTATATCGTGCGGAACCTACCTCGTCATCAGTGACGAAAAAAGAGGTTAATCCCCCGATTATATTGGCTCCTAGCCCTGTTGTTAGCGTGCCGAAAAGTACGAAAGAAACACCGGTTTTTACGCACTTACAGCTGGGTGCATTCTCAACTAAAGAAGCGGCTAATCGTTTAAAACAGCAGCTATTTTCTGTTTTTGATACTCAAGTGAATATCGAGATAGTTAAACAGAATGATGCTCTGTATAAAGTGTTAGTAGGGCCTTATGCAAGTGATGTTGAATTGTCGAATTGGCAAGATAAACTTCATAAAGCTGGTTTTGCTAAGCCTGTACGAGTTGCCATGTAACTGTAAAGGCGAATTCCATGGGCTAGAGATTCGTCATATCCTCTAGTATTATTTGTAAACTTTTTTAACCAGATGTTGTAGAGCATGAAACGACTCCTAATTATTTTATCCGTATTTCTGGGCATTACCGCCAATGTCCTTCACGCAGAACCTACGCTAATTCCAGCACCTCCAGAAATTGCCGCTAGTAGCTACATCCTTATGGATGCTTATACTGGTGATATTTTGGTATCGCATAATGCTGATGAAAAATTGCCACCAGCAAGCTTAACTAAATTAATGACGGCCTATATTACTGAGTACGAGTTAGCTCGAGGTGATATAGCAATGACGGACCAAGTTACTATTAGTAAGAAAGCTTGGCGTATGCAAGGTTCACGCACCTTTGTTCGCGAAGGAACCAAGGTCCCTTTAAAAACACTGATGCAAGGTATGATCGTACAGTCTGGTAACGATGCGACAGTAGCGATTGCAGAGCATATTGCAGGCAGTGAATCTGCCTTTGCTGATTTGATGAATCAACATGCAAAACTGCTTGGGATGAAAGACTCTCATTTTGTAAATGCAACGGGATACCCAGTTGATGGTCATTACTCTAGTGCCCATGATATTGCAATTGTAGCGCGAGCTACGATTACTCAGTTCCCTGAAAACTATCCTATTTATGCTGAGAAGTACTTCACTTACAACAATATTCGCCAGCCTAACCGAAATCGTCTTTTATGGCGTGATAAGTCTGTTGACGGCTTGAAAACAGGTCACACTGAAGCCGCAGGTTACTGTTTGGCCGCTTCCGCTGTTCGTAATGGTACTCGTCTAATTTCCGTAGTAATGGGGACGAAATCAGATGAAGCGAGAGCCGGTGAATCGCAAAAATTATTGGATTACGGTTTCAGATATTATGAAACTCGTAAGCTTTACAGCCGTGGACAAGTGCTAAGCAATGCGCGTGTTTGGGGTGGTAGCCAGAATACAGTCAAAGTGGGTTTTGCTAACGATGTATTAGTGACATTGCCTCGCCAAGATGCAGATTCTTTGCCAGCAAGCTTGCAACTAAACCCTACGCTTGAAGCGCCGATTAAAGTGGGTGATGTTTTAGGTAAAATTACTGTAGGGACACCAGGAAATATTGTGTTGGAGAAAAACGTTGTTGCTCTCGAACCGGTTGATCAGGGTGGATTCTTTAAGCGTATGTTTGATAAAATTAAACTCTTCTTCATGAATTTATTTTAGATCTTAATGGTCTATTGGAATACTGATGGCTCTGATTACAAAAAACGGTGACCAAGCTGAGAACGCTGTAGATGCACCTAAAATAGAATTTCCTTGTGAAAACTACGTTGTAAAAGTAGTGGCGCTTGATGTTGATGGTGTGCATATGGACATTGTCGAGTGCATGCAGGTTCATGCTCCTGAAATGGGGAATGAAGCGAGTAACATAAATCGTTCTAGTAAAGGTCGCTTTGTCAGCTTCAGCTTCCGTATTTTGGCTCAGGGTGAAGAGCAGCTAGGAAATTTGCATAAAGATCTAATGGCGCTTGAAGCGGTTAAGATGGTTCTTTAGATGAATTTGAACCTTATTTGCCGTGATTTAGGTGTGGTCGCTTATGAGACAACTTGGGAACGAATGAAAGCATTCACCCAAGTTCGCTCTAAAGAAGATCAAGATGAAATTTGGCTGCTGGAGCACCCATCTTTATTTACACAAGGACAAGCAGGTAAAGAAGAGCATTTACTTGCACCCGGAGATATTCCTGTTATCCAAGTAGATAGAGGGGGGCAGGTTACCTATCATGGTCCTGGTCAGCTAGTCGCGTACGTACTGATTGATTTAAAACGACTCGGTATTGGTGTGAGGGATTTGGTCAGTGTGCTTGAAAATGCCATTATTGAGACACTAAAGCTTAATAGTATTGAAGCTTATGCCAAACCTGATGCGCCTGGTGTGTATGTAGATGAAAAAAAAATAGCGTCTTTGGGTTTGCGAGTTCGACGAGGATGTTCTTTTCATGGGTTAGCGCTAAATGTCGATATGGATCTATCGCCGTTTAATCGTATTAATCCATGTGGTTATCAAGGTCTTCAGATGGTCGATATGGCACAACTTAACAGCCAGGTCGATTTTTCTAATGTTAAAGTTCAGTTAGCGAACCAGCTTGCTGAGCAGCTCGGATACAAACATCCGACTATCCAACAAGGGTGGAAATAGAATGACTGCAGAACGCAAACGCGTTGTCCAAGGCGAAAAACTTCGTGGTGCCGATAAAATGGCACGCATACCTATAAAAGTAGTTCCAACAGAAGAAATTCCACGCAAACCAGATTGGTTGCGTGTACGAATGCCTGCTTCTCCTGAGATTGCTCGTATTAAAAAAACGTTACGTGAACATAAATTGGCGTCAGTATGTGAAGAAGCTAATTGCCCTAATCTGGGTGAATGCTTTAGTAACGGTACGGCTACATTTATGATCATGGGTGAAATTTGTACACGTCGCTGTCCTTTCTGTGATGTGGCACATGGTCGTCCTAATGCGCTTAGTCCTGACGAGCCAAAACAGTTAGCAGCCGCAATACGAGATATGAAACTTAAGTATGTCGTAATTACATCTGTAGATCGCGATGATCTGCGTGACGGTGGTGCTCAACACTTTGTAGACTGTATTACTGAAACTCGTGCATTAAGTCCTAACATTGAAATTGAAACGTTAGTGCCTGATTTTCGTGGTCGTATGGAAACAGCTCTGGATATTTTGCAAATTGCACCACCTGATGTGTTTAACCATAATTTGGAATCCATTCCACGCTTGTATCGTCAAGTGAGACCTGGTTCTGATTATCAATGGTCTTTAGACTTGTTGAAAAATTTCAAGGATCGTTGCCCTGATGTTCCAACAAAATCAGGTTTGATGGTTGGTTTAGGTGAGACGTTTGAAGAGATCGTCGATGTGCTGAAAGATTTGCGCGCACATAATGTTGAAATGTTGACGATTGGTCAGTATCTTCAGCCTTCTAAGCATCATTATCCTATGGCGCGTTTCGTGCCGCCGGAAGAGTTTGCTCGCTATGAAGAAGTGGCAAAAGAACTTGGCTTTAAGCATGCCGCTTGTGGACCGCTAGTGCGATCTTCTTATCATGCCGATAAACAAGCTCACGGTGAACGAGTTTCTTAAGCTATTATAACGGTACAAAAAAGAGCGGAGTCGAGGGTTTTGTCCTTGGCGCCGCTTTTTTATTATGTCATTGAAAGATATAAAAATTATAGTAAGTTGAGATGATGAGCATTTGGGCCATTAATCTAAGCTTTTTGATGTATTTATACGGATTTTAGGAGGCAAAATGAAGCCTTGGTCAGTGAAAGATTCTATTGAACTTTATAACGTCACTCATTGGAGCGCAGGCTTTTTCTCTATTAACGATCAAGGTCGTGTTATGGCGTTGCCAGATAGGGAAAACAGTATTGATCTAACAGAGCTTTCTAAAGCGCTAAAAGATCAAGGTATTCCGTATCCGTGTTTGGTGCGTTTTCCTAACATTCTGCATTCAAGAATCGAAAAAATCACTGAATCATTTTGCCAAGCCATCGAGCATTATGATTATAAAGCGAACTATTCAATTGTTTATCCTATTAAGGTAAACCAGCAACGACGTGTAGTAGAAGAAATTGCAGGTTGTCAGCCAGATAATCCTTCTACCGTTGGTTTGGAAGCAGGAAGTAAGCCTGAATTAATGGCTGTGCTTGCCATGCACCAGAATCCGAATGGCATCATCGTTTGCAATGGCTATAAAGATCGTGAGTTTATTCATTTGGCTTTGATGGCTGAAAAGATGGGTCATCAAGTCTTTATTGTGGTTGAGAAGCTCCATGAGCTTGATCTTATTTTAGATGAAGCCAAGAAGATTAATGTGAAACCACGAATCGGTATTCGGATTCGTTTAGCATCCACCAGTTCCACCCATTGGAGTAACAGTGGTGGGGAAAAGTCTAAATTTGGCCTAACAACATCTCAATTATTGCGTGCGGTTGATCGTTTGCGCGACTTAGAAATGCTGGGTTGTCTTGAGTTGATTCATTTTCATCTTGGCTCTCAAATTACTAAAATTCGTGATATTCAAAACAGCTTAAAAGAATGCGCACGTTATTATTCAGAGTTACACCAGATGGGTGTTCCTGTGAAATGGGTCGATGTTGGTGGCGGGCTAGGTGTAGATTACGAAGGAACTCGTTCGCAGAATGCCTATTCTGCAAATTATAGTATCAGCGAATACGCTAATAACGTTGTGTTTGCATTCCATAACGTGTGTGATCAATACAATTTGCCACACCCAAATTTGATTTCAGAATCTGGACGAGCGGTGACGGCGCATCATGCAATGATGATTGCAGATGTCTTTTCTCATGGCGCAGAGCTATTGCCGATTGAAGCGCCAGATTCAGACAGTGTGCTAGAAATACAGCGCCTTTGGGATTGTTATCAGAGTCTGAAAAATGACGAGGAAAATGATACCCGTTCTCTAGTTGAGATTTACCATGATCTTCTCGATGACTTTAAAGACAGCTTAACTCTTTATAACCATGGCCAGCTTAATCTTGAGCAGCGAGCTCAGGCTGAAAACCTGTTTGTTGTGGCTTGTCGTAATTTATTGCCAAAATTAGACAATCGTAACCGTGGTCATCGACCTGTTATTGATGAGCTTAACGAACGTCTTGCAGAGAAGTTATTTGTGAACTTGTCTGTTTTCCAATCCATGCCAGATGCGTGGGGGATTGATCAGCTTTTTCCTGTTTTACCATTGCAAGGGTTGGATCAGGCGCCTTCGTTTAGAGGTAAAATACAAGACGTTACGTGTGATTCAGATGGTTGCTTATATCGTTATGTTGATGGACAAGGGATCGAGTCTTCATTGCCGCTTCCGCCACCGCCAGTCAATGATGATTATCTAATGGGCTTTTTCTTGGTGGGTGCTTATCAAGAGACTCTCGGAGATTTGCATAACCTTTTTGGTGATACTTGCTCGGTCGATGTTTATCTCACTGATGATGGTTTTAGAATTGACCATGTGTTGATGGGGGATAGCGTTCAAGATGTACTTAAGTATGTAAGTTATGATGAAACAGCACTGCTGAAGTGTTATCAAGATAAAGTATCTGCTAGTGATTTGGACCTTGAAGAGCAAACAAAACTTATTGAAACCTACAATAAGGTGTTAAGAGGAACAACGTATCTATCGTAATGATAGGCTTAAATTCGTTGTTTTAAAGGATTAGTCCGAAATAACTCCATTGTAACTCGTGCTCACTTTTGTGGGCACGAGTTAGTTATTTTTCTATTAACTAGGATGACTATGACGATTCAATCTCAATCGAATGCACCTTGTTTTGCCGTTATACTTTCTAGCGTGGTGATGCTTGAGAATATGACCTATAGAATTATGATTGATAAGCTTCGTGACTTAGCAAAAGAGCAAGCTGGCTTTTTAGCGTCAGAGTGTTCACTAGGTGAAACCGATTTACTGATTACCTACTGGCAAGACCGCGAAACAGCCACTAGTTGGATCAACAACAATATCCTGCGAAGAACGCTGTCGTTAGCTGAGCAGTTTTGGTTTGAATCTTATTCGCTACGATTAGTGGAAGTGTTAGAAAATAGATCATTCAAGCAAACTAATGCAGCGGATCAAACGTCGCGTTTCCCGAGGATTAACACCGCAAGAGGCGTGCTTAAGCTTCTCGATGAGTCAGACGCTGGTTTATTAAAGGCGTATGTATCTGAAGAAAAAAAATTCCTTGCGCCTTGGGAGCCTTTGCGAGCAGATGCTTACTATTCGCTAGAAGTTTGTACCTTGCGGATACGAGAAATGCGTCGAGATTTTATTGAAGATCGTGGCGTCGCTTTTTGTTTTTTATCGCCTGATGAAAGTCGAATGCTAGGTTATGCCAATTATTCCAATATTGTGCGCGGTGTGTTTCAGTCTTGTCACCTTGGTTATAGCTTAAGAGAAGCTGAACAGGGTAAAGGCTTGATGCATGAGTTGTTGAGTGTGGCAAATGACTATATTTCCAAAGAGTGCCATCTTAGCCGGATTCAGGCAAATTATATGCCTAGAAACGAGCGAAGTGGTGCGGTACTCAAGGCGTTAGGTTTTGTGAAAGAAGGTTATGCTAAAGACTATTTAAAGATAAATGGTCAATGGGAAGATCATGTGCTAACGGCCATGTTATTAAGATGAAATCCAGCCACTAACGAATAGTGGTATTAAAGCAGAGCCTCAATATTTCTCTCATGTCTGTTGCCATAATTCATTTATAACTAGGTTATGGGTGAGCGATTAAAGAACCTATCCAGATAAACTTTAGAGCTAAGGTTGCAGGCAATAAGCATGTTTCTTTATAGTACGAACACACTATTTTTTTCAATTCTTGGTGTACGAGTAATTTACGCCAAAATGCAGTAGAAGGAACTCCTCCTTGAGTGAGCCGTTAAGTTTTGAGTCTAATGAAACGCTGTCATTAAAAGACTATACAGAGAAAGCGTACCTAAACTACTCCATGTACGTCATTTTAGATCGTGCTTTGCCACACATTGGTGATGGATTAAAGCCCGTTCAGCGACGTATTGTTTATGCAATGAGTGAGCTTGGTTTAAAAGCATCGGCTAAGTATAAAAAATCAGCGCGTACCGTGGGCGATGTATTAGGTAAATTTCATCCGCACGGAGACAGTGCTTGCTATGAAGCTATGGTGTTGATGGCGCAACCATTTTCATATCGTTATCCATTGGTGGATGGGCAGGGCAATTGGGGGGCACCGGATGACCCGAAATCATTTGCAGCGATGCGTTATACAGAGTCTCGATTATCAAAGTATGCGGATGTTTTACTGGGCGAAGTGAGTCAGGGGACTGTTGATTGGGTGCCTAACTTTGATGGTACGTTACAGGAACCATCAGTATTGCCTTCGCGCCTACCCAATTTATTGCTTAATGGTACGACAGGCATTGCTGTTGGGATGGCAACGGATATTCCTCCTCATAATTTAAGAGAAGTGGGAGAAGCTTGTGTTCATCTTCTTAATAATCCGAAGGCGGAATTAGATGATCTACTCGGCTTTATTCAAGGGCCAGATTTTCCAACAGGCGGTGAGATTGTTACGCCACGTAGTGATATACGCAAGCTTTATGAAACAGGTAAAGGGCAGATTAAGGCGCGTGCTCGTTACGAAGTGGAAGAAGGGGAGATCGTTGTTCATGAACTACCGCATCAGGTATCTGGTAGTAAAATTCTTGAGCAAATAGCCGCACAGATGCAGGATAAAAATCCGGCTAAAAAGCTGTCGATGGTGGTTGACCTTCGAGATGAGTCTGATCATGAAAATCCTACTCGTTTGGTTATTGTTCCTAAGTCTAATCGCGTGAATATCGAATCTGTAATGACGCATCTTTTTGCGACAACGGATTTAGAAAAATCCTACCGTGTAAACATGAATGTCATAGGGTTGGATGGCTTGCCTCAGGTTAAAACGCTTAAAAACTTTTTAACGGAATGGTTACGCTTTCGCATTGATGTGGTTCGCCGCCGTTTACAGTTCCGATTAGATAAGGTGAATAGTCGGCTTCATATATTAGAAGGCTTATTAGTTGCCTTTCTAAACATTGATGAAGTAATTCATATTATTCGTACTGAAGAAAAGCCCAAAATCGAGTTGATAGCCAAGTTTGGATTAACAGAAATTCAAGCAGAAGCTATCTTAGAGTTGAAGTTACGTCATTTGGCAAAACTTGAAGAAGTTAGAATTCTAGCAGAACAAGCGGAGTTGGAAAAAGAGCGTTTGCAGCTAGAAGCATTGCTTTCTTCAGATAGTAAATTGAAAAAACTGATTACCAAAGAAATTCGTGAAGCCATTGATGCTTTCGGTGATGATCGTCGCACACCTATCGTTGAGCGCAAAGAGGCCCAAGCGTTTAATGAAGAAGATTTACTTTCAAATGACCCTATTACCGTTGTTATTTCTAAGCAAGGCTGGATCCGCGCTGGTAAAGGTCATGATTTGGATGTGGAAGGGCTTAGCTACAAATCGGGTGACAGTTTCTTAGTTAGTGCTAAAGGCCGATCAAATCAAACCCTAGTTTTATTCGCCTCTAACGGTCGTACCTACTCAATGAAGGCGCATACTTTACCTTCTGCACGAGGACAGGGCGAGCCAATTACAGGTCGTATTAGCCTTGAAAAAGATGTCTCAATTGTGGCCGCAGTCTTAAATAATGAAGATACCCATTATCTTATTGCCAGTGATGCCGGTTATGGTTTTGTTGCGCAGTTAAAAGACCTTTATGCAAAAAACAAATCTGGTAAGGCAACACTAACATTGCCTAAAGGTGCTGAGCTGATGGCGCCTGTGTTGGTAGAAAATCCACAAACAGGGCGAGTTGTAGTGGTTTCCAATGAGGGGCGTATGCTGGTGTTTGATGTGGCTTCTTTACCTCAAATGGCGAAAGGCAAAGGGAATAAAATGTTAAGTATTCCAAGTGCTCGAGCGGCCGAGAGAGAAGAGCTACTGGTATCAATGGCGTGTGTATTACCCAATGACCTACTGATGGCTTACGCGGGCAAACGCTTTATGTCCTTTATGGAAAAAGACTTGCTAGATTATGTGGGTGAGCGTGGCCGTCGAGGTTTAAAATTGCCTAGAGGCTTCCAGCGAATTGATTCCTTTGACGTTAAAGTCGGAGAAGGCAAGCCGAATAAAGGTGAAGCGGATTTGTTACGCGATTAAAGACCCTATTGATAAATGCATGCAAGATGGTCTTATGGCCATAAGGAGATAGAGATGAAAGGCAGTAAGAAGGTTATTGATGGCTTAAATAAGCTCTTAGCGAATGAATTGGCGGCTATAGATCAGTATTTTATCCATTCACGTATGTACGATGATTGGGGCATGGATAAGCTTTATGTTCGCTTAAATCATGAAATGGAAGAAGAGACTCAGCATTCAGATTGGTTGATTAAGCGTATTCTTTTTCTGGAAGGTGTGCCATGTATGACCAACCGTCGAGATTTAATGGTAGGTTCAGATGTGCAGTCAATGATGTCTAATGACCTTACTTTAGAGCTTGAAGTGGTTGCTTGTGTTCGCGAAGCCATCGCCTTGTGTGAAGCAGAAGCTGATTATCAGACGCGTGAAATGTTAGAGAAATTACTATTTGATACAGAAGAAGATCATGTTTATTGGTTAGAGCAGCAGCTTGGCCTAATGGATAAAATCGGTCAACAAAACTATATTCAGTCGCAAATGGGTAAATAAGGAAGCATTTTATGAAAGGCGATCGCAGCGTACTTGCTGGTTTAAATAAAGTGTTAGCGAATGAGCTTGTTGGTATTAATCAGTATTTTTTACATGCTCGAATGTTTAAAGATTTCGGCTTTAGTTGCTTAGACAAAGCGGATTACAAAGTCTCTATTCAGAAAATGAAAAATGCAGACCGTTTGATTGAGCGAATTTTGTTCTTAGAGGGCTTACCTAATCTTCAGGATTTAGGGCGTTTACGTATTGGAGAGCACAGCGAAGAAATGATTGCGGCGAACTTAGAGTTTGAGCTTGATACACTCAAGGTGCTGAAAGAAACCATTGATCTGTGTGAATCTAAACTGGACTTTATGAGCCGAGACGCGCTTGAAAAGATTTTAGATGAACAAGAAGAACAAATTGATTGGCTGGAAACTCAACAGATTCTGATTAAAAATTCAGGTATCGAAAACTACCTTCAATCACAAATGTAATGACTTAGGCAGCCTGATATTGGGTTTCTGAAATTTTCAGAAGCTCATTATTCAGTATTTGTTTAGCGCATTGGCAGCATTTGCCGCACTGATTTCCCAAGTTGGTGTCTTGATACAAGGCTTTCATCGTCATGGAGCCTTCATGAATAGATTGTTTGATTTGATTGTCGGTTACTCCATTGCAAAGACATACGTACATAAATGAAAATCACTCTTATTAATGTTTTGATAATAGAATAATACTGCGAATGAAAATGATTATCAACTTTTATGGGGTTCTTTACTTATAGATAATGTCTTTGAAATAACTTATACGAGATAGCGAATAAACTAACTCGTATAAGTACACTAAAGGCTAGGCTAAGAGGCTTTTTTCCGCAATATCATTGAGGATTTTTAGAAAATCTTCAGGGGAGTGAGCGCCATGGATCATATATTTGTCATTAATGACGTAGGTGGGCGCTGAGGTGATGTCTAAACTTGTCAGTCTGGCTATTTTTTTGTCGACGATAGCCCTCGCTTTCGGGTCATAAGCGTATTGAATGTCGCTTTCTTTCATCCCAATACTCAACGCTATCTCTTCAAGTTTGGTCTTTTTGCCAATGTCCTGCCCAAGGGTAAAGTGCGCATTGAACAAGGCAACAACCAGTGGCGTTGATAAATCTACTTTACTTGCCGCTAAGATAAACTGATGAGCCAGTTTGGTATTAGGTAGGCGGTCTTTTTCTGAAAAGTTAAACGTAATGCCGTTTTCTATTCCTACTTGCTGTAGAGCATGAGTCGCTTCGTTTAGTCTTTCTTGGCTACCAAATCGCTTGCTCAAGTAAGCTTCTCTGTCTTCGCCCTCTGGTGATATATCAGGATGAAGTTCAAAGGGTTGCCAACGAATGTCGATCCGGTAATTGTCTCCTAACTGTTCTATTGCTTGTTTTAATCTTGTATACCCTAGATAGCTCCAGGGGCAAACAACATCTGAAATAATATCGATGCGCAGGTCTGCCATGTTCTCTCCTAAACTGTGATTCTTAAAAGGTAAGTTAATTGACGCTCATTGCAATACATTGGCTGATTTCATTTAGCGATCGACCACTTTCTTCTTGCCAATGATTAAAGGCATCTTGTGTTGCTTGGTGCGCGGATTTGGTATCTTTTCCTGTTATTATGATCTCATTAAGTCGTAAATAACCCTCAACATCTTTTGTCATTAAGAAAGTGTCTTTGCCCATTATCCTAAGCGTATACGGCCCTGTATTTCCACCCAGTCGTTGACCGTGTTTTTTTAGATAAGCCCATAACCCAATAATGTTATTTGTCGGCCAATCTGCAATGAATTTTGAAAATGAACCGTTGGATTGTTGGCATTCACTGATCATTAATGCATTTTCACGAATGGTCATGACTTTACCAAAGTTACGAATAATACGAGTGTCTTTGGCTTTTTCTTCCCACATTTCATTATGGATGAAAAGCATTTTTTCAATGTCGAAACCAAAGAATACCGTTTCGAACCCTTCCCATTTATTTCTTACAACTTGCCAATTGATGCCAGATTGAAATATTTTTTGTGAGAAGGCGGCTAACCAACGATCATCTGAATGTTGGCAAAGCTGAGTGTGATTTAATGGTTTGGTTAGTTGCTGTTCTAGGTTTTGTTTGCCACCGTGTCTTAATGCGGCGCGGTCATAAATTGTTTGAAATGGTTCGTAATACATGACGACTCCTTTTTACTATGGATAAGTTTACCATAAGGATATGAAATGAAACTGGGTAGAGGTGGGTAATTGATGTGGTATTTTAGTGATGTTAGCTAATGCTTTGTCTTATAATGCGACAAAATACATTCAAACAGATCGAGAGAAGTTAAATGACACACTTAAGCGTTAACTTGAATAAAATAGGCTTACTTCGAAATTCTCGTGGAAGAAATTACCCAAACATGGTTGATATGGCCAAGCGCAGCTTAGAGCTCGGCGCTTTTGGTATTACTATCCATCCAAGACCTGACCAGCGTCATGCAACTTATCAAGATGCTTATGATCTAAAAGAACTGTTAAAAAGTTATCCTAATGCAGAATTAAATATTGAGGGCTTTCCTGACGCACAGTTTTTAGAAGTGGTGCTAGAAGTCGTGCCTCATCAGTGCACTTTAGTACCAGATGATCCGAATCAACTAACCTCTGACCACGGTTGGAACATTGCTCGCGACCAAGATGCGCTGCGTCCAGTTATTGCTAAACTCAAAGAAAAAGGCATTCGGGTTGTGTTGTTTATGGATCCTGATGCAGACAATATGGCACTCGCAAAAGAAGTGGGCGCAGACCGAGTTGAGCTTTATACAGAGGAGTACGCTAATAATTATCATAATGCGGACTTTGAATCTATTGCACAAGCTTATCAAAATACCGCGCAAGCGGCTTTGAATGTAGGGCTTGGTGTAAACGCAGGACATGATTTAGATCTCACTAATATCGAAGTGTTATGCCAGCCAGGTCGGATAACGGAAGTGTCGATTGGTCATGCATTAACGGCAGAAGCGTTAGACTTAGGTTGGGATAATGTGATTAAAGCGTATCTAGAAAAACTTTCTTAATATAATGATGCGTGAGAAACGTCCGCGTTGCCAAGTTTGTCATTTTTTACAGACTCAGTGTGTTTGTCATTTATTGCCGTCAAGTCGCTCAGTTGATCTGCGCATTATCGTATTGCAGGATCCTAAAGAAGCGAAGCACGCGAAAAACACCGTATCTTTGTTGGCGCTGGCGTTGCCTCAAATTGAATGCATTGCGATGGACGATGTGACGTTGGAAGCTCGATTACAGAGTTTAGAGTTTACGCAATGGCGCGTTGTTTATCCTAATGAACAGGCGAACTTGATAGAGCAATTAGAGAAAGAAGAAATTGCCATTATCAAAGGGATTATTTTGATAGATGCCACGTGGCGAAAGGCAAAGCGATTCTATTTGACCCAGCCACTATTGCATTCAATTAATAGCCTAATGTTTGCCTGCCCGCCAAAAGAGCAGTATGAAATTCGCAAGTCACCTAATGATAAAGCGTTATCAACGTTAGAAGCGTGCTGCTATGCGGTGGAACAATTAACAACAGATACAATGCAACCAATTAGAGATTTTATGGTCGCATCAATTGAGTGGCAATGGCGTTGTCAGCCAAAGAGCCATAAACATTCGTCAATAATCGATCGCTAACACTAAGGTAAGTTCATGGATAAACAAACTGAAATTGAAGCTGCCGTATTTCGCCGTTTCCTTAAACATTTAGATGACAACAAATCGGTGCAAAATATTGATCTTATGAATTTGGCTGATTTTTGCCGTAATTGTCTAAGTAAATGGTACATGGCAGAGGCTCAAGAAAAGGGCGTTGAGATTGATTACGATGGCGCTCGTGAGTATGTTTATGGTGAACCTTACAGTGACTGGAAGAAAAAGTATCAACCGGAGGCAACTGTTGAGCAGCTTGCTGCTTTTGCCGCAAAAGTGACTAAGTAAGGCTTAACGTGCCAAACGGCCTTATTGCTTTTATACGATCATTAACGAGAAGCGTTTCAATTCGTAAGCGGGTTGTTTGTTTGTCTTTAATATTGTGTATTATCCCTCAGCTTTGGCTTTATGCTGATATATCGGATAAGTATTTTGCGATTGCTCAAAAAGTGGGTAGACAGTACGGACCGAATGCTGAGAAACGGGTGTTAGCATGGCGAAGGTTGGTCGCTGATTCTCAGAATCTTTCCATTGTTAATAAGCTGGCAACGGTGAATAATTTTTTTAATTCATTGGACTTTGTGGATGATCTTGACCATTGGGGGAAAGAAGATTACTGGGCAACGCCGATTGAATTTTTGGCGACTAGAGGTGGTGATTGTGAAGACTTTACGATAGCCAAATATTTCACTTTGCGAGAATTGGGTGTGCCTGATGAGAAGCTTCGCCTAGTATATGTTAAAGCACTCACTCTCAATCAGCATCACATGGTATTGGCTTATTATAACAAACCAACGTCTATTCCCGTCATTTTAGATAATTTAGACAAAGAGTTGAAGCCTGCCTCACAGCGCCATGATTTATTACCCATTTATTCTTTTAATGCAAAAAACCTGTGGCTTTCAAAAGAAAAAGGGCGTGGTCAATTAGTGGGAGGTTCATCGAGATTGAGTCTCTGGACCGATTTAAATAACCGACTTGCCACGTACAATAACTAGGAGAATCCAAGTGACGCTATTTCGCCAGTTGATGATGACGATTATAGTCATTTTTTCAGTAATACTCGTTGTTGTAATGGGGATTAATTTCAATACAACCAAAGGCTATTTGATCAATCAGCTAGAGTCGACAACACAAGATTCAGCCACGTCACTTAGTATGACAGTGTCTGATTTTATGGCTGCGCAAGATTATGCGTCAGTAGACAGTGCCATTAACGCTGTTTTTGACAGTGGCTATTTTTCTGAAATTAGAATGCACGTTTACGCCACAGACAAAGATATTGTTCGTAAAAATGAAACAAAAATTGATGGTGTTCCTCAGTGGTTTATTAAACTCATTAGTTTTGATGTCCCTCAAGCTAATGCGGTTATCTCTAATGGCTGGAATGAATTAGGGCAAGTCTACATTACTGGTAGCGCTGGTTATGGTTATAACCAGTTATGGTTAGCAAGCAGAAACTTGTTGGTGTCCTTTTTTATTATAGGCGTGGTTACAATCTTGTTCGGTAGTATCGCGCTTCGTTTCCTCTTTAGGCCATTAGGAGAAGTGGTAAAGCAAGCAGAAGCGATACAACATCGCCAATTTATTAAAATGAAAAACTTGCCAAAAACACGTGAGTTAAAACTGGTTGTGCAAGCAATGAATCGACTCACAGAAAAGCTTGAAAAAGACTTTGATGCAGAGGCTGAAACGGTTCAATGGCTCCAGGCGAAAGCCTTTAAAGATCCAGTAAGTGGGTTAGGTAACCGTAATTTTTTTGAAAGTCAGGCTAAGGCTTATTTTTCCAGTAGTGATCGCACCATGGATGGCCTAGTGCTTGTTAGTTTATCTGATTTAGGAAAGCTCAATAATGAGCGTGGTTATGAAGCGGCTGATCTGTTTATTCAGGCTTCAGCTAATATCATGACGGATAAAATGAAAACAGTGGCTTCCTCTTCTTCAGTCGCTCGCTTGTCTGGTGCAGATTTTATTATTTTAATACCTAATATCGACCAAGATAGATTGAAGCATGTTGTTGAGGATATTTTGGAAGGTTTAATGGTGCTTATTCCTAATCAAATAGCCTACGCAGACGCGGTTGCAAATATTGGTGCAGTTTCATTAAATGGTAGAGTAAGTCGTTCTAATGCCATGGCTCAAGCAGATGCTGCGTTGAGAGAGGCTAAAACCGCTGGCTCAAATACTCTTCGTGTTTTTGATGCGATTACTGGTCAAGATATGGCCATTGGACGGCTTGTTTGGAAAGATATGTTGGAGTATGCGATTAAAAATCGAGCGTTTCTTTTAAGGAAGCAGAAAATTATATGTTTTGAAGAAGCGGGCACCGTCATGCATGAAGAAGTGTTTGCGAGTCTTGATTATGAAGGCAAGCAGTATCATGCGGGTTACTTCATTGGTTTGGCTGAGCAGTTTGATCTAGGAGATCAATTAGATAAAGTCATTATTCTTCGTGTGATTGAATTTATTACGCAGCGACACGGTGATCAACGACAGACTCCTTTAGCCATTAACCTTTCTGCCTCTGCGTATTCAAAGCCTACATTTACTGATTGGTTGGATAAAACCTTGCAAGGCTTAGATCTTGCGATCCGTAAGCAACTTGTTTTTGAGGTATCAGAGCAAAGTGTGTTGGCTGTCGAAGATCAGGCGATAGTATTGTCAGAGGTATTAAAAAGACACGATGTGGTGTTTGGGATTGATAATGTAGGTAAGCAATTTACTACCTTTCATTATTTACAGCAGTTGCTTCCGGACTATGTGAAGGTAGATCCCTCCTATACGAAGCTGGCGACAGGCAAAGAGTCGGAAGCCTTTTTCATGCATATACTGTGTAAAATGTTTAATAGCTTAAATATTCAAATAATTGCAACAGGTATTGAAAGTCAGCAGCAATTGAGTCGTCTAGAGAAATTCGATATCACTGCAGGTCAAGGTTATGCTATAGATCAAGCTCAAGAGATGTAGCCCAATTTAAATGACAATGACGTGCTAAATTAAAGCGTCATTGTCATCAGAAGAGAGAGTATCATCAATGATAAGGCCATCATCACTGCCATTGTGTACGCCACGAACCCATTTTCGACTGAGCAATTTTTTCTGTGCTGCCATCGGAAGTTCAGTGAACTGAATGATGCGCTTTGCACTCAATAGATCGATCAAATCTTCTATTACACGCATCATGTCAACGTCAGAATTATCAAGAATTTCTTGGGTGTCTGTTTCAATGTTTTTGAATTTAGATTCTAACAACTCTGCAACAGTAGGGTCATTAGGGGCAACTAGCAGCTTGTATTCGCTTGATTGAGAGGTGGCAACATCAATGATTTCACCTTCTTCGTTCACTTTTGCGTAGAGCACAGCGCTTCTCCATGTTATTTAATCTAGTATAGATTCATTGGTAGTCTTTCTATCTTACTCAATAAGCACTATTCTAGACTAGAGTTATTTGAAGTAGGTTATTAAACCTATGTTTTTCGTACAAATTAAGGAGCTAAATGAAGTATGTCTGACTCCGCTCGTCCAGGGCAAGCCCCGACTTCAGTATCTGACGAATCACCAATCGATGATAAGGTGAAAAACGAGGAAAATGCTGGCACAGCTAATAACCCTGAGCAGCCAGATTCCACTTCAGATAACAAAACTTCCAGTGATGAAGCTGCTTCTAGTCAGTGGAATATTTTGGGCGCAGACCTAGAGTATCCAAACCCACTTCTCGATTGTTTAGTCTTATTAAGTAAATATTTCCACAACCCTTATTCAGCAGATTCCATTGCTGCCGGTTTACCTTTAACCGACAATGATATGACGCCAGCACTTTTCAAACGTGCGGCGAAGCGCATTGGCATCAGCTCTCGGTTTATCAAGCGACCATTGTTAAAAATTCCAGATATGGTTTTGCCTACGGTTTTGTTGCTTAAAGATCAACACGCTTGTGTTTTATTAGAAGTTAACCAGCAGGAAGGCTTTGCGAAAGTGATGCGTCCTGAAGCTGGAGAAGGGGAAATTACACTTCCTCTTGATGAGCTATTAGAGTCATACAGTGGCTATTGTTTTTTTGTTAAGCCGATTTATCAATTTGATAAACGTTCAGAAAAAGAGAGTGAAAAAGCCAGTAAAAAACACTGGTTTTGGGGGACGATTACGCAATCTTGGCGCATTTATCGAGATGTGTTTATTGCCTCTTTATTGATTAATGTTTTTGCTGTTGCCAGTCCGCTTTTTGTGATGAATGTCTATGATAGGGTGGTTCCTAATAATGCATTTGACACCTTATGGGTGTTGGCTATTGGTGCTGCTGTAGTGTATTTGTTTGATTTTTTATTACGCACGTTGCGCTCTTACTTTATCGATATTGCAGGGAAAAAATCAGACATTCTGATTTCTGCCGCCATCTTTTCTAAAGTAAATAACATCACTATGGCATCTCGCCCTCAATCGGTGGGAGCGTTTGCAAAAAATCTTCAGGAATTTGAGAGTATTCGAGACTTTATTACGTCTGCCTCAATTACTACCTTGGTTGATATCCCTTTTATGTTTTTGATTGTGGGGGTTATTTGGCTCATCGGTGGACCTGTTGGCTATATTCCTATTGTTACCATATTTCTAATTTTAGCTTACAGCATCATTATTCAAATACCGCTTCGACGTTCGATTGAGGAAAGCCAAAAAACAGCCTCTCAGAAAAATGCGGTATTAATTGAAAGCCTGTATAACGCCGAGAGTGTTAAATTAAATAATGCGGAAGGCGTTCTCCAAAAGCAGTGGGAAAATGCGGTCGGTAACATTGCAGATTGGGGGATTAAAACACGTCAATTGTCTCAGTCTTGTTCTTCTTTCGCTATGGTTGTTCAACAGCTCACAACGGTTGTTATTGTTATTGTTGGTGTTTATCAGATTTCTGAAGGCAACATGAGTATGGGCGCGTTGGTCGCATCTGTTATGTTAACGGGTCGAGCACTTGGGCCAATGGCTCAAATAGCAGGGCTTGCAACCCGTTACAACCAAGCCAAGTCTGCTTTTAGTTCGCTCAATGCAATTATGAGTTCACCGGTAGAAAATCCTGATGATGTGAAATTTGTCCATCGTGCTAAATTTGAAGGTGACTTCCAGTTTGATGAAGTAAGTTTTGCTTATCCAGAGCAAGAACAAGCGGCGATTAGCTCAATTAATATCAAGATTAAGCCTGGTGAAAAAGTAGGTATCATCGGTCGTATTGGTTCTGGAAAATCCACATTGGGTAAATTAATGACGGGGCTTTATACACCTATTGACGGTGCGGTTCGTGTAGATGGTGTCGATGTACGTCAAATCAATCCGACAGACCTGCGTCGTAATATTGGCTCCGTTTCCCAAGACGTAACGCTCTTTTACGGCTCTATTCGGGACAATATTGTGATGGGTGTTCCATATATGGAGGATGAGGCGATTATTCGCGCAGCGGAATTATCAGGTGTGTCTGAATTTGCCAATCGTAAACCTAGTGGTTTAGATAGTATTGTGGGTGAGCGAGGAATGCTCTTATCGGGTGGTCAGCGTCAAAGTATTGCAATAGCACGAGCTTTGCTCTTCAACCCACCGATTCTTATTCTAGATGAGCCTACCGCATCGATGGACAACACAACCGAGACAAGAATGAAGCGCCGTCTTATTAATGTTGTTAAAGATAAAACATTGATATTAATCACACATAAAGCGTCGATGTTAGATATGGTAGATAGAATCATTGTGATGGATAACGGTCGACTAATTGCAGATGGACCAAAAGCGCAAGTACATGAAGCGCTAAGACAAGGCAAGCTTAAGGTTAGTTAACATGGCTAAAAAATTGAATAAAATATCACAAAGTGATTTGAGTTTTCTGAATGATAAAAACTCAGCTTTAATGCTAAAAACACCCCGTGGTGGACGTATTATTTTATGGGTGATTTTTGTCTTTGTTATTTTGGGTTTGGTTTGGGCTGATAATACAAGCTTCGATGAAATTACTGTGGGTGTGGGGAAAGTTATCCCATCAAGCCAAGTGCAGCAGATACAGAATTTGGAAGGCGGTATTTTAAAAGAAATTAACACTCGAGTGGGTCAAACCGTTGAGCGTGGTCAGATATTGATGACTATCGAAAACACAGAGGCGCTTTCTTCTCTTAGAGAGCAGGAAGTCGAATCGGTTAACTTGCGAGCTCGTGCGACTCGATTGAAAGCAGAGGCGTTAGGTAAGGAACCAGCATTTGCTTCAGATATGAGGGCGTTGCATCCCAATGTTGTTAGCCGCGAGATGGAATTGTATAAAAACAGATTGGCTTCACTACGAAGTAATCAGCGTGTTTTTGATCAGCAGGTTGCTCAAAAGCAACAAGAAATTGTTGAGCAAGAAGCGAAATTAGGCAACCTTAGAAGAAGCTTTGAGTTATCAACGGAAGAGCTTAACTTGACACGACCTGCGTTTGAGCAAGGTGCCGTTTCACGGGTTGAGTTGTTGCAGCTTGAGCGACAAGTGAATCAGCTCAAGGGAGACTTGGATGCGACTCAATTGGCCATTCCTAGGGCTGAGTCAGCGTTGAAAGAAGCCGAGAGCAAGCTGAAAGAAAGTTCGGCTAAGTTTAGGGCTGATGCACAAGAGGATTTAACCAAGGTTCAAAGTAAACTGGATCAATTGAAAGAGACGAATGTTTCTCTGCAAGATAAAGTGTCTCGAACTCAGGTAAGGTCTCCTGTTAAAGGAATTGTTAAGCAGTTACAAATAAATACAGTTGGAGGTGTTATTACTCCGGGTATGAATCTATTAGAAATTGTTCCTATCGAAGACTCTTTGCTGATAGAGGCGAAAGTAAGTCCTAAAGATATCGGTTTTATCAAGCCAGGACTTCATGCTGTTGTTAAATTAACCGCCTATGATTTTGCGATTTATGGTGGCTTAAAGGCGACTGTTGAGAATATTAGTGCGGATACTATTTTAGATGAAGAGGGAAAGAGCTTTTATCTAGTAAGGGTAAGGACTGACCGTAATTATTTGGAACATAATTCACAGCGTTTGCCCATTATTCCGGGTATGCAAGCGACAGTGGATGTGATTACTGGTAAGAAGACATTATTAAAATATTTGTTGAAACCAATTATTAAGGCAAAGCAAAATGCCTTGCACGAGCGATGATCATAAAGGCGAATCTTTGTGACTATGATTAAGTAACAAATAAACACAGTCTGGTGTTTGGTCGTGAGTATAATTGATTTCAATAAAAGTAGTAGATGAGGGATGCTTTGAAAATTTTGTGCTGGAACACGGATGATTCTGTTTGGGATCATTGGAATAAAATTGTTGATCAGGAAGTGACCTTGATCAGAGCCCTTGATGGCGATAGTGCAAAGCTTCAGCTAGAGTCTGATGCGGCATTTGATTATTTTTTTGTATTTCTAGAAGATAAAGAATTTTCTAAGAGAGTAGAAGATGTGGTCTATTTATGTGGCGCTTTTCCAAATACAAAGGTGATAGTATTTCCAAATCAACCAAGCCAAGCTGCTGCTTTGAGATTACTTTCAAGTGGTGTTCGAGGTCAATGTTCACCTTATATTGGTAAGGAGCAATTAGCATTGGCTTTATCAGTGGTTGGGTCTGGTGAGATTTGGGGTGGGAAGTCATTTATTCTAAATCTGATAGCTCAATCTGCACCTAAGCAAAAAACCACTACGGATCAAGTTTTATTGAGCTCTTTATCTGAGCGAGAAGTTAGTGTTGCTAATTATATTTCTCATGGTTTGTCGAACAAGCAGATTGCTATTGAGATGGATATTACTGAGAGAACGGTGAAATCGCACCTTACATCAATATTTAAGAAAACCAATACTAAGGATCGTTTGTCTTTAGCTCTTCTTGTGCAAGGAGCATTTTCAGCGCCATAATATACGAGATGCTATTCGCTATTTTCAAAGTACGGCTAACCTGTTTTATGTCGTATAAACAGCAGATGTTTGATTGCCTATAATCTCTGCTGCCTTTATCTCGTCGTTCCATTCTTTTATATTTCTATTGATGCTTCGTTTACCTTTTTATAAGATGCCGCGTTATTAATGAGATTATGCCTTGTCAGAGGCTATAGATAACTTATTATTAAATAATCTCATGGATTTTAATAACGTATCATTCAGGCGGGCTCTCGCAGCGAGAGCTCGTGTCTCTTATAATTAGAATTAATCCCTATTAGAGCACAGCAACACTATTGGAAGGTGTTTTATTTGTCGTAGGCGAAAGTTGGCCATCGTTTAGGTGAGGTTGTTGTGTACACACTTTCAGGTGTTGTGATTGCGGGCGGTAAAGCTCAGCGAATGTCAGGTGTAGAAAAAGGTCTGGTGCTTTATAAGGGGCAGTCTATGGCTTTTTGGGTTGCTCAAGCTATGGAAGGGTTAGTAAAGCATGTTTGTTTAAATGTGAATCGGCGCTTCTCAGACTATCAGTTATTAGGCTATAAGCTCATACAGGATGAGGAGGCTTACGCAGAGCGAGGGCCGCTCTCTGGTTTGTGGAGTGCCTTAAACCAAGCGTCGACAACTCATATTTTGGTGGCGCCCTGCGATACGCCAAATATCTCTAGTGCCGCTTTTGCTGCATTAAAGGTTGCGAGTCAGGCGCAATCAGAGAGAATACATTGTTTAGAAAGTGGTAGTGGTTTACATCCTCTGCATGCCATTATTCCAGTTCAATCAGGCCTGCAATCTTTAGCGACGTTTTTAGACGGGGGAGATAGAAATAGTGTGATGGCTTATTATCGAGAACATGGCTACGACTCTGTACTCTGGGGTGTAGAAGGCGAGCTTTTGAATGTGAATTATCAAGAGCAAATAGATTCTAGTGTTTAGCTAGCACTTTTAAGGATTCTATGTCCAAAGTGTAAGAATCGCCGCCTTTTTCTTTGTGTGTGAGTTTAACCAGTAGGTAATCGTATTTAGGAGCAAACCAAAAAGAGGTTTGTTTATTAGAGTCTTTGTTGTCGGTCCGAATCATTTTAATGGCTGATATTTCACCAAATTTAGTTTCAATATTTTCTGTCTTTAATCGTTTGAAACGCCAGTTTTTAGTGTAGCCACCGTCTGCGATAAGATAATCAAAGTTATCCTTTCCTTGTTTTAAGTCTTCTCTAATTTGTAATTGCACGCTGAGTTTATCAACCGTGTTTGGTTTGATAGACATGTTCCAAGGTTTGTTTTTTATATCATTTCGTACGCGATTTTTTGTCCAATCAAAAAACAACTCGGCCTTGCGTTTTTTACCTAATGCGCTGCTTTGATATAAATAGTGTGTTGGAATTATTTGATGGTTTTTAACGGTGAAAGTGCTTTTTTCGCTGAGAGAGGCAAAAAAATTGTCAGCCGTAAATGAAAACTGCCAAGTGCCATTAGCCTGTTTGGACAGGGTTTGTGTGCCTTTAACTTTCATTGTGATGCCTTTCTTCCAGATGGTGCTATAAACCGCGGAATAGGGCGTTAAAAAAGAATCTTGGGAAGAGGTTGCGCTGTAGGCAGGTGATATGGGTAAAGTCAGTAAGCTTACAGCGATAAATGCAAAAATCTTATGAATACCCATATTCTATATCCTTATCTCATTTAGGTGTTTCTTTGTAGTTGGCGCCACTTGCAGGAAGTGGTTGACCATCAAAAAACGCCTTTCCTTTATTAACCGTTAGTCTGCCTTCGCTAAACCACTTTACTGCCAATGGATAGATCACATGTTCAAGTTTGTGAATCTTCATAGCTAATGATTCGGCGGTGTCTACTGGCTCTATTTGAGTACTAGCTTGCACGATAACCGATCCAGCATCAAGTTCAGCGCTGACAAAGTGCACTGATACTCCATGTTCTTTATCGTTCGCATCGATAGCGCGCTGATGCGTGTCTAAACCTTTATACTTCGGCAACAGAGAAGGGTGAATGTTAAGCATTCTTCCTTCGTAGTGACGGGTAAAGGTATCGGTCAAAATTCTCATGAAGCCCGCTAGAACAACAAGTTTCGGCTGATATTGATCAATCGTTTCTTGTAGCGATTGATCAAACGCCTCACGATCAGCAAAGCTTTTATGATCCAAAACATGAGTAGGTATGCCCGCATTGCGGGCTCGTTCCAACCCATAAGCATCGGCTTTGTTACTGATCACTGCGCTGATGGTGATGTCGAGCTTACCTTGCAAGCTTTGATCAATCAAAGCTTGCAAGTTGCTACCGCTGCCAGAGATTAAGACAACGATGGGAAAACTCATGCATTGGCCTCAAGATCGGAAATCAGTACTTCTTTGCCGCCGTTACGGTCGCAAATATCACCGATGACCCAAGCGTTTTCGCCTTCTGCTTTTAATATCGCTAAGGCGGTATCCGCTTTGTCCGCATCAATCGCAAGTACCATACCAACGCCACAGTTCAGGACGCGATACATTTCTTCTTGCTCAACGTTGCCTTGCTCTTGTAGCCAATCAAACACAGCAGGACGTTTCCAGCTAGTTGCATCGATACGAGCCGCTGCACTTTCTGGTAATACACGAGGAATGTTTTCTAGCAAACCGCCACCAGTAATGTGAGACAGCGCATTAACAGAAATAGATTCCATTAATTTCAGGATGGATTTCACATAAATGCGAGTAGGTTCCATCAAGGCATCTTTTAGTGCCACGCCATCGATTTCTTGATTTAGGTCGGCTTTGCTGACTTCAAGGATTTTACGAATCAATGAGTAGCCATTAGAGTGCGGGCCAGAAGAGCCAAGTGCGATTAGTGTGTCACCAGCTTTTACATTGCTGCCGTCAATAATCGCTTCTTCTTCAACAACGCCAACACAAAAACCTGCTAGGTCATAGTCGCCGTCGTGGTACATGCCAGGCATTTCAGCGGTTTCGCCGCCAACCAAGGCACAGCCCGATAAAAGACAGCCTTCGCCAATGCCAGTGACTACATTTGCGGCCACGTCGATGTCTAGTTTACCTGTTGCATAGTAATCTAGGAAAAGAAGAGGTTCTGCTCCAGCGACGATAAGATCGTTAACACACATTGCCACTAGGTCGATACCGATAGTGTCGTGCTTGTTAAGGTCCATGGCCAAACGCAGCTTGGTCCCTACACCATCTGTGCCGGAGACAAGGATAGGGTTTTTATATTTAGTTGGAAGGCGAGTCAATGCGCCAAACCCACCTAATCCACCCATTACTTCAGGGCGACGAGTTTTTTTGCTGACGCCTTTGATGCGTTCAACAAGTTGATTGCCGGCATTAATATCTACGCCTGCGTCTTTATAACTAATCGATGGTTTGTCCGATTTGGTCATTGCCTATGCCTTATCATGGTACGAGGAAAAAAATGCATTTTAGCATAGTGACACATTAGGGCTATGGTTCTTTGTTATTAAGACAGTAGAATAAGCAAATAAACGAAGGAAGGGTTATGAATTTTCGCATATTGATAGTTTTATTCAGTGTTTTTTTTGTGTCACTAGCAAATGCCGTCCCTGTGAGCAATCTTTATCGGGCTGATATTAAGCTGCCAGTGGTCGGTTCGGATGATCAATTGCTCGATGAGGCGTTTTCTCAAGCGGTTGAGCAAGTGTTGGTTAGAGTGTCTGGCGATAAGAAAGCGATTAGTGGTGATTTGTTAAAGCAGGCTCAATCAGATGCTCCGACATGGGTTGCGCAACATTCGGTTGTTTCTTTGCCGCAGTTGCTGCCTGTAAATGGAGAGCTGGTAGCGGGTAAAAAAGTGAGTGTTATTTTCTATCGTGAATCGATAGATCGTTTTTTGTCCAAAAACAATTTGCCGGTATGGGGGAATAATCGACCTTCAGTTTTGGTTTGGGCGGTCAGTGAAGATAATGGGGTGAGAAGTATTTCTGGCGCCAATGCTCCTTCGGAATTATTGAATGATTTGGCAACATCTGCAGCTATGGTTGGCGTTCCAATTTACGCGCCTCTGGTGGATTCTGTTGATAAGAGTGCTATTTCTCCATCTGATATATGGGGGTTCTTTGAAAGTAGTATTAAGCAAGCAAGTAAGCGATATCAGACGGATGCTGTTGCTGCAATGCGTGTGACTGATTATGCCGGAACGGTAAGTGGAACCTTGCTGGTTTTATTGGATGATGGTACCAGTCAGCGGTTTTCTCTGAATGGCGATAGTTTGCAGGCCTTGGCTGATCAGGCTAGTTCTGATATGGCGTTAGTCTTGTCTACACGCTATGCAGCCGTTAGAAACGTTGCTGTGGAAAGTCGTTTAATGATTCAGGTGTCAGGCATAAATAGTTACCTTGCTTTGAATAAAGTTCAGTCTTATTTAGAGCAGGTTGGTGTTGTTAGGGATGTTTTTGTTGTGGGTGCGAAGGGGGATCTAGTGACTTTTTCGGTAGCGATTAACGGCAGTAAACAAAAATTAATAAACAGCATTTCTTTGAGTAGCCTGTTGCAGATTGATAATACTAAGCCCATTGCTACAAAGAGTAACGGCGTTGCTGGGGAGCCTATGGTGGGCGAAAGTGTCAATCAGGTTGATGTCCCAGCAGAACCAATTGAAACCTTTAAATATAGTGGAGTTCAGCAGTGACAGAATTAAATGAAGACTCTGTAGTGACGTTAGATTTTTTTGCTAGAGATGAAGAAGAGCAGCAGGATTTCTTGCGCCAAACTTGGTGTAATGAGTGTATGGAAATGGACTTAGGGATGAAAAATCCTATCGAATACTCAACTCCGGATCGAGTTTGGATTGAAGGTGAGTGTGTTAAATGCTCGTCAAAAGTCATTACGGAGATTGTTGAAGAAGAGGAATAATACTTCTCTACTTAATTACAATTTGAAGTAAAAAAAACCGCGCCTTGGCGCGGTTTTTTGTATCAACTATGTTTTACTTTTCAGGGTAATCGCGTTGTGCTTTACCAACGTAAAGCTGACGAGGGCGGCCAATTTTATAGGGGCCGCTGATCATTTCATTCCAATGAGATATCCAGCCGCTAGTACGAGACATGGCAAAAATCACCGTAAACATACTGCTTGGGATGCCAATGGCCTTCATGATAATACCGGAGTAGAAATCTACATTCGGATACAGTTTACGCTCAATAAAGTAAGGGTCTTCAAGCGCAATTTGCTCTAATCGTTTAGCAATTTTTAGCAAAGGATCATTTGATTGTCCTAATTCAGCTAAAACTTGGTCACAGGTCTCGCGCATTACCTTGGCACGTGGGTCAAAGTTTTTATAAACGCGATGTCCAAAGCCCATTAAGCGGAAAGGATCGTCTTTGTCTTTTGCTTTTGCTATGTATTCATCGATATTTGCAACGTCGCCAATTTCTTCAAGCATCGTTAATACTGCTTCGTTGGCACCGCCATGAGCGGGTCCCCAAAGGGTTGCAATACCAGCAGCAATACAAGCGAATGGATTGGCGCCAGAAGAGCCAGCTAAGCGTACAGTAGACGTTGAGGCGTTCTGCTCGTGGTCCGCATGAAGGATGAAAATTCGATCCATCGCTTTAGCAAATACTGGGTTTACAACGTACTCTTCACATGGTGTTGCAAACATCATGTACAAGAAGTTTTCAGCGTAAGATAAATCGTTACGTGGGTACATAACTGGCTGATCTTTAGAGTATTTATAGCAAATCGCAGCAAGTGTCGGCATTTTCGAAATTAAACGGAAAGCCGCAATTTCGCGATGCTCTGCATTGTTGATGTCCATGTGATCTTGGTAGAAAGCAGATAGCGCTCCAACTAATCCGCACATGATTGCCATCGGGTGTGCATCGTTACGGAAACCTTCGATAAATTTATGCATCGATTGGTTTACCATGGTGTGATTGCCAACGGTTTTTACGAACGCTTCTTTTTGATCCTTATCTGGCAACTCTCCATACAAAAGAAGGTAACAGGTTTCTAGATAGTCAGAATGTTCTGCTAGTTGCGCAATAGGATAGCCACGGTGTAAAAGAATACCTGCATCGCCATCGATGTAAGTAATTGCAGATTCACACGAGCCAGTTGACATAAATCCAGGGTCGTAGGTAAAGATACCTTTAGAGCCTAGAGTGCGAACATCAATAACATCTGAACCTAGTGTACCGGAAAGAACGGGTAATTCGATTGGATTATCGATCCCATCCACTGTAATTCGAGCTTTTTTATCAGCCATTTATGGTCTCCTTCGTATTCTGATCCGAGGCTAAAAAGTCAAAAATTGATCTGTCTAGCCAAGAAGGTGGGCAAAAAATACTGTCTACGCACTATAAAAGTCAATGTTATGCATTTGCAAACTACTTGCATAATTATCTTTGTGTTTGTAATTATCTGACAAAATTGACTTTTATGCTATGTTTAAAAAATATACCGTCTACACCTATCGTTATGAAATATAAGTGTTATTTCACTTTTTTCGCTGTGAAAAATTTCGTAATTTAGTACCATTATTGTTCTGGCTTATGGTTACATTCAGCTTGTGAATGATGATCATTGAAAACCCATACTCTTGTCTATTTGTCTTAGTAAATTTCGCTGGTCTATAATTGCGGTCACGATGATTCCATTGATTTGTTGATGTCTTGAAAATAAAGAGTAGTTCCTTTATCTCAACTCGTTCGCAAATCGATGGGATTTTCAAAGTAGGCCTATGATGCAGTCGTATTTTACGCGAGTTAATACGTTGGTGCATATAGATATTGGGTCGTGATTGACCACTCAATCGATAAAATGGTGTAAAGAGTCGTGAGTAAAAAAAGACCAGTCAACCTTGATATTTCAACAATATCTCAGCCCGTAACAGCAATAGTATCAATTCTTCATCGTGCAACAGGAATCATTCTCTTTATCGGTTTGGTTTTCTTGTTTTATGCATTTGATGTCTCTTTAGAGTCTCAAGAAGGTTTTGACCACGTTGTTGACATGCTTCAAAACAATTTCCTAGCGAAGTTTATTATTTGGGGTGTCGTTTCTGCCTTGATGTACCATCTTGTAGCAGGTGTAAAACACTTGTTTATGGATCTAGGGTATTTCGAGGAATTGGAAAGTGGGCGCCAAGCTGCTATTGCTAACTTAGTAATTGCTGCTGTCCTAATCGTTTTAGCAGGGGTGTGGATATGGTAACTCAAATTACAAATTTCGGCCGTTCCGGTCTTTACGATTGGATGATGCAGCGAGTTTCAGCGGTTGTGTTGGCTCTGTACACTGTGTTTATTATCGGTTACTTGTTAATGCACCCTGATCTTACTTTTGATCAATGGAGTGCTTTGTTCGAGACAACTTGGGTGCGTATCTTTAGTTTGATGATGTTGTTGTCCATTGGTATGCATTCTTGGATTGGTTTGTGGTCTGTTTCAACTGACTATATTAAACCAACCGGTATTCGTTTTGTTTTTCAAGCTTTATGCGGTCTACTGATGTTTGTTTACATCGTATGGGGCATTCAGGTTCTTTGGGGGCTATAAATAATGGCAAATATTCGTACGATTTCTTTTGATGCCATTGTAATTGGTGGTGGCGGTGCTGGTATGCGCGCCGCATTGCAATTGACAGAATCTGGTTTAAACACTGCGTGTGTAACGAAAGTATTTCCAACTCGTTCACACACAGTTTCTGCACAAGGTGGTATTACCTGTGCAATCGCAAGTGAAGATCCAAATGATGATTGGCGCTGGCACATGTATGACACCGTAAAAGGGTCAGACTATATTGGCGACCAAGAAGCGATCGAATACATGTGTTCTGTAGGCCCACAAGCCGTATTTGAACTTGAACACATGGGTCTACCTTTCTCTCGTAAAGAGAATGGTCGTATTTACCAACGTCCTTTTGGTGGTCAATCAAAAGATTTTGGTAAAGGCGGACAAGCGGCTCGTACTTGTGCTGCCGCTGACCGTACTGGTCATGCTTTGTTGCACACGCTTTACCAAGCAAACTTGAAAGGCGGCACTACCTTCTTAAATGAATGGTATGCCACTGACCTTGTTAAAAACAGCGAAGGCGCTGTTGTTGGTGTGATTGCTATTTGCATTGAAACAGGTGAAACACTTTACCTTAAAGCAAAAGCAACCGTACTAGCGACTGGCGGTGCAGGTCGTATCTTCCAGTCTACAACCAATGCACACATCAACACGGGTGATGGTGTTGGTATGGCGTTGCGTGCTGGTTTCCCTGTACAAGACATGGAAATGTGGCAGTTCCACCCAACGGGCATCTACGGTGCCGGTACACTAGTGACAGAAGGTTGTCGCGGTGAAGGTGGTTACTTGATCAACAAAGATGGCGAGCGTTTCATGGAGCGTTATGCGCCAAACGCGAAAGATCTTGCAGGTCGTGACGTAGTGGCACGTTCTATGATTCTTGAAATCCTAGAAGGTCGTGGTTGTGGTCCAGAAGGCGATCATGTATTGCTTAAGCTTGATCACCTAGGTGAAGAAACGTTGAATAAACGTCTTCCTGGTATCCTAGAGTTGTCTCGTACTTTTGCTCACGTAGATCCAGTAAAAGAACCAATCCCAGTTATTCCTACTTGTCATTACATGATGGGTGGTGTGCCGACTAACATCAGTGGTCAAGCGCTAATGCAAAACGAAGCCGGCGACGATGTGATCATCGATGGTTTGTATGCATGTGGTGAAATCGCTTGTGTGTCTGTACATGGTGCAAACCGTCTAGGTGGTAACTCGTTACTTGACTTAGTTGTATTTGGTCGTGCAGTTGGTCTACATGTTAAGAAAGTGCTAGACGCTGGTTTTGACTCTCTTGATGCAAGTGACACCGACATAGAAAAAGCCATGGCTCGTTTGACTCGCCTGAATAATTCAACAGGTGGTGAAGATGTTGCTGCGGTTCGTGCAGAGCTTCAAAAAGTAATGCAGTTGTACTTTGGTGTATTCCGCGAAGGCGCAATGATGCAGAAAGGCTTGAAAGCCCTTGAAGACATTCGTAAGCGTGTAGAAAACCTAAATCTTAGTGATAAGAGTCAGGCATTTAACACCGCACGTGTTGAAGCGCTTGAACTTGAGAACTTGTTAGAAGTGGCAGAAGCAACCGCTATTCCAGCAGAATTCCGCAAAGAAAGTCGTGGCGCACATGCGCGTAACGATTTCACCGAGCGTGATGATGAGAATTGGTTGAAACACTCATTGTTCCATCCTGCAAGCAAAGCAGTTACGAAACGTGACGTAAACTTTGGACCGAAAACGATGGAAGCTTTTCCACCAACAATTCGTTCATACTAAGGAGTAATTGAAATGTTAGTTAGTATTTATCGTTACAATCCTGAAGTGGACGATGCGCCATACATGAAGGACTACCAGATTGATTTGCCTGCGGGCAAAGATTTGATGGTTTTGGATGTATTGAACTTGTTGAAAGCTCAAGATCCTAGTATTTCTTACCGTCGTTCATGTCGTGAAGGTGTGTGTGGTTCCGATGGTATGAACATGTCAGGTAAAAATGGTCTAGCTTGTATTACACCAGTTTCAGAAGCAGCGAAGAAAGGTAAGCTTGTCTTACGTCCGTTGCCTGGCCTGCCTGTAGTGCGTGATCTAGTGGTTGATATGGGGCAATTTTATAAGCAATACGAAAAAATCCGCCCTTATCTTCTTAACGATACGCCAGTGCCTGCGATTGAACGTTTGCAAAGTCCTGAAGAGCGTGAAAAGCTTGATGGTCTATACGAATGTATTTTGTGTGCTTGTTGTTCAACAGCGTGCCCATCTTTTTGGTGGAATCCTGATAAGTTTGTTGGACCTTCTGGTTTACTACAAGCTTACCGCTTCTTGGCGGACAGTCGTGACACAGCAACACAAGAGCGTTTAGGTGAGCTAGATGATCCGTTCAGCGTATTCCGTTGTCATGGAATCATGAACTGTGTCAATGTTTGTCCGAAAGGATTAAACCCTACAAAAGCCATTGGTAATATTCGTACCATGCTTTTGCAAAGAGCGACTTAAGTCATAAATGATTCACTTTGTTGTTATAGAGTGAATAATGCTCAGGCGGCTTGAATTTGTTCTTCAATGCCGCCGTTTTTGCATCTTTTGGTGTAGAGAACTGAACAAAAAGAATTTAAAATTTGTCCTGTGCTTGCAAGGATGTACTTAGAGAAACTATTGGATTGATTGCTTAGGCAAAATGCTGTGAGACACAGCATAAATAATAGTTTGGTATAGAATGCAACAGGACATATACGGTGATAAATTGACAACAAATCGAGGCTTTAACAGCCTTACGGGCCTGATGGAATTATTGACTGATATGATAAGTTCATACCGGGACCCCGGTAGCTGGCTCGAACATAAGGGTGATCGAGAATGCACGAAAGTTTAATGGAGTTGCTATGGAGCACCTCTCAATTTTCAGGTGGTAACTTGGAATACGTTGAGGGGTTGTTTGAAAGCTACCTAGTCGATCCGAATTCAGTGTCGGAAGAGTGGCGTAAATGTTTTGATCAATTGCCTCGTGTAAGTGAGGCTCAATCAACAGATTTACCACATTCAGTAATCCAACAGCAGTTTTTAGAAATCGGAAAAAATAAATTCCGAGCAATGCCTGCTTCTACCGGTGTTGCTGCAAGCTCTGAACATGAAAATAAACAGATCAATGTGCTACAACTTATTGATGCTTACCGTGTACGCGGACATCAACATGCCTCTTTAGATCCATTGGGTCTTCAAAAACGTGAGAAAGTAGCAGACTTAGATATCGCTTATCACCAGTTAACTGGTGCTGATTTTGATACTCAATTTAAAACTGGCTCTTTATTCTTTAATAAAGATTCAATGAAGTTAAGCGACATCATCGCTGAACTTGAAAAAACCTATTGTCAGCATATAGGTTATGAATTCATGCACATTGTTAATACGCAAGAAAAAGCGTGGCTTCAACAACGTGTAGAATCAGTACGCTCTTGTCCTGAATATTCCCCTGAAACACGACAAAATCTGCTTGAACGTTTAACCGCAGCTGAAGGCCTAGAAAAGTACTTAGCAAGCCGTTATCCAGGAGCGAAGCGCTTTGGTCTTGAGGGCGGCGAAAGCTTGATACCAATGGTTAATGCATTGATTCAAGGTTCTGGCGCACTAGGCGCAAAAGAAGTCGTGATTGGTATGGCTCACCGTGGCCGACTAAATGTGTTAGTGAATACGTTAGGTAAAAATCCTAAAGACTTATTTAATGAGTTTGAAGGCAAGGGTAAAAAACTGGTTAGTACATCAGGTGATGTTAAATACCACCAAGGTTTCTCTTCTAATGTGATGACAGCGGGTGGCGAAGTACATATAGCGCTTGCTTTTAACCCATCTCATTTAGAGATTGGCTCTCCTGTTGTAGAAGGTTCCGTTCGTGCTCGTCAAGATCGCCGCAAAGATACAATAGGCAAAACAGTTGTTCCTATTTCTATCCATGGTGATGCTGCGTTTGCTGGTCAGGGTGTTGTGATGGAGACATTCCAGATGTCTCAAATTCGTGGCTTCCATACTGGTGGTACGGTTCATATCGTTATCAACAACCAAGTAGGCTTCACGACTAACCGTCAGGATGATTCACGCTCTACAGAGTACGCAACCGATGTTGCGAAAATGATTCAAGCGCCTATCTTCCACGTTAACGGTGATGATCCAGAAGCGGTATTGTTTGTTACTCAACTAGCTTTGGATTACCGTTACGAGTTTGGTCGAGATGTACTGATTGATATGGTTTGTTATCGCCGTCGTGGTCATAACGAAACCGATGAGCCTTCTGGTACACAGCCATTAATGTACAGTGTTATTAATAAGCTAAAAACAACACGAGCGTTATACGCAGAGCGCTTAGCGGCTGAAAATATTGTTACTGAAGCACAAGCTCAAGCTATGATCGCTGAGAATCGTCAAGATCTTGATGACGGGCGCCATGTTGCTAAGAGCCTAGTATTAGAACCGAAATCTGAATTATTCATCAACTGGAAACCGTACCTAGGTGCTGAGTGGACAGATGCTGGAGATACTCGCTACCCACTTGCTAAATTACAAGAAGTAGCTAAAAAGCTAACAATTATTCCTGATGGTATTGTTGTTCAGCGCCAGGTTCAGAAAATTTATCAAGACCGTGATAAAATGACCGCGGGTGCATTACCTCTTAACTGGGGCTACGCCGAAACGTTGGCCTTTGCGAGCTTGTTAGAGCAGGGTTATCCAATCCGCCTTACTGGTCAGGATTCAGGGCGTGGTACTTTCTCACACCGTCATGCCGTGATTCACAGTCAGAAAGATGGCAGCACTTATATTCCGCTTAAACATGTATCTGACAGTCAGCCGACGATGGATTTATACGATTCATACCTTTCAGAAGAAGCGGTATTGGCTTTTGAATATGGCTACTCGACAACTGCGCCAAAAGGCTTGGTTATCTGGGAAGCACAGTTCGGTGATTTTGCAAACGGTGCGCAAGTGGTTATTGACCAATTTATCACCAGTGGTGAGCACAAGTGGGGTCGTTTATGCGGTCTGACTATGTTGTTACCTCATGGTTATGAAGGTCAAGGTCCTGAGCATTCATCTGCAAGGCTAGAACGCTTTTTGCAGCTTTGTGCTGAATATAATATTCAAGTTTGTGTGCCAACAACACCATCGCAAATATTCCATATCCTCCGCCGTCAAGCGATTCGCCCAATGCGTCGTCCGCTTGTTATTATGTCTCCTAAGAGTTTGCTTCGTCATAAACAAGCAATCTCAACGTTAGAAGACTTGGCTGATGGTAGCTTTAAAACCGTCTTACCAGACACATCTGAAACCATCGCAGCGGATAAAGTAAAACGTATTATTCTATGTAGTGGTAAAGTTTATTTCGACTTGATTAATCGTCGTGCTGAACTTGAAAAAGACGATGTGGTGGTTATCCGTTTAGAGCAATTGTATCCGTTCCCTTACGATGATCTAGAGTCAGAGTTGGAGCAATACAAGAATATTGAGAGCCTAGTTTGGTGTCAAGAAGAGCCGAAAAACCAAGGTGCTTGGCATGCCAATCGTCACCGTATGAACCGAGTGTTGGAGAAATTGTTTCCAGAGATCAAAATTCGTTTTGCAGGCCGTATATCGTCTGCTGCACCAGCGGCTGGTTACATGTCTATCCATGTTCAAGAACAAGAAGCGCTTATCAACGACGCATTAGTTGATTAGCACCATAGCCTGTCAGAGAGATAAGGGTATCAAATGAGTATTGAAATTAAAGCACCAACTTTTCCAGAATCCGTAGCAGACGGCACCGTTGCTACTTGGTACAAACAACCAGGTGAAGCCTGTGCTCGTGACGAGCATATTGTTGACATCGAAACGGATAAAGTTGTTTTGGAAGTGGTTGCGCCAGCAGACGGCGTATTAAAAAACATACTAAAAGCAGAAGGCGATATTGTTCTTAGCAATGAAGTCTTGGCTGTATTTGAATCTGGTGCTGCTGCAGCACCAGCAGAGAAACAAGAAGCGGCACCGGCTGCTGCTGCACCTGTTGCTGCTGCACCTGTTGCAGCAACATCAGCGAAAGAAAGTGTGCAAATTAAAGCACCAACTTTCCCTGAATCTGTTGCCGAAGGTACGGTAGCAACTTGGTACAAACAACCAGGTGAAGCGTGTTCACGTGATGAGCATATTGTTGACATCGAAACAGACAAAGTTGTTTTAGAAGTCGTTGCCCCTGCTGACGGTGTTATTGGTGAGATTCTAAAAGCAGAAGGCGAAACGATTCTTAGTGATGAAATTATCGCAAGCTTCTTGGTCGGCGCTTCTAGCGCAGCCGCACCTGTTGCCACAGCGGCGCCAGCAGCCACTGTTGCTGCTGAATCCGATGAAGATGGCGTTGCAGGACCTGCAGCTCGTAAAGCATTAGCGGAAGCGGGTCTTACAACAGCACAAGTTAAAGGCACTGGTAAAGGCGGTCGTATCACCAAAGAAGACGTAGATGCAGCCGTTAAAGCGAAACCAGCTGCGGCTCCAGCACCTGCGGCGAAAGCAGCGGCGCCAGCTGCTATGGCACCATTGGGTGCTGATGGTCGTATCGAAAAACGTGTTCCTATGACACGTCTTCGTGCCACTATCGCTAAACGCCTTGTTGAAGCACAGCAAACAGCGGCACTATTGACTACGTATAACGAAGTTAATATGGGCCCGATCATGGAACTTCGTAAGAAGTACAAAGATCTGTTTATCAAGACTCATAACGGCACTAAGCTTGGCTTTATGTCTTTCTTCGTGAAAGCGGCAACAGAAGCTCTAAAACGCTTCCCAGCGGTCAACGCCTCTATCGATGGTAATGACATGGTTTACCATGGCTACCAAGACATCGGTGTTGCTGTATCAACATCTCGTGGCTTAATGGTTCCAGTACTTCGTAACACCGAAGCAATGGGCCTTGCTGATATCGAGTCTAATATCATGGACTTCGCTTTACGCGGTCGTGATGGCAAGCTTGGTATGGATGATATGCAAGGTGGTACTTTTACTATCACTAACGGTGGAACGTTTGGTTCATTGTTGTCAACGCCAATCATCAATCCACCACAAACTGCTATTTTGGGTATGCATAAAATCCAAGAACGTCCAATGGCAGTAGATGGTCAAGTTGTGATTCAACCAATGATGTATTTAGCCCTTTCTTATGACCACCGTATGATTGATGGTAAAGAAGCCGTACAATTCTTGGTAACAATTAAAGAGCTTTTAGAAGATCCAGCGCGTTTGTTGTTAGAAATCTAAGCGCAGAAATCTAAGCTTTAAATCTAAGGGTTCGTACTATTTTAAAAGTGCGAATTGATTTCGCGGCAGCCTCACAAGGGCTGCTGCAGTTCGATAGGATAAATGGAAACGCATATGTCTACTAAATTTGATGTTATTGTAATCGGTGGCGGCCCTGGTGGTTACGTTGCTGCAATCCGTGCGGCTCAATTAGGTCTGAAAACGGCTTGTATCGAAAAATGGTTAGATAAAGAAGATAAGCCTCGTCTAGGTGGTACTTGCTTAAACGTGGGTTGTATCCCTTCTAAAGCATTGCTTGATTCTTCACAAAAATACCATGATGCGAAAGCCTCTTACGGTGTTCACGGAATCAGTGTTGGCGATGTTGCCATGGATATTGACACCATGGTTGACCGTAAAGACAAAATCGTTAACCAATTGACCAGTGGTATCACAGGTCTTTTCAAAGCCAATGGCGTTACTAGCTTTGAAGGTTTCGGTAAGGTTCTAGCGAATAAAAAAGTAGAATTCACAGCCCATGACGGTTCAGTTCAAACACTTGAAACTGATAACGTTATTTTGGCGACAGGTTCTATTCCAGTAAATATTCCACCTGCACCACAAACTGGCGATATTATCGTTGATAACGTGGGTGCATTGGATTTCCGCGCTGTACCTAAACGTCTTGGCGTTATCGGTGCTGGCGTTATTGGTCTTGAGTTGGGTTCTGTATGGGCTCGTCTTGGTTCTGAAGTGGTTGTATTAGAAGCACAAGATTCTTTCCTAAGTATCTGTGATCAAGACATCGCGAAAGAAGCCGCTAAAATCTTCAAAAAACAAGATCTAGACATTCGTCTTGGCGCTCGTGTAACAGGCAGCCAAATCAACGGCGAAGAAGTGGAAGTGACTTACCTTGATGCTAAGGGTGAAGAGCAGAAGCAAACGTTCGACAAATTAATCGTAGCGGTTGGCCGTAAGCCATTCACTCAAGGTTGTTTCTCAGACGATTCTGGCGTTAAGCTAGACGAGCGTGGATTTGTTTTCGTTGATGACCAATGCCGTACGTCTGTACCAGGTGTATTTGCTATTGGTGATATCGTTCGTGGTCCAATGTTGGCGCACAAAGCATCTGAAGAAGGTGTAATGGTAGCGGACATTATCGCAGGCCATAAAGCGCAAATGAATTACGATTGCATTCCTTCTGTTATTTACACTCACCCAGAACTTGCTTGGGTTGGTAAAAACGAACAGGAATTGAAATCAGAAGGCGTTAAATACAAAGTAGGTAAATTCCCATTCGCGGCGTCTGGTCGTGCAATGGCAGCTAACGACACTGATGGTTTTGTTAAAATCATTGCTGATGAAGAAACAGACCGTATCTTGGGTTGCCATATTATTGGTGGTCATGCGGCTGACTTGATCGCACAAGCTGTTATTGCAATGGAATTTGGTTCTACAGCGGAAGATATCGCCTTGACTGTATTCGCTCACCCAACGGTAAGTGAAGCAGTACATGAAGCGGCGTTAGCAGTAGATGGCCATGCTATCCACATTGCAAACCGTAAAAAGCGTTAATAGAAATTTAGATTTGCCGGCCTTGTGCCGGTAATGTCTGCCTTAACAGGCAGAGCTTATGTCAATCATTCAGATGAGCGGAAGAATCAAATGAACTTACATGAATATCAGGCTAAACAGCTTTTTGCTGAATACGGTCTGCCAGTATCTACAGGGTACGCAGTAGACACGCCGGAAGCGGCAGTGGAAGCAGCGAAAAAAATTGGCGGTGACAAATGGGTGGTTAAAGCTCAGGTTCACGCTGGTGGTCGCGGTAAAGCAGGTGGTGTAAAACTTGTTGATTCTTATGAAGAAATTACAGCATTCACAAATAATTGGATAGGTAAAAATCTAGTTACTTACCAAACTGACGAAAAAGGCCAGCCAGTCGCTAAGATTCTTGTTGAATCTTGCACTGACATTGCCAACGAATTGTACCTTGGTGCCGTTGTTGACCGTTCTACTCGTCGTGTTGTTTTCATGGCGTCTACTGAAGGCGGTGTTGAGATTGAGAAAGTAGCTGAGGAAACTCCTGAGCTAATCCACAAAGCGATCATTGATCCTGTTGTTGGCGCTCAACCTTACCAAGCTCGTGAATTAGCATTTAAATTGGGCCTTAACCCAGTTCAAATCAAGCAGTTCACTAAGATCTTCCTTGGTTTGTCTCAAATGTTCCACGACTACGACTTTGCATTGCTAGAAATCAACCCTCTAGTTATCACTGACGAAGGTAATCTTCATTGCCTAGATGGCAAAATCGGTATCGACAGCAACGCTGTTTACCGTCAGAAGAAAATGCAAGAGTTCCACGATCCATCTCAAGAAGATGAGCGTGAAGCACATGCAGCACAATGGGAACTTAACTATGTTGCTCTAGACGGAAACGTTGGCTGCATGGTAAACGGTGCCGGCCTAGCAATGGGTACAATGGACATCGTTAATCTACACGGTGGCAAGCCAGCTAACTTCCTAGACGTTGGTGGCGGCGCGACAAAAGAACGTGTTGCTGAAGCATTTAAAATCATTCTTTCTGACAGCAATGTTAAGGCAGTATTGGTTAACATCTTTGGTGGTATCGTACGTTGTGACATGATCGCTGAAGGTATCATCGGAGCAGTAGAACAAGTAGGCGTAACTGTGCCTGTTGTTGTACGTCTTGAAGGTACTAACGCTGAAAAAGGTCGTGAAGTGCTAGCTAATTCTGGCCTAGACATCATCGCTGCAACAAGTCTTAAAGACGCAGCTATCCAAGTCGTTAAAGCTGCGGAGGGCAAATAATAATGTCTGTCTTAATTAACAAAGATACTAAAGTTATCTGTCAGGGTTTCACTGGCGGACAGGGTACTTTCCATTCTGAGCAAGCAATTGCTTACGGTACAAAAATGGTTGGTGGTGTAACTCCAGGTAAAGGTGGTCAAACTCACCTAGGCCTACCTGTTTTCAATACAGTAAAAGAAGCAGTAGAACAAACTGGCGCTGAAGCGTCTGTTATCTACGTTCCAGCGCCTTTCTGTAAAGATTCTATTCTTGAAGCGGCTAACTCTGGTATCAAACTTATCGTTTGTATCACTGAAGGTGTTCCGACTCTTGATATGCTTGACTGTAAAGTAGTTTGTGACTCTTTGGGCGTTCGCCTTATCGGTCCTAACTGCCCAGGTATTATCACACCTGGCGAATGTAAAATCGGCATCATGCCTGGCCATATTCATATGCCAGGTAAAGTAGGTATCGTATCTCGTTCAGGTACTTTGACTTATGAAGCCGTTAAGCAAACAACAGATGCTGGTTTCGGTCAGTCTACTTGTGTTGGTATCGGTGGTGATCCAATCCCAGGCACAAACTTCATCGACGTATTGGAAATGTTCCAAAACGATCCACAGACTGAAGCGATTGTTATGATCGGTGAAATCGGTGGTACTGCTGAAGAAGAAGCGGCTGCTTACATCAAAGCAAACGTAACTAAGCCTGTTGTATCTTACATTGCTGGTGTTACTGCACCTGCTGGTAAGCGTATGGGTCATGCTGGCGCGATCATCTCTGGTGGTAAAGGTACAGCGGATGAGAAATTTGCTGCACTAGAAGACGCTGGTGTTAAAACCGTTCGCTCTCTTGCAGACATCGGTGCTGGCCTTAAAGAACTTACTGGCTGGTAAGTTACTAGTGTCTAATGAGAGGCTCTTTAGTTAGATGCTTTTTAGTTAGAAACTAGAGACTTAGATAACTAGCCTTTAGGCTAATAGTGCTAAGTCTACAGCTATAGTAAAATCCCTGTTTCGGCAGGGATTTTTTTTGCCTTTTTACCAACTAAACAGGGCACTTGGTTTATGATGAATTGTCCTTTTTGCTCGGCTGCAAATTCATGCAACCCTGATGGTGCGTGTTGGTGTTTTGTGGAGGATGTTCCTGAAGCACTCCTGTCTCTTTTACCCGAGGCATTAGTGGGCCGTAACTGCATTTGCCTACGCTGTATTGAGCAATATAAGAGTGATCCAAAGGCGTTTGCCACCGCACACAAGACCGGTGTTTAAGCTTCCTTAAAACAATTAAAAGAGACAGTGGATGAATGATTCAGAAAGCGTCACATATGATATTACGGTAGTCGGAGGTGGCATCGTAGGTTTATCAACGGCTTGGCAGCTGCAGCAGCGTTATCCTACCTATCGGATTTTATTGTTAGAGAAGGAGCAGGAAGTCGCTCAGCACCAAACCGGGCACAATTCTGGTGTGATTCACGCTGGCGTGTATTATGCTCCAGGCAGTTTAAAAGCGTCTTTTTGCAAGCAAGGAGCCGCTGCGACTAAAGCTTTTTGTTTAAAGCATGGGATTGAATTCGAAGAGTGCGGTAAGTTGATTGTCGCCACCAATGCCGAAGAAGAAGAGCGAATGAATGCGCTCTATGCGCGTTGCCAAGAAAATGAACTGGAAGTGTTTCGTTTAGATCGCGACGCCTTATATCGCCGTGAGCCCAATGTAAAAGGCATTGCCGCTTTGTTTGTGCCTGCTACCGGTATCGTCAATTATCGCGAAGTTTGCCAAAAAATAGCCGAGCTTTTTGTGCACAAAGGCGGTGAAATTCGCTTTGGTTGCAAAGTATCCGCGTTGCAAGAAAGCCATGAGAAAGTCTCTATTCATGTTGGACATGATTTAATAAATACGCGCTATCTAGTGTGTTGTGCTGGCTTAATGGCGGACAGACTCACTCGTATGCTAAATATTCCTACCGATTTTCAAATCATCCCGTTTCGAGGGGAATATTACCAACTTCCACGCAAGCACAGCCAAATCGTCAATCACCTAATTTACCCTGTACCTGATCCTGAACTGCCTTTTTTAGGCGTGCATCTAACCCGAATGATAGACGGCTCAGTGACGGTAGGGCCGAATGCCGTACAAGGCTGGAAACGTGAAGGCTACGGCACGATTAATATTAGTCCGCGTGATATTTGGGACATGGTACGTTTTCCCGGTTTCTGGCGCTTGATCGGAAACAATTGGAAAGTAGGGCTAAAAGAGACCAAAAACTCTTGGTTTAAAATAGGCTACTTATCTCAAGTTAGAAAGTACTGTGATCAAATAGCACTAGAGGACCTGCAAAATTATCCGGCGGGTATTCGTGCTCAAGCGGTGATGCGTGACGGCAGTTTGGTACACGATTTTCTATTTGTTAAAAGTCCGCGATCCTTACACGTCTGCAATGCTCCATCGCCTGCAGCAACCAGCGCTTTCCCTATCGGCAATTACATTGTCGATAAATTAGATGACCTGATCACAACTATTTAAACCGAAAGGATTATGAAAACAACATGGTATGGTTTGATTGTGTTGACCATTTCAATATAGAGTTCGGTCAATCTAATTGGTTATTCTGAGGCGAAATCATGTTGGCGTTAAAAGGCAAAAAACAATCGAAATTATTCTTTCGAAGTGTCATTTCAATGCTATTAGTCACTCAACTGACGGCTTGTGGCACACTTCTTTATCCAGAAAGAAGAGGGCAGACAAAGGGCACGATAGATGTGGGTGTTGCCGTATTAGACGCGGTAGGGTTATTGTTTTTCTTTGTGCCCGGTGTCGTTGCTTTTGGTGTCGATTTTGTCACTGGTGCTATTTATCTACCAGGTGGCAAAGTCGCCACATTAACACCCGATGAAATGAACAGAGTAAAGCGCGGCTCTGATGAAATCGACATGAAAGCGTTTAAACAAGTTATTGCCGAACGAGGAGATTTAGCATTACCCGCCGCGGCCTCATCAGATAAATTGAAAACTCAGCCTATGCCTTCACAAGTCGCTATGATGAATGCTTTACACTTATCCAATGCAAATCAACAGTTAGCGGTGTCTAAGGTTTATCAATAGCGCAAAGCTCTAAGAGTAGTGTAAGTTTTTTATTGTTTATAAATTTAAACAGTCAGTTTTCATTTTAATGTTAGAAAAAGGTTTTAGAGAGCGCCTCCGAGGCGCTTTTTTGAGTCAAAAAACTAGTTCTCATTCAATTGTACTGGGTTAGTGCTAAATAGATAACCGTCAAAATTAGGGGCTTGATGTTCTGATAGTAGCATCAGAGTATCTTTGACATTTTCTAGATGTCTCCACATCGCCATGCGTGCAACATCAGGTTTTTTCTGCTGAATTGCTAGAAGAATATTTTCATGATCAACGAGCCATTTCCTTCTATAGGCTTGGTCTGTTATGTGAGAGTGTAGTTGTTTCCACATGGGGCTATTCTCTCGGCGTTCCCATAAGTTTTCGACTAAATCCACGAGAACGCTGTTTTGAGTTGCTTCTGCAATAGCCAAATGGAAAAGTTTGTCAGCAGCGTGATCATGATCAGGTACTTCAATGTATTGCTTTTCAAGCTCTAACGCATCTCGCATTTTTTTGATGTCTTTTTTTGTTGCCTGTGATGCGGCAAATTCAGCAACATGACTTTCAAGTAGTTGTCTTGCTTGCATCATTTCAAATGGCCCAACATCGTCACTATCGAGTGAGGCTTCAAATCTGTCAGTCTTGTTGTTTTCTTCAGGTTGCTTGATGAGATATATTCCGCTTCCTTTGCGAACTTCGACGAGTTCCATTAGTTCGAGCATGATTAAGGCTTCACGAACTACTGCTCGGCTCACACCTAAGCGTTCTGCAATGTCTCTTTCTGGGGGTAATCGATCACCAATATTAACTCGATTTTGCCTAAGCTCTTCATATAACTTAAGCCCTACCTCCTGATATAGACGTTTTGGTTTAACAAGTTTGTTAATCATGATTCTCTGCTTTTTTGCGAATATTATTTATAATAAAGTATATTGGATAAAGGGTGATTCTCTATCATACTCGATAACAGAATCACCCAGTCCTTATTATTCGTCTAACGCCTTGATTGCTTTAACATAAGATGCAATTGCTGGATTTTTTAGTGCGTCTTCATGCATCGGTTCTACAGCCTTAATAAAAGCGTCTTTATTAACAGTAAGAACCTCTACGCCCATTTTAGCTGCTATTTTTAATTGTTGAGCAGTGTACTCTCCCCAGATCTTTTTCATGTAAGCAGTTGCGTCCTTACCAGCTGCTAAAATGATAGCCTTCTTCTTATCAGAGAGTTTTTCCCAAGTTTTGCTACTAATTACCAAAACATCAGGAATCATGGCATGGCCATCTAGGCTATAGTATTTTGCGACTTCACCATGACGATATGTTGTTACCGCCCCGATATTATTTTCTGCGCCATCAACCACGCCCTGTTGTAATGCCGTGTACAGCTCACCAAATGGCAGAGGAGTGGGAGAAGCTCCCATTAGCTCCATCATTTTGATAGCGCTAGGGCTTGGTTGAACACGAATTTTCATACCTTTAAGGTCAGCAGGAGAGCGAACTGGCTTTGTTGTATAAAAATTACGTGACCCGGCATCAAAATAAGCCACACCTACAAATCCATATTTTTCAGAAGAGCTTAGAATTTTCTGACCAACATCTTTGCTTTCTAGCGCTCGATAGAAGTGTTCGCGGTCTCTAAAGATGTAAGGAATGTTGAATGCGGCATAAGCAGGATCGAATGACTCAAGTTCACTCGCATTAGACTTGGCCATATCTAAAGCGCCGCTTTGTAATAATTCTAAAGACTCGCGCTGTGTTCCTAATTGACCATTTGGATAAACGCGAACTTTTAATTCACCGTTTGATTTTTCTTTTACTTCATTTGCAAAAAATTTCAGCGCCTTATGGACAGGGGACTTAGTGTCACCATTATGGCTTAGCTTAAGTGTCTCAGCATAACTAACTGATGAAGCACCTATTAAGCTACCTAAAAGAAGCGCTGAGGCAAAATGTAGCTTGGCGTTTTTAATGTTTAACATTTTATGAATCTCCGTTTTTTATATTTTTTGAATTGGCGAAGTCTAACGTTATGAGTTGGCATAATTGCATGTACATTTATTTTGGTCAACCAATATAGTCTAATTAGTTGACCAAAATAAATATTTGGTTCAGTATGTTGCCAATTGTAGAAAGGTGTTGTGATTTTTGGTCTCTTCAGGAGGGAGTAAATGACAAAATTTATTTATATGGTTGACCGTATACTAGCGGCTGTTTGTATCGCTTTAATGATCGCTCTCGTGTCATGTGTAGTTTGGCAGGTTTTTTCGAGATATGTACTTGGAGCACCTAGTACATCAACGGATGAAATGGCTCGATTTCTATTTATCTGGGTTGGTTTGTTAGGTGCTGCCTTTACTTTAGGTAAGAAAAAACATCTAGCAATGGACTTTATGTTGATTGTGTTAGAGGGGCGAAAGAAAGCTTTGCTGCAAATAGTCATCACACTAATAGGCTTGTTTTTTTCTATAGTGATTATGGTTTTTGGCGGCGGATCCTTGGTGCTAAAAACACTCAGTGTCGGTCAGATTTCTCCTGTATTGGGTTTACAAATGGGGTGGGTTTACGCCGCTATTCCAATTAGTGGCAGCTTTATGATTCTTTACCTTTTACGAGATCTAATAGTACCAAGTCAAGAATAAAGCACTCTACATACTAGAGGCTTGATGTCTTACTGTTTTATTGAGTCATTATAAAATTCTAATAATAAGGATAATAAACGTGGAATGGTTAGTTGCGCTCGTTCTATTTGGTAGTTTTTTCACTATGTTGGTACTCGGAGTACCTATTTCCTTTTCTATTGCCGTTGCGGCATTGCTATCGATTATGGTGTCTTTGCCTTTTGATGCTTCGCTTTCTGTTGTTTCACAAAAACTTGCTTCAGGTATGGATAGTTTCACCTTGTTGGCGATACCGTTTTTTATTCTAGCCGGTAACATCATGAACCGAGGAGGGTTAGCGCTCAGGCTTATTGAATTCTCTAGACTTATTGTTGGGCGGTTGCCTGGCTCTTTAGGACATGTAAATGTAATTGCTAATATGCTTTTCGGATCGATCTCTGGATCGGCTGTGGCAGCGGCAGCTGCCGTTGGTGGCACAATGGCACCATTACAAAAAAAGAGCGGCTATGACCCTGTTTTCTCAACAGCAGTGAACATTACATCTAGTCCTTCAGGTTTGTTGATACCACCTAGTAACGCACTCATTGTTTATTCCTTAATTTCTGGTGGTACTTCTATTAGCGCTTTGTTTCTAGGTGGTTACTTACCTGGACTGTTGATGGGGGCTTGTGTGATGTTGGTTGTCGCTGTAGTCGCTAAGAAAAAAAACTACCCAGTGTCTGAACGAGTGTCTCTAAGCGAAGCCGGAAAGATAACATTTAGAGCGTTGCCTAGTCTGGGGCTCATTGTAATCATTATGGGCGGTATTATTGGCGGTATATTTACAGCGACGGAGGCTTCGGCTATTGCGGTGGTATATTCTTTTCTACTTGCGATGGTTTATCGTGAAGTAAGCATTAAAGATATGCCGAATATTATTCTTGGGGCTGTTATGACGGCGTCGATGATTATGTTGCTGATAGGCGCCTCTATGTCTATGGCTTGGGCCATGGCAAATGCTGATATTCCTTATGCTGTCAGTGATGCATTACTTGCCTTGTCTGATAATCCTATTGTGATTTTGCTGATCATTAATTTAATTTTGCTTGTTGTTGGTATCTTCATGGATATGACGCCAGCATTGTTAATATTTACGCCTATTTTTCTACCCATAGCGTTAGAGCTTGGTGTCGATCCTGTTCATTTTGGCATCATTATTACTTTTAACTTATGTATTGGTATTTGTACTCCGCCAGTAGGCAGTGCGCTGTTTGTTGGCTGCTCTGTTAGCGGTGTAAAAATCGATCAAGTGATCAAGCCTTTATTACCTATTTTTGCTTTGCTTTTAGTTGCGCTATTGGCGGTAACTTTCATTCCAGAAATTAGTTTGTTTTTACCTTCGCTTTTACTTGGTTACTAGTTTAGAAACGTGCAGATTTTAATGACTTTCGGAGATATATAATTATGAAGCCTATTAACAACTGGAAGCTTCTAGGTGCAACAAACAACCGCATTGACGTATCCATTTTAGATGATAAAAGTAACGAACGTCATGTTTTGCACCTGTTTGTTTTAGAGTCCAACGTGATTCGAGTATTACTAAAAAAGAACAATACGCTTCAATTAAAAAGTAGTTGGTGTGTCTCTCCTAACGACAGTGAAACAGGTTGGGAAGGGCGTGACCGCATGAGTACCGAAGGGTTTACTTGCCCTGTTTTTAATATAGAAGAGTTAGACGAACAGATAGTCATTGCCACAGAGTCACTTCGAGTTACTTTGTCAAAGCCACTAAAGCTTACGTGGGAATACGCGGATGACGCTGGTGATTGGCATTACCTAGCATCAGATCGTCATAGTGGCGCCTATATGTTGGGCGTTCAAAGTAATGACGTTCATCATTATATGGCGCGCGATTTGTCAGAAAAATATTACGGTCTAGGCGAAAAAGCAGGCAACCTTAATCGACATGGCTCTCGCTATCAGATGAAAAACATTGATGCGATGGGGTACGATGCCCAAAATACAGATCCGCTGTACAAACATATTCCGTTTTACATCACGAAAACACAGAATGCGAGTTTTGGTATTTTTTACGATAACTTATCAACTAGTTGGTTTGATCTAGGCAATGAGCTAGATAATTATCATGGTTATTATCGTAGTTATCATGCTGAAGAAGGCGATCTAGATTTCTACTTTATGTACGGTCAAAAAGTGATAGATGTTACCAAGACTTACGTCAATTTAACCGGCCGTACTATCTTTGGGCCTAAATGGAGTTTGGGGTACAGTGGTTCTACTATGCTTTATACTGACGCCGACAATGCGCAAGAGCAGTTGGGAGACTTTATTAAACATTGTGACAATCACAGTATGCCTTGCGACTCTTTCCAACTTTCTTCTGGTTATACGTCTATCGGCAACAAGCGCTATGTTTTCAACTGGAACACCAGTAAGGTACCAGCCCCATTGAAGCTCAGCGCTGATTTTCATCAAGCAGGCCTTAAATTAGCGGCCAACATTAAGCCCTGTTTACTGCAAGACCACCCACGATTTAACGAAGTTGCTTCACAAAATTTGTTTATTCAAGATTCTGAAGAAGAAGAGCCTGAATCTTCTCAGTTTTGGGATGACTCTGGTTCGCACCTGGACTTTACTAATCTGAATACGGTTCAGTGGTGGAAAAAAAATGTGACTGAGCAATTGCTTGAAAAGGGCATTGACTCAACTTGGAATGACAACAACGAATACGAAGTGTGGGACAGCAATGCTCGCTGTGCTGGCTTTGGTAACCCATTACCAATTAAGCTGATTCGCCCATTGCAGCCTTTGTTGATGATGCGAGCTTCTTATGAGGCACAAACCGAATTTTCTCCAAATTTACGTCCTTATTTGATTTCCCGTTCAGGTTGTCCAGGCATGCAGCGTTATGTGCAAACATGGAGCGGTGATAATCGTACCAACTGGCAAACTTTGCGTTACAACACTCGCATGGGTGTGGGTATGAGTCTTTCTGGTTTGTATAACCTTGGTCATGATGTTGGTGGATTTTCTGGGGATCGTCCAGATCCCGAACTGTTTGTCCGTTGGGTTCAAAATGGCGCGATGCATCCTCGCTTCACAATCCATTCTTGGAACGATGATAAAACGGTTAATGAACCCTGGATGTATCCTGAAGTAACGCCAATTATTCGCGACACTATGGCATTGCGGTATCGTTTAATGCCGTATTTATACGACTTATTATGGCAAGCGCACCAGCACCATGAGCCTATGATTCGTCCAACGTTCTTAGATCACGAAGCCGATGCTCGAACTTATGAAGAATGTGATGATTTCTTATTAGGTAAAGATTTATTGGTAGCGTCCGTAGTAGAGCAAGGACAAAGAACACGGCCTGTTTATTTGCCTGATAATGGCGAAGGTTGGTACGACTTCCATCGTAAAACATGGTACGCCGGAGGACAGGATATTTGCTTGTCTGCACCACTAGAAGAAATTCCTCTGTTGGCTCGGGCGGGTAGTGTGATTGCAACCAGTAGTCGTATTGCCCATGTCGATGCAGAGAAAGATACTCAGCGTCAATTTCTTGTATTTCCATTCAAAGCGGTAGGGCAGAGAGACGTATCCGTATTTGATGACGATGGGCTATCTACAGACTATTTAGAGGGCAAGTATTTATTATTGAATATGACCTTGATGTCAGACCTTCAAAGAATTGATCTCACAATATCGCGAGAAGGAAAATGGCAGCCGGCTTACAAAGAGATAAGTTTTGTATTGCCTACAAACGAATTACGTCCTTTCTACGTCAATGGTGAGCAAGTTAAGCATTCTCAAACTGTGCTTCTTAGCGACTTTATTTAAGGCAAAGGGGTATGAAATGAAAAACTTTATGACAGAAGACTTCTTGCTGACAACAGAAACGGCTAAGCGTTTATATTTCGACTACGCGTCTGAACAACCTATTTATGACTATCATTGTCACCTAAATCCGCAAGAAATAGCAGAAGATCGCCGATTTTCTGACCTTGGTGAAATTTGGCTTGAAGGTGATCATTATAAATGGCGAGCTATGCGTACGGCTGGTATTGAAGAACGCTTTATTACTGGAGACGCAAGCTTTAAAGAGAAATATCAAGCGTGGTCGAAAACTGTACCTCAGTGCATTGGCAACCCAATTTATCACTGGACGCATTTAGAGTTACGCCGACCTTTTGGTATTGAAAATGTATCGTTTTCGCCAACTACTGCTGAATCCATTTGGCAACAATGTAACGACATGTTACAGCAGCCTGAATTCTCCGCGCGTGGAATCATGCAGCAAATGAATGTAAAAATGGTAGGCACCACTGATGATCCTGCCGATGATCTTAAACATCATAATTTTATCGCCAACGACAGTAGCTTTAACATTGATGTTACACCAAGCTGGCGACCTGATCGTGCCTTTAAAATCGATCATACCGGTTTCAATGATTATTTGAATAAGCTTGGAAAAGCAGCAGATATAAGCATATCGCGATTTAGTGATTTGATCGATGCCTTGGCTCAACGTCTAGATGTATTTGATGCTCACGGTTGTCGCAGTGCCGACCACGGTATAGAAATCATGCGGTATGCCAGCGAGCCAAGCGAAATTGAACTCAATGCTATTTTATCCAAACGTATAGATGATGAGTTTGTATCTGAACTTGAAATTGCACAGTTTTCCAGTGCCGTTCAAGTTTGGTTGGGCAAACAATACGCTAAAAAAGGTTGGGTAATGCAGTTGCATATAGGCGCACGCCGTAATAATTCATCAAGAATGTTTAAGCTGATTGGCGGCGATTCTGGATTCGATTCAATGGATGATCGTTCTTTTGCTGAGCCTTTATCTGGCTTTCTAAATGCCTTAGATCAGAGTGATGAGCTTCCCAAAACCATCTTGTACTGTTTGAACCCAATGCATAATGAAATGCTGGCAACCATGGTAGGTAACTTTCAAGGCGGTGGTATCGCAGGCAAGGTGCAATTCGGTTCTGGCTGGTGGTTCAATGACCAATTAGATGGAATGCAAAGGCAGTTGACGAGTGTCGCGCAAATGGGATTACTCAGCCAATTTGTTGGCATGTTAACCGATTCTCGCAGCTTTCTTTCTTACACTCGTCATGAATATTTCCGTCGATTACTGTGTGAAATGATTGGTGGCTGGGTTGAGCGTGGTGAAGCTCCTTCAGATATGCCTTTATTGGGTGAGATGGTGAAAGGTATTTGTTCAGAGAATGCCAAAACGTACTTTGGGTTTCGAGATTAATTAATAAACCTCTTTTTGGCCCAAAGAGATAAGGAGTTATTGTGGTATCGATAAAGCGAATAAACAGTCTATATTCCCCAGAAAACATAGAAGTTGGAATCGTACATATTGGGTTAGGTGCATTTCACCGAGCACATCAAGCGGTTTATATAGAAAAAAACTTAAACCGAAATATGGGAGGGGCTTGGGGAATTTGTTCGGTAAACATCCGCTCAAACAAAACACTAGTAGACCAGTTGGAAACCAATAATTGTCGTTATCATATTGCCGAATACACAGACAGTCAGCATGTCGATTTAAGAGAAATTAACGCTATCAGAGAAGCGTTGTATGCAGGTGATGACAAAGAGGTTTTGTTTGAAAGATTGCTCTCTTCGAATACTAAAATCGTCAGCCTAACCGTGACAGAAAAAGGCTATTATTTAAAACCAGCGGATAAAAAGTTGCGTCTTGATGATCCGAGTATTCAGCATGACTTGAAGTACCCAACACAGCCTAAAACGGTCCCGGGTATTCTTGTTGAAGCCTTGTATCGAAGAAGAGAAATAGGCCTTGCGCCATTTACCATATTGTCTTGCGATAATATGCCGAATAATGGGGAGTTAACACGCCAAGCAGTGTGTGAATTAGCGTCATATCGTAGCGACGAGTTTGCTCAATGGATTCAAAGTAATGTGGCGTTTCCGAGCTCTATGGTCGATAGAATAGTGCCGGCTATGACAGATGAATCGAGAAAACGGCTACAAGAAGATGTCAATTGTGATGATCAAAATACCGTAATCTGTGAAGCGTTTAGCCAATGGGTTGTAGAAGATAACTTCTCGTTAGGGCGGCCCGATTGGGAAAATGATGGCGTACAAATGGTCAAAGACGTACACCCGTTTGAAACCATGAAATTGCGCTTACTTAATGGCAGTCATTCATTACTTGCCTATATTGGGTTAGCTGCAAACTATACCACGATTGCAAAAACCATCGAGGTGCCTGAATTCGCCAATTTGATTCGACATTACATGGTGGCTGAAGCAGCACCGACATTGAATATGCCAAAAGACATAGATGTATCAGCTTATATAGAAAGTTTGATTCAGCGCTTTTCTAATGACAGCTTACATCATCAATTATCACAAATTGCGATTGATGGTAGCCAAAAAATACCCCAACGCTGGCTTACTAGTACACAAGAAAGATTGTCGTTACAGCAAAATGTTTCTGTTGTTGCATTAGGTGTTGCTGCTTGGATTCTTTATGTACGTGGTCAAGATTTAGTCAGTAATCAACATGTTGTTGATGACCCAATGGCTGAACAGTTAAGTGAATGTTACTCACAAAGTGATAAGCCTGACATGGTTATAAATAACGTATTGGCATTAAAAGATATCTTTCCTAAGGGATTAATGGAAAACACCAGCTTCTATCAAGCTGTATTAACAGCGTATCAAGTGTTAATAGAACATGGCGTAATGGCTTGCCTGACCATTAAAAAAGATAGCCATTGATTATTCATTTTAATTAGAAACAACAGCAACATTACAGCACATAGCGGAGAAAAAAATGGAACATACTTGGCGTTGGTTTGGACCAAATGACGACACCACATTAACAGATATTCGTCAGACAGGCGCAACAGGCGTTGTTACCGCATTGCATGATATTGCCAATGGCGAAGTATGGCCGGTAGCCGCTATTCAGGCTCGCAAAGCCATGATAGAAGCCAGTGGTTTGCGTTGGTCCGTGGTAGAAAGTGTGCCTGTGCATGAAGACATAAAAAAGCGTACAGGTAATTATCTTGAATACATTCAAAATTATAAGCAAACGCTTTTGAATGTATCGCAATGTGGCATTGATACTGTTTGCTACAACTTTATGCCTGTGTTGGATTGGACACGTACCGACCTTTCCTACGAACTGGCAGATGGCTCAAGAGCTCTACGCTTTGACCAAACTGCGTTTGCGGCCTTTGAGTTGTATATTTTAGAGCGCAAAGGTGCTGCTGCTGAGTACAGTGATGCAGAAAAAGAAGCCGCAAAAACGTTTCTTGAAAATATAAAAGAAGAAGATAAAAATCGTCTAGTTGCCAACATTATTGCTGGCTTACCGGGCGCAGAAGAAAGCTACACATTAGAGCAGTTTCGCTCTAAATTGGCAGAATACGACCATATAGACAAAGACGTATTGCGTCATAATCTCAAACTCTTTTTAGAGGCTATTGTTCCAGCCGCAGAGCAGGGCGGTTTAAAGCTTGCCATTCACCCAGATGATCCACCACGACCTATTCTTGGTCTACCTCGCGTCGTTTCCGTAAAAGACGACATAGAATGGATTCTTAATGCGGTACCCAGTTCGGCGAATGGCATCACCTTATGCACGGGTTCATATGGGGTGCGAGCAGACAATGATCTTGTTGATATGATTGAACGCTTTGGTTCTAGCATCTACTTCACGCACTTAAGATCGACTAAACGAGAAGACGTAGATGGCAGCTTTCATGAAGCCTCTCATTTAACCGGCGATGTCGACATGGTGGGAGTTGTACGAGCATTGATAATGGAAGAAAAGAAACGCAAGGGCGACACAAATAATGCCCATCGATTGATTCCTATGAGGCCAGACCACGGCCATCAAATACTCAACGACCTAGATAAAAACGCTAAGCCAGGGTATTCCACACTTGGCCGAATGAAAGGGCTTGCCGAAGTCCGAGGCCTAGAAATGGGTTTGAAAGCGATGTTAGACGTTTCTTGATAGTCTCTCGTGATACCCACTTTTCCATTGCCCGTTAACTCGGGCTTTTTTTTAGGCGCCTCCTTGGTATTTTTTGGTCGCCTCTATGCAAGTTACGGCATCTTATTAGCCTATTCCCATGAAGGGCGATGTAATAAGATATCAGCCATAAAATTTCATTACTTGGCGTCAGAGAGTAAGTGCATAACGTAAATAGGAATAAAATCGAATCATGTCAGCATACAATCAGCTAACCTCGCATTACCAAACGATCCACCACTTTAACCATGCACAGGCCATGCTTGGCTGGGACGCCGCGGCCAATATGCCGGCTGGTGGCAATGACGCACGCTCCAGCGCCATGGCAGAACTTTCCGTCCACGTACACAGATTATCCACCCAGCCACAGCTAGAAGAATGGTTTGCCAAGGCGGCACAAGAGTCGCTAACTTTTGAGCAAGACGCCAGCCTACGTGAAATGAAACGCCAATGGCAGCAAGCCGCCTTACTGCCAGAAGCCTTAGTGCAAGCGCAATCCATGGCAGGTTCTAAATGTGAACACGCATGGCGTTCACAACGCCAAGAAAACGACTGGACAGGGTTTGAGAAAAACTGGCAAGAAGTGGTCGCACTATCGAGAGAAGAAGCACAGATCCGTGGCGACGTATTAGGGCTGACACCATACGACGCCATGCTCGATAAATTCGAACCCGGCACCAGCAGCGCCTCGTTAGATATTTTATTCTCTGATGTAAAACGATGGCTACCAGAACTGATTGAAAAGGCGTTAGACAAACAACGTTCTGCATCCATCATCATGCCTACAGGCCACTACTCAAGCGCTACGCAAAAAGCCCTTGGTCTAGAAGTCATGAAACTGCTGAAATTTGACTTTGCGCGCGGTCGTTTAGACGAAAGCGTGCATCCATTTTGTGGCGGCGTACCGTCAGATGTGCGCATTACCACCCGCTATGACGAAGCAGATTTCGTGCAAGCTTTAATGGGCATTGTTCACGAAACAGGCCACGCACGATACGAACAAGGTTTACCAAAAGCCCTAGCAGGATTACCCGTTGGCGAAGCTCGCTCCATGGGCATTCATGAATCCCAATCCTTGTTCTTTGAAATGCAAATAGGGCGCAGCAACGCCTTCGTTTCGCACTTGTCACGACTTTCAAAAGACGCCTTTAACGCGCATCAAGACCCCGTATTTGCCGAACAAAATCTACAGAAAATCTACACTCGTGTGGACAAAGGCTTCATTCGAGTGGACGCCGACGAACTCACCTATCCAGCTCACGTCATCCTACGTTACGAGATCGAACGAGACCTGATCAACGGTGTCATCGAACACACAGACGTGCCTGCATTGTGGGATGAAAAAATGAAAGCGTCTCTTGGTCTCTCCACCAAAGACAACGACAAAAATGGCTGCATGCAAGACATCCACTGGACAGATGGAAGTTTTGGGTACTTTCCTAGTTATACATTAGGAGCCATGTACGCAGCACAATTTAAAGCAACAATGGCACAAACCATAGACATTGACGCTGCTATTCGCAGCGGTGATCTAAGCCCAATTTTCCGCTGGCTCAGCGACAATATTTGGTCTCAGGCTTCGCTTCATACCACTGATGAACTTGTCAAACGCGCTACTGGCGAAACGCTAAATGCCGCACATTTCAGAAAACACCTAGAAGGACGCTACTTAAAATAAGCCTTTTAATTTGATGCTTGTTCACGCTCCGTTCTTGTTCATGAATCATGAACGATATATTATCGTGAACAATAACTTGAGATAGAGCGATATTAACCATGACTAAGCAATCATCATTAGCGGTCAACGCGCTGGCATTACTTCCTGCGCACATTGAAGCTCAGTTCATAGAAAATGATAAATTCATACAGAATGACAAGCTCAATGATGGTAGCTTCAGTGATGGTGAATTATGTTTGACTGTCAGTGGTGATAGTTATCACTTTTATGTTGCTGTAAAAAATATACATCGAAAAGAAAGCCTAGAGCCTTTATTGAGCGAAGTCGCTTCTAATACCTTATTAATCTGTAATCGTCTTACGCCTTATTTAGCTGAGATATGCACGCAAAAAGGGCTTAACTTCATTGATACTGCTGGCAATACGAAAGTAGATAATAATGGTTTACATCTTTGGATTGAGTCACAAAAAGACAGAACTAAAAAGACATTTAGCAATGAAGCCAAACCCAGTAAATTAGGTGAAGGTTCAGCGAAACTTTTGTTTGCTTTGCTGTCTAAGCCTGACATTCTTACTAGCTCTTATAGAGAAATCGCGGAATACGCGAACATCTCATTGGGAATGGTAAGTAAGGGGTTGGGCTTTTTTGAAGAGGACTCTTTAATTAGTCTTGGAAAAAACAGACGAATACTTGATGCGAAACGCATGTTAGCTATTTGGATAGATACTTATCGATTGTCTATTCGGCCTAAGTTAGGTGGTGTTCGCCTTGAATATAAAGGCAATTGGCAAGATCTACCAATAGAGGATGACGATTACTGGGGGGGAGAAGCCGCAGCAGATGTTCTTACCCACTACCTTCATCCTCACGACTTACAGCTATTTACCCGTTTACCGTTACAAAAAAAACTGGCTCAATTGAATTATCGAGCAAATCCAGAAGGTGCTTTATGGGTGGTTCCTGCGTTCTGGGGACCGAAGCTAGAATGGACTATTAAAAGCCAAGCCTTATTGGCTGTGGCCGAACTAGAAGCGAGCAAGGATAGCCGCAATATAGAAACCTCAAGGATGATTTATGAAAAATATCTATAGACTCAAACACTCAATCAATCCTGCATTCAAACCAGTGCTTGATATCATTATGAATGTGACATCGCTGCTTAACATACCTTATTTTATTACCGGAGCTACAGCGCGGGATTTATTGCTTTATCATGTCTTTGATAGAAAACCAGGTAGAAAAACCCATGATATAGATACAGCAATCTTGGTCTCTGATTGGGAAAGCTTTACTTCAGTTAAAATGGCATTGTTGGAGTCTGGGCTAAGCGATACAAAATTACCTCATCGTCTAATGCACGACGTAAGTGGGCTGCCTGTAGATATTATTCCGTTTGGTTCCATTGCTGATGATGAGAGTGAGATACAATGGCCACCAGAGCATGCCATCACAATGTCGGTTGCAGGTTTTCAAGAAGCTTTTGATAATTCGGTGTTAATCGACATAGGTAAAGATTTAAATCTGAAAGTGTCTTCGTTGGCTGGTTTTGTACTACTAAAATTAATTGCATGGCAAGAGCGACATTTAGAAACAAACAAAGATATAGCGGACTTTTTAACGATTCTCACTGAATATTCCAACGTCGAGTGGGACCGTTTATATGAAGATTTTATTCCAGCGGAAAAGCTCAATTATAATATTGAGCGACAAGGTGCGTTTTTATTAGGGCACGATCTCAATATGCTCTTGTCTCATCACAACACCAGCGCTAAAACATTAGGCCACTTGAGAGAACTCAAAACGTCTCAAATGGAATGGTTGATAACCAGTTTACTAAAAATCCAAAGCCCACATAATTCCGATGACATAGAACTGTGGCTTGCCGATTTTTGGGATGGAGTGAGCTTAGAGTCGTTGTGACTGACTGACTGACTGACTGACTGACTGACTGACTGACTGACTGACTGACTGACTGACTGACTGACTGAAATCTGGAATCTAAAAAAATTAGAGACTTACCTTGAACTCAAACGCAATTTTCCAATGGTTCAGCGACAACATCTGGACACAAGCCTAACTGCACACCACAGATGAACTCGTCAAACGCGCCACCCTAAACGCCGCGCATTTCAGAAAACACCTAGAAGGACGCTACTTAAAATAAGCCGAGAGTATCTTAAAGGGGAAGACGGAAGATGGGGTCATTTCTTTGTTTTTTGTTGGCTTTACTTCAATCGTTTTACTGACTAAAGGGTCGAACTCCTTTTGCCCAACGAGCCTCTCGTAACCAGAAATACTGCTTCAAAAAGGGCTTTGACCTGACTTTTACCTCACCACTCGGAGTAACGAAAATATCACCGCTCGACGTTACTTTTTTAGATAGCCGTTTGACCTTGATCTAAATACTCGCCTTGCTTCTCTGATCACAATCTCAACGCAGAAGCCGGAATCTAATAGCCTAAATTTACGCAGTCAATTCATGATAGGAAAAATCAATAAGTAGAAAGGTTATTTTTAAATCAGCCTATTACTTGCTCATTTAGACATTTTAAATGACTAAATTTTGCCCAATTACGCTGGCATAAAATAAAAAATCGCCTTAAGATCAATGATTAAGTATTCACAGTACTGAAATAAGAGGCTGGGGATAAAAGTGATAACGCGCACGCTCGTTTAGCCAGTTCTTAATTTTGTGGGTAGTTTTATAAAACACTGAAAAATCAGTTGGTTATAGGGGCTTTTTGAGGTTTTTTAAAAAGTGCAAATGAGCATGCGCACTATTAAAATGTTATACGATAGTTGGCATTCAAAATATAAAGGATTTCAAATGACAAGGGTTGTTCCAGTAGAGCAGAATATATTTGTTATAGTCCCAGATTCCTATTCAAATACACAAAAGGGGGCATTTTTCGAAAAACTATGCGCCGATATATTAAGAAAGCAGTCTTATCAAATTACGGGAATGGAAGTTCGCAAAACAGGGATGGAAATTGATATTACTGCTGAACATACTCCTTCTGGAAGTAGTGTTTATGTTGAATGTAAATTCTATAACTCGAAAAATATCGATTCTACTATAGTAGACCTTTGTTATGCTCAGTCGACCCGCGCTAAAATTAATAGAATTGCACTTTTTTCAACTGCTAGGCTAGGAAAAGATGCGCAAGGTGCTTATGACGACTATCGTGAAATGGATGGTTGTGATTATTCTTTTTATGGTCGGCAAGAAATATTAGATGCTTTAATAGTATCTGGAAAAGCTAAAGCTTACGAAGAAATTAACCTCAGTTCCAATATTACACACGCCAGTCTCATCGTTCATCCTGAACTTGATTTTACTTGGGTTTTTCAAGAAATGGATGATGGCGTTGCAAGTCGTTTACTTGCATATAATGTAAGTAGCGAGGCTGATTGTAGGAAGATAAGAAAAATTCTTGATTCGCAAAATCTCTTTGAAAACATCCCACTAATTCCATTCGACAACGCCAAGAACACACCTAGTCCTGTTAGTAAACCTTCAAAGGAAGTAGTTAGTAGTATATTGGTCGCTGACGACATCATGGATTATAAGCCATGTAAGCCTTCAGACTTTGTAGGTAGAGAAACAATACAAAAAGAAATATGGGATTACTTTGAGTCAGTTAGAGCGCACGAAACAGATACTCGTATCCTTTCTTTGGTAGGTTCTTCTGGTCATGGAAAGTCCTCTTTAGTCGCTTTCTTATCTGAACGTTTCCGCAACATTAAATGGAAGAATAAACTGTTCTTATATCCAGTTGATGTTCGTTCAGCACGAGGGGCAACTTTTGTAGCTGAAGCTATTGTAAAGGGTTTCAATAAAGCAATAGAAGATGGCTTCATTGCTTTTAATAGTGAATTTAAAATTGAGAATATAGAAGATATAACGTCAGGTAGCAGCTTTCGAGATTGTCTAAGGTATTTGGATGAAAACAATAAGGTAATTGTAATATTCTTTGACCAATTTGAAGAGGTCTTTATGAAAGAAGAGCTTTTTGGATTGTTCCGAGCATTTGAAAGATTTGCTAAAGATGTATCATCTGAAAACATGAACTTAGTTGTAGGATTTTCTTGGCGTAGCGGAATAACGCTAGGAGAGGAAAATCCTGCTTATTCTATGTGGTCGAAGCTTAAAGACTTTAGAGTAGACAAAAAACTTGATGATTTTGATGTTGGTGATTCATCAAAAATGATAACGACATTCGAAAAAAGTATTAGCATTAAATTGAATAAATCGCTTAGAGAGCGATTGATTCAACAATCTCAAGGGTATCCATGGCTTTTAAAAAAGCTATGTATACACATATTCAAAAAAATTAAATCTGGAGTGTCACAAGAAGAGCTACTGCTTACACAATTTCAAATAAGGTCACTTTTTCAAGAGGATTTAGAGCGACCTGACAAAGAAATAGCATGCTTAAGGTATGTTGCTGGTCATTCGCCGATAGATCATTATCAGGTTACAAAAGAATTCGGGCAACAAACAGTTTACAACCTCATCGTTGACAGACTGATAATCAAAACAGGTGAGAAAGTTTCTGTGTATTGGGATGTGTTTCGAGATTATTTAAACACAGGTGATACTCCAATTATCCCTTGGTCTTATATGCCAGCAGCAACAGTTACTATGGCTATAAATGTATTTGACAATATCAATGGAGAAAAGGAATTAACATTTGAAGAGTTAATGAGTTTATCTGGATTTAAAAAAGGAACTCTAACGAATGTGATAATGGATCTTCAATCCTTTTCATTGATAGAGAAAAATGGCCAAGGAAAATATAAAGCATCACAAAGTCAAGCTAACGCCGTAGAGGTTATTCGAGGACACCTAAAAGACCATTTGATATACACAAGTATTTCAGAATCAAATACAGGTAGCGCTCGCTTTTGCACTAATGAACAATACACAGATGTCATTAATAATGTGTATTCGAATAAAAGCGGAAAAGCACCTCAAGGCTATGCTACAAAGATACTAAACTGGCTACAATACGCAGGATTAGTCTCTAATAGCGGAAGTAAAATATCTATATATTCCCCTTCCGAATACTCTCCTGAGTATGGTGTGTTGGGTGCAAAAGGGTATTTATTTCTTGCTGCAACTACGCCAAGCAACTCTATTGAACTAATTAAAATTATAGTTGAGAAAGAGACTGTATCACTAGAAGAGCAAGAATCAAAAAAATTAAGAAATTCGGTTACTGATCTAGTTTCTTTAGGTGTTTGCAAGCGAAGTGAAGATTCAAGTATTGAATTTTCAAAGGGTGTTAATAACCTTGAAAGTCCACAGCAAATTTTAGCTCAAGCTCTAATTAAATCCGAAACTATAATCTTAATAAATGAAATTATAGAAGCTGGCACATCAGCAGATAATCGTGAAGAGCTTGCAATTAAATTCAAAGATGAGTTAGGAAAAACTTGGAAAGATAGCTCTAGCAAAAGGTATGTAAATGGCATGCTTAAATATGTTGAATTCTTAGAAACGTATAACAAGGCATTGCAGCGGACAAGCCGCTGAATGCGGCGTTAGCCGTCAACGTCAAAATGGAGAAAGCATGGAAGTCCAATTTTTAGAGAAAAACTCTGATTATGAGTCAGTCCTAGAGGTGTTGTTGCAACTTCGCCCAAATTACAACTTAGATACTTTGTCTGCTCAGATCGAGAAACAGCAATCAAATGGTTACCAAGTCGCCTATGTTAAATCGTCAGAAGGTGTCCTTGCGGCAGCAGGCTTTAGCGTAGGTGAAAAGCTGGCTTGGGGTAAACATATTTACATTGAGGACTTGGTAACTAATGCTCAATTTCGTTCGCGTAGAGTAGGTAAATTTATTATCGATTGGTTTAAAACATACGCCTTAGAAAGCGGTTGTGAACAAATACATCTGGATTCTGGTGTTCAGCGTTTTCTGGCACATAAGTTCTACTTACGCGAAGGCTTCAATATAGCTAGTCACCACTTTTCTATGGTTGGTGTCCCAGACGGCTAACAAAGCGTTTAAGAGTGATTCCAAACGCTTGCCGGTTTCGCTTCGCTCACAGTATGGCAAGCGCTTGTCACACCTTAACGCAGCGTTAAGTTTTAGGAGTATTTTTTGGCTAAAGAATTTTATCGACGACTTCACAACTACTTTATGGATGTAGGAAAAGTCCTCCGTGATGAAGCTGATGTTGCTAGTATTTTCCCGAATACAACAGACAAAGGGATGTCTCGAGAAAATATTTATGCAAAGGTGCTTCGAGATCACTTACCGCCAATTTGTAACGTAAAATTGGGGGGCTTCATTTTCGGTCTTGATGGATCTGAATCCAAACAAATTGACGTAATAATATCAAATGATAAATCCATCCAATTTAATCATCTATTGACCGCTGATGGAGGGAAATCATTTAGTTGCATCGAGGGGTGCATTGGTGTTGTCTCTATTAAGTCAACTCTTGATAAGAAAGAGCTAATTGACTCGTTAGATAATTTAGCATCGCTCCCAGAAAAGGCGCCCCTTGGAAATAAAAATCTTATTGGTAGGGAAATTCTCCATTATAACGATTGGCCCTATAAGATTGTATTCGCCTCAAACGGGCTAAAGCCTGAAACGTTGCTTGGCCATCTAAACGAGTATTACTCTCAAAACACCGAAATCCCATTGAGTAAACGGCCAAACGTAATTCATGTTGCTGGAAGCTGCAATATAATTAGGGTGATAAGTGCAAATACCACATTGAGAAATGGTGAGCGAATGAAACTTGGTTCATTCCATTTGCAAACTGTATCGCCTGACGTTTTTGGGCTAGGCCAAGTAATTGCTGATATGCAAGCTATGGCAATGGCGAGTAATTTTATTGCTTATGAATATTCGGAAGTTATTAATAACCTTCCAGAAACTTAACAAAGCATTGCAGCGGACAAGCCGCTGAATGCGGCGTTAAACGGCTAGGAGAAAGTCAACAATGCCATATGTAATTGAACAGTGGGCTGATATATCTGAAAGCTTTAATGGTTCGGTATTACTAGGAAATGGAGCTTCAATTGGTATTGATAGAAGCTTTTCATATCCTTCGTTACAGCAACACGCAATCGATAATGGCTTGCTAACTCATCATGTTCAGCGCCTTTTTTCTCACTTTGATACTAATGATTTCGAGTTGATTTTGCGTCTTGTTTGGCAAGCAAACAGGGTTAACCTAGCATTAGAGATTACTGACAACGAGACCCAAAATGCATATGAGCATGTTCGTGACTGTTTGATCCAAGCTGTACGTAGTATTCATCCGGAGTATTGCGAAGTTGAAGAGCAATTTACAGATATCGCCTTATTTTTAAGCTCTTTTAAAACAGTACTTTCACTTAACTATGACTTATCTCTGTATTGGGTGATTATGCATGCAAACCGTGACTTCAATGGTCATAGCTTCAAAGACTGTTTCCTTCATGGTGAGTTTGATGAAGATTGGCAGAGATTTCGTCAATCAATAAACCGATGGGACAGACGTAACACATTAATATTTTATCCGCATGGCAGTCTAGTACTCGCTCGAAATGTTGTTGAGCAAGAGGAGAAGTTAGAAGCAGGAGGTGGTGATTTATTGCGTGTAATATTGTGCCAATGGGAGTCTGGAGAATACATACCTTTGTTCGTTAGTGAAGGTACTTCAAGTCAAAAGGTAAAAGCAATTCATAATAGTCACTATTTGAATACAGTTTATCGTGAGGTGTTACCCAAAGTAGGTAATAACCTGACAATCTATGGATGGGGTTTTGGTGAGCACGATATTCATATATTACGTCGTTTGGCTGAGTCTGATGTTACTAGTGTAGCTATATCGGTTTTTGGTGCTGACCAAGGTTATTGCACTCGCGTCCATCAAATGATTCTAGATCACATAGGTAACGATGTTGAAGTAGTCTTTTTTGACTGTATGAGTCCGGGCGCTTGGAACAACGCCGCTTAACAAGTTTGTCAACTAGGACAAATTTTAGCTACGCATTTTGTGTTGCCGCTACGCGTCAGTATCACACAAACTGCTTCACAAAAATTAGCCAGTTACAAAGGCGTTAGCCATCACGGAGAAATCATGACACAGAGAGTCATCGGATATTTTGAGGCAGATGTTCTATCTCTATATAGCTCGAACCCTCATAAATACACCATAGACACTGACTACTTTGAAGGTGAGCTAAAAACCTCCGCAGAATATTTTGAGGAACTTGATACTTCTGGGAAGCGTGATGAGTACATCCGTATTAGATTCGGGTATCACGCAAAGTCTGATGGAGGGCTGTGCTTGGCTGTTTTTATCCCAGACTTGGCTAACGCTGCGCCCTTAGAGCAAAAGAAATGGTCGCCATTTATTGTTAAAGATGATGCTTTAGCAGATTCAGACGAGCGGTTCACCATGTGGTTTGATAGAAATATTCAAGGTAGCTGGGGAGTGAAAAATGGGGCAAGAAAGCGCCTTACATCAGTAATCGAGAAAATCAATGCTTGCTGTAAAGCTCTCACTGGGCACCCTCTATATTCCAAACCCCCCAATAGTTCTGTTACATACCCGAGTTCTCAGAATACTCACGCTTATGAGGATTCACATAAGAATTTATACGGTTTTCTCGTTGATGGTCTGTCTAAAAATTGTTTACTTGCTCTGGCTGAAAAGCGTCAAAAAAATATACTTGAAGCAGCAAATATGAAACCTCCGACTTTGTTACGTCATGTATTCACAGAGTTTGATAAAGAATCCCAGTTGCACAAAGTTTTAAGCCTAATAAGCACTGAGCGTGGCAATAGTAGTCACGGTGTAAGAAATTCTGCAAAATCATGTGATGCCTTCGACCTCTTTAATCGTGATTTAGAGCAGGCTGTCGAGTCATTTGAACTGCTGCTAAAACTTATCGAGCAAGAATTCACTGTTTCTGCGACACATGAACTAAGAAGGCAGGAAATTATGCAGTATTTACCAAAGATTGTTGATGGCGGCATCGAATCCAATTACTCGATTTGCCAAGCTACACAAATGGTCGGTAAAACAGTTGAAAAAGTGTGGTTTGGCTTGCGAGAGGATCACGTACAGATTCACCAAAGTGAAGCATTATTCATTCAATTTACAAATGGTGAAGTACTCGCAATTGATACAGGTTCCAATGTGGTGAATATAGCCGATCAAGCCAAAATAAAGCCAAACGAATTCCATGTTGATCTGAATTTAACTTGGATTCCAGCACCATCAAATGGCTAACAAGTCAAAGCACGTGGACTTGGCAAAGCTGTCATCTTTTTTGTTCCAAAAAAGCCGCCAACTTCACCAAGCCGGTGTTTGAGGCGTTAGCTTTTCAAGGAGTTTTGGTGGCATTTCTGAAAAAAAATCTAATTTGGTTCTTATTTGTTATAAGCCTATTTCTTCTGCTTATTTCCTCAAATGAAGCCTTGCCAAAGATATTTCACGATAACTTTATAGGTAGTCTGTTTTCTCAATTTTCTGTTGGTAACACGATAATTTTCAATCTTAGTATTGGCTATATTGTGAGTTTAATATTTTATGTTCTAGTGGTAGTAATTCCTGAAAAACGTAAAAATAAAGAATTAAAAGAAAAACTTGGACAACCAATATCATTTGTCTTAGAAGCGTTTTGTTATGACAAAAGCATATTGAATGGCATCTTCCATTGGAGTAAGCATGTAATTAATTGTCGTCCAATATCTGAACATCTAGGTGATCTCAATCAATTTAAAAATGATGCAAACTATAAAAAACTTCAAGATGCGAGATCTATAATAATATTGCAAGCAGCGGACGAAATTTTACCTACATTCGAACAGCTAGTTCCGGTTGCATTTCAAGTTTCTCATCATCATGCAATGGTATGGCTAAGTTTAACAAACTCAATTCGTCAACTTGCTCGTTTGTATAATACGGAACATGAATCTCGTGATTGGGGTGTTTTAGATTTAAACCTAAAAGAATTTGTTGAGTATACTGAGCTGTTTTATAGTAAAAAAAGCTAACAAGAAATTAAACAAGGACAAAAAACAGTTGGTTTTTGCTCCTTCGTCGCTTATTTTAACCAACTATTTTTTGCCTGTTAATTAGGCGTTATGTGCTTATGAGGAAAATTGACATGGAAGTGGTAGAGGCCAACCCTGATTTGGCTCCAATATTAGCGAGTTATGCGAAAGAATGCCTAGAATCGGGTATTCCAAAATATTCGGGCGTGGAGCAGGAACCGACAGCTTATTTGTCAGGTTTGGTCGAACGTTCTAAGGCAATTTCCGAGTTACCAAACGGATATTTACCCAGTACAACTTACTACTGTATATCGAACTCCGAAATTTTAGGTGCAATCCGAGTTCGCAAAGGTACTAATGCCAATGTAGAAAATGTCATTGGTCATGTTGGCTACGAAACTAGACCGTCAGCTCGTGGTAAGGGTGTAGCCTCATTTCTGCTTGCTTGGGTGCGAGACCATGTTGTCACTGATTCAGTTATTGTTACTTGCTCAATTGACAATCCAGCGTCTCAAAAGGTCATTGAAAACTGTGGTGGTGAATACCTCGGTAACTACACAGATGACAGTGAGGGTACGGTAAGGCGCTACCGTTTAGCACGCACTTAACAAAGCATTCAAGAGTGATTCGCAACGCTTGGCAGTTTCGCTTCGCTCAAGTATAGCCAAGAGCCCATCCAAGACAGGCATACTTTAAACCCAATAAAAACAACAACCAATCAAGACAGGATTAACAAGTGCAGTTTGTCGGACTGATTTTTCACTGCGCTACGAATCTTCCGAAAATGCGGGCGTTAAATACCAGGAATACATCTCATGATTGAAGCAAAGTGCCATTGTGGAAATATCACTCTTAGGTTTGAGAAACTACTTGAAACTATAACAAGCTGTAATTGTTCAAATTGTCATAGGATTGGTGCTTTGTGGGCATATTACACGGCCGATCAAGTAGAGATTACGCAGCAAGAATATTCAAAAGTCTACTTATGGGGCAATAAACGACGGTCATATCACGTTTGTCCAAATTGTGGCTGCACCACGCATTACACGCAAAAAAGAGATGATGGTACAAATAGAGTTGCTATAAACACTCGTATGGCAGACCCCGAATTATATAAATCAGTGCGAGTTAAGCACTTTGATGGCGCTGAAAGTTTTAAGTTTATTGATTAGCCTTCGCCTCCTAATCAAGACAGGCATACATAAAGCCTGTAAATACAAGCCTTTAGTACTACAGAGCCCACCATGCTAAGGATTTTTTATTGTTACTTGTAGACTGCCTGAAGTTCTCCCATTATTGTGAGCGTTATCTGTGAAACCAAAAATAGAGACTGAACAATGGCAATAAGTGAGTTTGAAATAAAGCGCTGCGAGAATGAGCTTGAGAAGTTTTTGAAGGAAAAGCGACCACCGGCGTATGTGCGGGCAGAAATTGATTTAGGTTACCGTATTGATAATCAAAGTGTCGAAATATTTGAGGTTCGGCCTCACTACCGTGACCCCAACAAGAAAATAGAGTCGTCAGTTGCTAAAGCGACGTATGTGAAGTCTAAAAAAATCTGGAAAGTGTACTGGATGCGCCAAGACTTAAAATGGCACAGTTATTCGGAGGTGCCAGAGGTGAAGCACATTGAGGACTTTCTTAGCCTAGTTGCAGAGGATGCGAATAGCTGCTTTTTTGGGTAAAGCCTCCTAACCAAGACAGGCATACTTAAAGCCCAATAAAAACAAAGAGCCTCCTAACCAAGACAGGCATACTTAAAGCCCAATAAAAACAAAGTGTTAGTTCGTTTCCTCTAATCTTATTTACGATTAATCTTTGTGTTCTCAAGCAGGAGCGGCACCCGAGTGTCTAAAGAGAGGCTTGCTATTCAATATGGCCTTGAAGAAAGTCTTAATCGCTTTAAAATCCTCGGTTTTGTGCTAGGTATTACCGGCGTGGCGATAGTGCTTTGGCCGTCGTTAGTAGGCGCTCACAGTAACTTATTGAGTGGTTTATTGATTTTTCTCGCTACGTTTAGTTATGCGATAAATGCCATTTTGGTAAGGAGATTGCCTTCCTATACTCCTGTCGTAACAGCGGCTGGCGTGATGATCATTTCCAGTATCGCTATCGTGCCATTGTGGCTGTGGCAAGATTTACCATGGCAACAAAGCTATTCTTTAGAAGCCACGTTATCCATGTTGTGGTTAGGTGTTGGCCCAACGGCGTTTGGTACCATTCTCTTGTTTGCCGTTATCGCCACGGCAGGCCCTACGTTTCTTTCTTACATTAATTACGTGATTCCTATTGTGGCGTATTTTACTGGCGTGCTTCTTTTGGGCGAAGTCATTGAATGGCACAGCCTAGCGGCGATGTTATTAATAATTTTGGGGATAGCGCTAACGCGCAAGCGAGTTGCAGGTTGAACAAAGCGCGGCAAGATAGGCATGTTTAATCTTTGTTTTCTTAAGAGGAGGGCTGTTTACAAGCAGAAAGCCCTGAGCAATGAACTGTTCAGTAGAACACAGGACAGGCACATCAAAACCCTTGTGATTACTGGGTATTAACAGTGCCTGTCCTACGTGGGGATTTTTTTAAGGGTTAGTAATCTAACGCCATTTGTGCCATTTTCATGGTATTTTCAAACGAGGCACAACCTGCGATAAACAAGCCGTTATGGCAGAACATGGCATCGTCTAAACCGGTGACGTCTTGCAGTTCTTTATCAGATAAACCTGCCCACGGCGCTGGGAGCTTTTTACGATCTTCAAACGAGCCGAGTTCGACGGGCACGGTTTGTATGCGCCATTGGCCTGTTTGCGACGGGTAGACCATAAACAAAGCGTCTTCTGATGTTTTCAGGACAGTCGTTTTCCATGGCGTGTATTGTTCTAATACGATGACTCTTGGATCAGCGGCTTTTTCTATAGCGTCGGCGACGATGGTTTTTGCGTTTACGCCACCACTTGCCGCCGCAATGAATCGAGTTAATAGGCGAGATGCAAAGGCAACGGCTTCTTCAAAACAGGCATCAAAGTCACCTTCTTCTTGCCAGGTAGGATTAAACATTGAGATGGTTTGACTCAGGCTAATGCCCGTTGCTACGCCTTCTACGTGTCCACAATCTATCGCGTCTATGGTTGATACTAGGTTTTTATCCAATGAGTTGGCGACTTCTTGATTGCCAGCGCATATTTCTAGACCGTACTTTTGCCAAATCAATCCAAATGATGAAAACGGGATGCCGTTTTCTCGTGCGCCTGCGCCGCCTTTTTGGTGATGATCAAAACGGCCTTTTTCAGCGTCGTATATTCCGCCTACGTCTAACACAATGTCAGCTTTGGCCATTACGTCTAAGTCACGTGTGCGTATTAATTCTACCGATGGAAAAATGTGTTTAAGTGCCGCTACCGCAAATACGTCGTCTGCGTGAAAGTTGCCATTGTGCGTTGCGATTACTTGAGTTTGTTTAGTCATTCTATGGTCTCTTTTATTGATGTCATTTCACTTAACAGCACACACGTACTAAAAATCGGGATTTTACGGGGTTTTAATGATAGGTGACACCGTTCATTTTAAGTGTGTCTCACAGTATCCAAGACAGGCATGTACAAAAGCCAGTAACCATAGGCCTTTCAGCCCTTTTCGGCTTATTCCCCAGTCTTCTTCTATACTTAATTTTTGTTTTCTCAAGGAAGAGGAGCTGGATTATGCCAATGCCCAGAAGTCAGCAAGTATGCGTGAACGATACCCCTTATTACCACTGCGTTGCCCGATGTGTATTCGTAAAGCGTGACTATCCAAGCTGGCATGCTAAACCTTTGTCATTGCAAGGTTTTATAGGTCGTTGAGGTTTTTAGGTAGAGGGATAGAGGCCCATTTCTTATCTGCTCTGTTATTCGAATTGATTCTTTATTATTTTCTTATTTATTCTTCAAAGGTAAAGAAAGTGCAATATATAACAATATATTGCATTCATGTGACCATAAATTTAGTCAATACTGTCGATGTGTTTACAGTGAAACACCCTATACCATTAAGGAAAGTAATAATGAATAAAATAATAAAAACTATGTTCACAGTTACGGTAGCTGGTTTATTGTCTTCCACCGCTATGGCAGAAAGTAAAATCGGGATGATGCAACATAACCAGAGCGATTCATTTCAGCAGGCCATGCTTAAAGGGGCTGAAGAAATGTCAGATAGGTTGGGCTATAAATTTATAGATGCATCATCTAATGACGATCCGGTTAAAGAGTTAGAAATCATTCGAAACTTTGCTAAACGAGGCGTCGATTTACTTGTATTGGGTTCGACAACGCAAGCAGCAGGTTCTGCTGGTGTTGAGCTGGCTCATTCATTAGGTATGAAAGTTATCACAATAGATTCGATTCAGGCTGACTCTAAAGCAGAAGGGCAAGTCGGAGGAGATGATGTTGCGGCAGGTTATTATGCGGCCAAGAATTTAGCTGAGAGTATCGGCGGTAAAGGTAAGGTAGCCATAAACAAATTCCCTGATCCTATTCCACCATCTGAAGATCGGGTTAAAGGGTTTTATAAAGCGTTTAGCGAATATCCAGGGATAAAAGTTATTGCTGAAGCAGGACCTGGCTACGACACAATAAAAGCGATGAACTGGACCTCTGCAATAATACAAGCTAATCCAGATGTTAAAGGTTTTATTTCTATAGAAGACACTAGTGGTCTAGGTATTGTTAGAGGTATTGAGAATGCTAAAATGGAAGGTAAAATTCATTCTGCAACCGTAGTTGAAAGTGCTAGCATTTATAAAGAGTTACAAAAAGGTGATGTTTTAACTGGCGTTTTTGCTATGCATTCCTATAACTATGGTGCCCTCGCTGTCACCCTATTAGATAGATTAAATCATAATCGTCCTGTTCCCTTCATTGTCAAAACCACAGGTGTGCTGGTTACAAAAAGCAATGTTAGTAAAAATTTAGAATATTTAAATTTCGACTAACTCTTCTTCAGCTGTGCAGCTATGGGCTGTACAGCTGGTTTTTGCTAAGAAGGAAATACGATGAACCAATCAGCATTGCGAATAAACAACATTGTTAAAAGCTTCGATGGAATTAAAGCATTAAAAGGACTTACTCTTAATTTTAATAAAGGGGAAATTATTGGTTTAGTCGGCTCAAATGGAGCAGGAAAATCAACTCTTTTAAATGTTATATGGGGGGCTTACGCTCCCGACTCTGGAGAGTTATATATTGATGGGGAACGTGTAGAAAAAATAACACCAACTAAAGCTCAAGAATTGGGAATTAGTATTATATTTCAACATCGAAGACTTATGCCTTATATGACTGTGGCAGAAAATATTTTTATTGATAATATGCCAAAAAAAAGAGGATTAATTGATTACAAAAAAATGCGGTCTGAAGCGAAAGAGCTATTGAATGTCCTTAATTTAGATATAGATTGCGATTGTAATGTAGAAAAGTTAACTGCAGAAGAAAAACAACTAGTAGAGATTGTAAAAGCATATTCTAAAAATCCAAAAGTTTTACTCATGGATGAACCAACGACAGCGTTGAGGCAAGGTGATGTAGAGCGACTTTTTGATCTTATGAATACACTAAAATCACAAGGAAGTAGCGTAGTATTTATTTCACATCGATTGAAAGAGGTAATGGAAATTTGCGACAGAGTATCAATCATTCGAGATGGAGTAAATGTTAGTGAAGGTGATAAATTAGATTATACCCCCGATAGAATTGTTGAAGAAATGAGCGGGATTACCGCGACTGATTTTGAGCATCAACGAGATGTAACAGATTCTTCTTTGAGTCAAGCGAGTCAGGAAATATTGCTTTCAGTCAGTTCGTTGTCAGTAGCGAATTGTAAAAACATAGAGTTTGAATTACATAAAGGTGAAATTCTCGGTTTTGCGGGATTAGGCGGTTCTGGTGTAGAAGATATTTTTGAAGCTCTTTATGGGTTAAAAAAACATGCAAAAGTGGATATGAAAATCGATAATGTTGGAGTGAAAATTAATTCTCCAATTGATGCAATATCTCATGGTTTAGGCTTTGTATCAGAAGATCGCCAACTTAATGGAGAATTTTTAGAGCTAAGTGTTAAAGATAATATTTGTATTCCATTCGGCCAGAAAAAACGATTATATTCTATTATTAACCGTAGGGAAGAAACGCTTGCCTCAAGAGGATTTATAGAAAAACTAAACATAAAGACGGAGTCAGAAGAGAAGTTAATAAAAAACCTAAGTGGAGGGAATCAACAAAAAGCTATCATTGCCAAATGGCTTCAATTGCAGTCGAAAATCATATTGATGTGTGAGCCAACTGCTGGAATTGATGTTGCTGCAAAGAGTGATGTGAATAAGCTCATTCAACAGATTGCACTAGAAGGTAAGGGAATACTCTATACCTCCTCTTATATTACCGAGCTAATGCATGTGTCAGATCGAATTGTTGTCATTTATCAAGGGCGAATCTTTAAGGTGTTCTCGAGAAAAGAATACGATCACAACAAAATCTATCTTGCTATGAATGGCATCGATGAACAACTAGGAGCTCAGAATGAAAACTAGTGGAAACCCTCTAACTCAAAAAAATAAAAATATAGAAAAAAACTTGGTTCAAAAAGGGCTCGAACTTATCTCTTCCAGCTATTTAGTTAAACTGTCGATTGCCTGTTTGGTACTTGTCGCATTATTGTCTTTTGCCAGTCCTTACTTTTTCACCTTAACAAATTTTAAGGATATTTTGTTGGGTACGGCTGTTATTGGGATTATTTCGTTTGGAATGACAATGGTCCTTATCAGTGATGGTATTGACTTATCAGTGGGTTCAGTAGTGGCCTACAGTAGCGTTATTCTCTGTGTTAGTCTCAATGCCGGCTTAGGATTACCTGTTGCATTGTTTCTAACTCTTGTGGGATCTATTGCAGTTGGGTTGTTCAATGGTTTTTTTGTATCAGTTCTGAATATCAATCCGTTTATTATTACGCTAGGTAGTATGAGTTTAGTCAGAGGGATTGCATATATTATTATCGGCGGACAGCCAAAACCTTTTGATTCAGATATTATTCGATTTGTTGGCTCTGGTTCTTTCTTGGGCATTCCAATTCCGATTTATGTTTTACTGTTGGTTCTTGTTGTACTTTCTTACATAATGAAATATACACAGTTCGGACGTAACGTATATGCGATAGGTAATAATCAAGAAACCGCAAGGCTGTCTGGTATTAATGTTGTTAAAACTCGCACCCTTGTTTACTGCATTATGGGGTTGTTGGCTGGTATAGGTGGAATTTTGCTTGCTGCGCAAACTTATGCAGGGATACCAGCAGCAGGTATTGGTTATGAGTTGGATGCTTTGACAGCGGTTATTTTAGGAGGAACATGCCTAAAAGGAGGGCAGGGAAGACTGGCTGGTACACTTTTAGGTACGCTGATTGTAGCATTAGTACTAAATGGGCAAAATATGCTTGGAGTGCCTTATTTTTATCAATTGGTTAGTAAAGGAATCATCATTATTTTTGCGATGACAGTGGCTATGAAACGAAATTAAGAGATAGCTTCATTTATCACGAATAGCTCATAAAAATCAATTTTCTAAAGAGGTTATAGTAAAATTCCAGTTATTTTTAACTGGAGTTTTACTAATAAAAATATGGCTAATAATTGGCTAAAAGATAATTCATTGCTATTAGATTAAGATAATTATTATTTTGTGTACTTAAGCTCTATAGCTGTTTTAAGTATAGGGTTAACTTATTTCATTGTTCTTACCATTCCTAAATTCGACAGGAGTTACACCTGTTGTTTGCTTAAAAACTCTACTAAAATATTGGACATTTTCATAGCCTACCAGATTTGCAATCTGGTACATTTTTTTATTTGTTGTTTTAATTAAATTTTGAGCCGCTTGGATTTTTTGTTCTCGCACATAATCCATAAAACACTGTTGCGTTTTTTTACGAAATAGACGGCTGAAATAGCTAGGAGATAAGTCTAAGTGCCCACTGACTGCCTTTAGTGTAATCACCTGAGAAATATGTTTTATGACATACCGTTTTGCTTTTAAAATTATATAGTTTTTTTCGTAACGGCTTTGAAATACATCGCTGAAAATGTTCTTAAGCTGAATGATCCAACCTATATAGTCATCAATAGTTTCAATTGGCTCCCCTTCAGACCAGGTGGCTTGTATATTTCTCCACTCAGGTGAATCCTCAATACAGCACTGTTTAACAAAGTCATATATTATGTAATGTAGAGTATGACTTCCTCCTTTTAGCGCTAAAGGAGATAGTGCTTGGTTACTTTTGAGGTAATTAATAAGTGCATCTAAATCTTTGATAATATTCTTGCTGTCATTTTCTTTTATATGCTCAGCTATATTTGATAGATAATTGTCTAATTGAGAGGTATAGGCATCTAAATCTAATGTTTGAAGTTCTTCAAATTTACGAAACTGCAATTTTTCAGCTAGTGTGACTGCTTGAGATGCTTCTAAGAAGGATTGCCTTAAAGAGTCAACTCCAACATGTTTTTTCGATATACCAGCAGAGATTTCTATATTGAAAGATTGTTTGGCTGTTAATATGATGGACTTGTAAAAACGAGCTAATTGCGATTCGATCGTAACTTCTGATAATTGATCATTGAATGAGCAGACACAAATAAAGTCGGGTTCATCACCTTCTATGATAGTCATCCCTGAAGTAGACTGTGTTTCATTTTCTAGATATTGTTTCCAAACTTTAACAGCCCTAGTAGATAGCTTAGAAAATTCGAATACACGAAATACGATAGTGATGAGACAGTGGGAATGAATGCAAAGGTCAAAGTCGTTAAATAACTCTGTTAACTGTTTTTGCATATATATTTTTCCATCTAAGACACCTTTAAGCATTACTTTTCCGAGTTCAAGCCTGTTTTTATGGAGTAATGCTAAACGATCTTCTTCTATTTTGTCCTCTATTAGTAATTTATCTACTTTAATCGATATATTATCTAAAATAGATAATAGTTCATCAGCTTCAATATCTAGTTTAAGTAAATAATCTTCTGCTCCAGCTTGAAGCGCTCCTTTCACAAGTGAGAAATCATCATATGAGCTAAGCATAATAAACTTACTTTTTAAATTCTCTTGCCTTGCTAATTTAATTAGTTCTATTCCATTTATTAACGGCATTTGGATATCGCTAATAATAATATCAGGCTGGTGTATTAAGGCCAGAGCCAGTGCTTCTTGTCCATTTTCAGCCTCACCTACGATCTCGTAACCATGAGCATTCCAGTCGACAATGGAGCGTAACCCTAGTCGAGCGAGAAATTCATCATCTACTAACAAGATTTTTTTCATTTCTCCTCCATTACCGGCAATTCTACTTTTACTAAAGTATATTGGTTTGGGATACTTTCTATAATGATGCCAGATACACCAGAGTTATAGGCTTTTAATCTTTCGTTAAGTGTATCTAGTCCGATACTATTGAAGTGGTTTTTTTCTCCTTTTAGCGATTTTTCGTTCGTATCGAAACCTACACCATTATCAAAGACACTCAACCAAACAGACTGATTAATTCTCTTGGCTTCTACAATTATTTCACCAAATTTATTACTGGGTAGAACTCCATGAAAGATGGCATTTTCAACCAATGGTTGCAGTATAAATTTTAAACACGGATACTTTTTTACATCATTATCAATATTATATACAACGTCGAACTTATTGTTATAAGCAATAAGTTCGATAGCAACGTAGTCTTTTAAAACTTCAACCTCTTCGGCTATGGTGATTATTGCGTTCATTTTATATGTGCTATTTCTTAGTAATCTCGCAAGTGCCTCAATTACCGCTTTAATATTATCTGCTTTTTGAATGATAGCCATCCAACGAATGGAATTAAGCGTATTGTATAGAAAGTGAGGGTTGATCTGAGCTTGTAGTGCTCTATATTCGGCATCTTTTTCTCTTTCTTTTTGAGCTACTTCTGATTTGATGAGATGATCAATTTTACGAACCATGAAGTTAAAATCTCGAGTTAGCTCAGCCAATTCATCTTTACCACTATAGGACGCTTGCGCTGTAAAATCTCCATTTCGGACTTTTCTTGTTGTCTTTTGCAGTTCTTTAATTGGATTTAAAAGTTTAGTTACTGCTGATAGCCAGAAAAAAGAAGTCATGACTATGAAACCAATGAAGCCCCAAGAAAAATAATTAAACAGCTTGTAGCTTTTATCATTTACTTTCTTTAAGTCGAGAACCCCAATAGTTGTTAAATTGTATTTCGGTAAGCTCTTTATATATATGTTTGTATTTTTGTCTTTAAGTTTTTCTGAAATATTTGTCGGTTCATGGTTTGTTATTGTTGTGATTTTTTCCAAAATTTCTTTTGGGATTTTTTCACCGGAAAGTGTATTTAAGCTTGAGTCTAATACATAGATATGTCCATTCTCTCTGTTTTTATAACTATTTAAAACGGTTTCAAATAATTTTAAATCTAAGTTTATATACAGCATTCCAATATCATGGTGATAACTCCTATCTTTTATTACTCTAAAGATTGAAATGGTGTTTGGGATGCTATCTTTACTAGAGCCTCTGTAAATATTAGACCATATAAATTTATTTGAATTTTTAATCGCTTCGTCATATAAATGGTTGTTTAAAACCCATTTATCATTTATTGAGTCACTAAATACATGGTCTCCGAATGACATTTTTAATCCATTAAAACCATATATTTTAATGGCATTCACATTGCTGAATTGAGATGATATTCTATAGTTTTTAAGTTTCAATTCTAATTTTTTTTGAGCGCTCGAGCTTTCTAATGGATTTCTTATATAGCTTGTGATTGCTTTTTTAAGATCAAGGTCTAAATAAACGTAGTATGCGTTCATTTTTGTTTCAAACAACTCGTGAGATAGTTGAGCTTGAAAATTGTCTAGATAATATTCATAGTCCTTTGATGCATTCTCTTGAACTATGTCTAGGATATGTTTTTTTGCTATTACCCCTGCTAAAAATGTAGGTATAAATACCAATAATAAAAATAAAATTATAGCTTTTCCTGTTAAGCTGTTTTTCAATTTCAATGTTTTTTTTATCAAAATAAACTCCAATCACATCATGCTTTATTTTTATTGTAATGGTGGATTTTGTTTTATCGATCTTATGCTTTTTTATATTACTAGAAGTAAAGTATGAGTCTGAAATTACGTTTATGGAAACAAGTAGATGCAAAATGGCTAAACTCTAAGTGTCAAATATGACTACTTTATGAGTGGAACTTGTCCGAGCAATACCTATAGCTTCTACATTAAAATCATACTTTTCATAACATCATATGTTATAGCATGTGTTTTCATTATGGTGCAATGTCTAACTTTGTATTCAACTCTAAGCTAGAAAGCAGGGGGCTTGCGATGATTTGTTTATTCAAAGCACCTTGAAAGCTGAGTGTTGAATAGTGATGCAGTAATATGACGTACTTAGTCGTATTTTGCTTGTTTATGATGTGCGACTCGGGTCGTCGTAGATTGTGAGGTTCTTAGGCATGTTGGTCTGTAAGTCGTTGATCCGGCAGTCATGAGATGGGTGGATATATAAGGGTTCTACTGCAGTGCTGCCGACCTTGTTACGCCAAAGTTGCATGCTGCTCTTGGGCCAAATCCTACTTTCGCCATGCATTCTAAACCGAGTAAACTCGCTTCGGATAGGAGTATCCAAGACAGGCATGTATAAAAGCCAGAAACCATAGGCCTTTCAGCCCTTTTCGGCTTATTCCCCAGTCTTCTTCTATACTTAATCTATGTTTTCTCAAGGAAGAGGAGCGGGATTATGCCTATGCCCAGAAGTCAGCAAGTATGCGTGAACGATACCCCTTATTACCACTGCGTTGCCCGATGTGTTCGTCGGGCCTTTTTATGTGGTGAAGACCCATTCACAGGAACAAGTTATGAGCATCGGCGACGTTGGGTAGAGAGTCGTTTGCTGTTTCTCGCCAGTGTCTTTTCAATCGATATTTGTGCCTACGCGGTGATGACCAACCACCTTCATGTGGTGCTGCATATCGATTCAGAAAAAGTGAAGCATTGGTCTGTGTTTGAAGTGTTAGAGCGTTGGCATAGGATTCATAAAGGCACAGCGTTTACTCAGCAATATCTGGCCGGTGGTTCGCTTCCAGCCTATGTGATTGCTTTAGCAGAAGCCGCCGCTGAAACTTACCGAGAACGCTTAACAGACTTAAGCTGGTTTATGAAAGAACTTAACGAGCCGATTGCACGGCGAGCTAATTTAGAGGATGAATGTACCGGTCATTTTTGGGAAGGGCGTTTTAAATCCCAGGCTTTGCTCGATGAAGCGGCGCTTATGGCTTGCATGGCCTACGTCGATTTAAATCCCGTAAGATCAGGCATCAGCGATACCCCAGAAAGCTCTGATTTCACCAGTATTAAGAAACGAGTAGCCGCCGCTATAGGAAAGTATCAAGCTAAAGCGCTTTATCCATTTGTCGGGAATCCACAAAAAGACATGCCAAATGGTTTGCCTTTTAAACTTGTGGATTACTTAGAACTCATCGATATGACAGGGCGAATAGTGAGAGCAAACAAGACAGGTGCAATTGATGCCTCGTTACTTCCTATTCTACAGAGACTGAATATCTCATCCGACAATTGGCTGTGTATTGCCACTGAATTTGAAGTCAGAACGGGGAGTGTAGTCGGGCAAGAGTTGTCTATTGATCAATACTGCGAATCACACCAGCGAAAGTGCAATAGAAAGAGTGTTCAGCTACTCGCCTGAATGAAAGCAAACGATTAAATCACGGCTTATCAGCTTGTTGTTGAGGCGCTCCCACGGGCAAAAATAACCTAATAACCACAGTATTCAACGATAATGAGCTATCTAGCTCAGTTTCTTCCTCCTATCGACTATATCTTGTTTTCTGCATTCATTGGCAACGACTAGGTTGGGAGCCAATTTTTAGGAATTAACAAGACAGGCATACTCAAATCCTTGCTATTGCTGGGTTTTAAAGGTGCCTGTCTTATTTAAATAACGAGAATGAGTTATCTAGCTCAGTTTCTTCCTCCTATCGACTATATCTTGTTTTCTGCATTCATTGGCAACGACTAGGTTGGTGCGAATTAACAAGACAGGCATACTCAAATCCTTGCTATTGCTGGGTTTTAAAGGTGCCTGTCTTATTTAAATAATAAATAAAGCAATTAAAGCATTACGCTGAACAATGTGTTTAGTAGCATTTTGCTTGTTTATGGCGTGCGACTAGGGTGTCGTAGACGGCGAGGTTTTTAGGCATGTTGGTCTGTAAGTCGTTGATCCGGGTGTCATGGGATGGGTGGGTAGATAAGAGTTCTGGTGTGGCGCTGCTGCCGGCGGCGGCCATGTTGCGCCAGAGTTGTACGCTTGCTCTTGGGTCAAATCCTGCTTTCGCCATGTATTCTAAACCGAGTAAATCTGCTTCGGATTCATGGGTTCGGCTAAAGGGTAAGATGATGCCTACTTGTACGCCTATGCCAAGCGCTTGGAAAATCGCGGTTTTCTCTACCGACTCTTTGCCACTTAATTGATAGCCTAATGCTAAGGCTTGGCTGGTGGCCATTTGCGTTGAGGCTCTTTCGTTACCGTGACGAGCAATTACATGGGCGATTTCGTGGCCGACAACGGCGGCGAGTTGAGATTGATTTTTCGCCACGCTCAGTAGGCCAGTGTAAACGCCGATTTTATAACCCGGTAGGGCAAAGGCGTTGACTTGTTTGTCGTCAAACAGCACTACTTCCCATTTTTGGTTGCGGTAATCATCTGGTAATACGGCGATTAGCGCGTTCGCGACACATTGTACTTGCTGGCGCAATTGCGTATCACTTGAGATAGGCGTTTCTTTCTTCATGGCGGTGAAGGATTCCGTGCCCATTTGATCCAGTTGGCTGTCTGGTAATGCCACAAATTGGGTGCGACCTGTAGGAGAGGCGCTGCAACCTGCCAAAAGGATCATTGCGGCGGCTAAGGCCACTTTTTGTGAATGCGCTATTAATTTCATGTCTGAACTGCCTTAAAAGTAACCTGTGTAGGGTCGAATATTTTTTCATTCTAGCAGCAAATAATTCGCGCTAGCAGTGGGATATTTGTTAACGCGGCTCTCAGTATGAATCGTCTAGCAGCATGCTTTGAGAACGTGCGAAAAGTGTCAGTAAAAGAATTTGCGCCAGATAACCTATTTTTATGTCCCATCTGGTGAAGGTAGCGCGTTTTTATCGTCGCGCGAGTCGAGTATACTTATTCCCCCTCCATCAACATGTTACGAAGCATTTTTATGACAGAATCCAGTTTTAGCTTAGATTTGGCCGCTGAATTAAAGGCCATTGTAGGAAGTCAATATACCTTAACGGATGAAGACAAGAAGCAGCCTTATTGTCAGGGCTTTCGCCTTGGTGGTGGTAAGGCGTATGCGGTGGTGCGACCGGGCAGTTTGGTGGAGATTTGGAAAGTATTAAAAGCCTGTGTGAAGGCGGATGTGATTGTCATCATGCAAGCCGCGAACACGGGTTTGACTGGCGGATCGACGCCGAATGGTGCTGAGTACGATCGCCCGATTGTGATCATCAGTACCATGCGTATTGATGATATTCAGCTTATCGACCAAGGTAAACAGATCGTGGGTTTGGCTGGCAGTACCTTGTTTGGTCTAGAAGAAAGGCTAAAACCGTACGGTCGTGAGCCACATTCTGTGATTGGTTCATCGTGTATTGGTGCGTCGATTGTCGGTGGTATTTGTAATAACTCAGGTGGTGCGTTAGTGCAGCGTGGCCCTGCGTACACAGAAATGTCCTTGTTTGCCCAAGTGACAAGCGATGGCGAGTTGGAGTTGGTGAATAACCTTGGCATTGATCTAGGCGATACACCAGAGCAGGTGCTAGCGAACCTTGGTAATCAAAGTTACCAAGAAAAAGACGTTCATTTTCCAGACAAACGCGGATCCGATAACGAATACCAGCAGCGTATTCGTGATGTCGACGCCGACACGCCATCCCGTTTTAATGCGGATGCTCGCCGTTTGTTTGAAGCATCAGGCTGCGCCGGTAAATTGGCGGTGTTCGCGGTGCGTATTGATACCTTCCCTATACCTGAAAAGCATCAGGTGTTTTATGTTGGTACTAACGATCCTGCGGTTATGGAGCAGATGCGCCGTGATATGTTGTCGACGTTTACCAATTTGCCGGTATCTGGTGAATACATGCACCGCAGTAGTTATGACATCAGTAAAAAATACGGTAAAGACAGCTTCTTGGTGATTGATAAATTAGGCACCAAATACATTCCTAAGATGTTTGCCATAAAACGTGCGGTCGATCGTTGGGCTGGCAAATTTAAGTTTATGCCGAACAAGTTTTCAGATCGTATGATGCAGTACATCAGCCAGTTGTTCCCGAATCATTTGCCAAAACGCATGGAAGAATACCGCGATAAATACGAGCACCATTGGATTGTCGAAACTAGCAACGATGGCGTGGCAGAAACCAAAGCCTACTTGGACAACTTCTTCAAAGACAATGAAGGGGATTTTCTAGAGTGTACGGATCGCGAAGCGGATCAAGCGATTTTACATCGTTATGTGACCGGCGGCGCATTGGGTCGTTACCATGTGATGAATGGCAAAGATTTGGGCTCGATCATGACCATTGACGTGGCATTCCCGCGTAATGAACAAGATTGGTTTGAAACCTTGCCAGCCGAGATCGACGAAAAAGTGGCGGTAAAAATGTACTACGGCCATTTCTTTTGCCATGTCATGCATCAAAACTACATCATGAAAAAAGGTGTGGATGCGAAGGCGGTCAAAAAGCAAATTCTATCCAGCTATGACGCTCGTGGCGCTGAGTACCCAGCGGAGCACAATGTTGGACACGAATACATTGCGAAGCCTGCGTTGCGTGAGTTTTATCAAAAAACAGATCCGACCAACAGCTTCAACTCCGGCATTGGCGGCACCAGTAAACTAAAAAACTGGCAATCACTAGATGATAAGCATCAGGGTTGTGGCTGCAAATAAGCACGGCCTTGAGTTAAAAGTGCTTTGATCTAAAAGTGCTTTGATCTAAAAGAACCTTGATTTAGCAGTGCAATGACAAGAAGTCGAGATGGAAACATCTCGGCTTCTTTTTTTTCAACAACCAATAGGGTGAAAAGTGATTAAGACTGGGAGTGTTAGTTGATTCTCAGTATGGCACTTTTGCAGTGAAACATTGTCTATCTCGTTTATGATACGTTTTCTTTATGAGTGCGTTTTCCTTTATGATAGTCCGCCTGTGTTTTTGTTTTTACCTTGGAACCCAAAAATTATGAACAGTACACCAACACACAAGCCACGTCCGATGGTTGATCTTATGGTGAGTGTTATCTTGCCTTCTTTTATTTTGATGAAAATGAGCGGTGAAGACAAACTCGGCGTCAGTGGTGGCTTGGTGGCTGCGCTTGCGTTTCCATTGGGTTGGGGGCTGTTTGAGCTGATTAAGTACAGGAAATTTAACTTTATTGCCTTACTAGGGTTGGTCAGTGTGTTGCTCACCGGCAGCATTGGTTTGTTTGAGCTAGACAACAAGTGGTTGGCGATCAAAGAAGCCGCGGTCCCTGCGTTAATTGGTATCAGCGTGTGGGTGTCTACTTTTACGCGCTATCCTCTGGTGCGAACTTTGTTTTTTAATGCCTCTGTTATGAACGTTGAGACCATTAAGCAAAAGCTGGAGGAAAACCACAGCACGGTTGAGTTTGAGAAAAGGCTGATGATAGCGACGTATTTGATTGTGGCGTCCTTCGCTTTTTCTGCCACGATGAATTACATCTTGGCAAAATGGATTGTTATTAGCCCATCGGGCACCGAAGCCTTCAATGAAGAGCTAGGGCAAATGACGCTCTACAGTTATCCGATGATTGCGATTCCGTCGATGATCATGATGATGGGCATTTTCTATTACCTATGGCGCAGCATTAATAAAGCGACGGGGTTAAAGCTCGAAGAGTTGTTGGTAAAAAAATAGCACTTTATTAGCATTACACAGCCTGCCAGACAATTAATGGTCATGTTTATCATCCTAGGTAAACATGGCCATTTTTTCTTTATTCATTCCCATAAAATCATTCTTACCGACCAGAACGTCCTTTCCTAATCATTTTCTCGCATTAATGAAGTCGTTCTTTTGCCGTGCTGTTTTGGCTAAGTCGCTTTTGGTGTTCCTCTAGTCGTTTCCAGCTACCTCTCTAATGAATCGAAAAATTACACTGAGTTCATTGATGATTTTCAACTTTTACAGCCTCATTTTGATCGGGAAGGAAAAACAATGAACGCAGCAGAGCTACATGATAAAGCCATTGTTATTGACGGTTTGATTTGCGCGAAGTGGAATCGCGAACTCTTTGAAGACATGGCCAAAGGCAAATTAACCGCCGCAAATTGCACAGTGTCTTTCTGGGAAAATTTTGAAGGCACGGTACGCAATGTGGTGGAAATGAATCAGCTGATTGAAACCAACAGTGATTTGCTGACTAAGGTCTATACCACCAAAGACATTCATCGAGCGAAAGTCGAGGGCAAAACCGGCGTCATGATGGGTTTTCAAAATGCCCATGCGTTTGAGGACCAAATCGGTTATGTACAGATCTTTAAAGACCTTGGTGTTGGCATTGTGCAGATGTGCTACAACACGCAAAATTTGGTAGGCACGGGTTGCTATGAGCGCGATGGTGGTTTGTCTGGTTTCGGTCGTGAGATTGTGGCCGAAATGAATCGCGTCGGCATGCTGTGTGATTTATCTCATGTGGGACCCAATACCGCCAAAGAAGTTATTCTCGAATCCAAACAACCCGTCGCTTATTCCCATTGCTTGCCGTCAGGGCTAAAAGAGCACCCTCGCAATCGCAGCGACGAAGAGCTTAAGTTTATCGCTGATCATGGCGGTTTTGTGGGTGTGACCATGTTCACTCCATTCTTGCGCGCCGGCGTCAATGCCACCATCGAAGATTACGTAGAAGCCATTCGCTACATCTACAACATAGTGGGTGAAGACGCCATTGGCATTGGTACCGACTTTACCCAAGGCCACGGTGAAGATTTCTTCGAATATCTGACTCATGACAAAGGCTATGCCCGCCGACTAACCCGCTTTGGGGAGATCATTAATCCGAAAGGCATTCGTACCGTGGGTGAGTTTCCTAATTTAACGGAAGCCTTGCTGAAAGGCGGGTTCAGCGAACGCCAAGTGTGCAAGATCATGGGTGAAAACTGGGTTTCATTACTGGAAAACGTGTGGGGCGAATAAGACGGTTTTGTTGTGTTATCGCAACATGCTGGCTCATTTAGCTTCAATCTCTAGAAAACAAAAGACGATAGACAATAACGATTTAAGGGAAAATTATGGGAACGCACGTACCAGAAATGCCAATCCAAGTAGACGATGAAACCGGTGTTTGGAATACCGATGCTTTGCCAATGTTGTATGTACCTCGCCACTTTTTCGTGAATAACCACATGGGCATTGAAAACGAAATTGGGGCAGAGCGATACGCCGAAATTCTTTATAAAGCAGGTTATAAATCCGCGTATTTTTGGTGTGAAAAAGAAGCTGAGTTGCATGGTTTTACTGGCGATGAGGTGTGGCACCATTATTTAAAACGTCTCTCTCAGCGCGGCTGGGGATTTTTCATTACCGAAGCGCTGGATGTCGCAAAAGGCACGGCTAAGGTTCGTCTGGAAAACTCGGCGTTTGTTTACCATTACCTGCAAGAGCACGGCAGTAAGGTTAATCGTAAAGTGGATTACATGTTTACCGGTTGGTTTGCCGGTGCCTTGGATCAGGTCGCCAAAAGCCAAGGCCTGTCTATTCGTACCAAAGCTGAGCAAACGCAAAGTGCTGCACAAGAAGGTTTTGATGTCGGTTATTTCTCTGTTTCACCGATTTAATTTTTTATTTGCTGTCCGTTATTTTAAAGAAGGCGGGGTTCTACTATGTCCCAATATGATGCGTTGTTCGAGCCATTAAATATCAACAAGTTAACAGTGCGTAACCGCATTGTCAGTACGGCTCACGCGGAGGTATATGCCACTGATGGGGGCATGACAACAGACCGTTATGTGAAGTATTACGAAGAAAAGGCCAAAGGTGGTTGTGGTCTGTGTATTTGTGGTGGCTCCAGTGTGGTGTCGATCGATAGCCCACAAAGCTGGTGGAGTTCTGTCAATCTATCGGTTGATCGTATTATCCCTCATTTCCAGAATCTAGCCGACGCCGTGCATAAGCATGGCGGAAAAATCATGATTCAAATTAGTCACATGGGGCGCCGCTCTCGTTGGGATGGTGAAAACTGGCCCAACCTTATGTCGCCTTCTGGTATTCGTGAGCCGGTCCATCGTGCGACCTGTAAAACCATTGAAGTAGAAGAAATCTGGCGTATTGTTGGTGATTTTGCGCAAGCAGCGCGGCGTGCGAAAGAAGGCGGTTTGGATGGCGTTGAGTTATCCGCCGTGCATCAGCATATGATCGATCAGTTCTGGTCGCCTCGGGTTAATAAACGCACCGATGAGTGGGGCGGTACCTTTGAAGGTCGGATGAAATTCGGCATGGAAGTGGTGAAAGCGGTACGCAAAGAAGTCGGTCCTGACTTTGTTGTGGGTATGCGTATTTCAGGGGATGAATTTCACCCTGATGGCTTGAACCATGAAGACATGAAGCAAATTGCTAAATACTTTAACGACACTGGCATGATCGATTTCTTTGGTGTGGTGGGGTCCGGTTGTGACACGCACAATACCTTGGCAAACGTGATTCCGAATATGACTTATCCGCCTGAGCCTTTCTTGCACCTTGCGGCTGGGATTAAGACTGTGGTGGATGTGCCTGTGATTCATGCGCAAAACATCAAGGATCCAAATCAAGCGAAACGTATTATTGAAGGGGGCTATGTGGATTTTGTCGGTATGACAAGAGCGCACATTGCTGACCCGCATTTTATCGCCAAGATCAAAATGGATCAGGTCGATCAAATTCGCCAGTGTGTCGGCGCGAACTATTGTATTGACCGCCAATACCAAGGCTTGGATGTATTGTGCATTCAAAATGCGGCAACTTCCCGTGAGTACATGGGCTTGCCTCATGTGATAGAAAAAACCAGTGGAGTGATTCGCAATGTGGTGGTGATTGGGGGTGGTCCTGGTGGTATGGAATCCGCTCGAGTGGCGGCAGAACGCGGTCACAAGGTTACCTTGATTGAAGCCGCCGCAGAGCTGGGTGGGCAAATTACCCTTGCTGCGAAAGCGCCACAACGGGATCAAATCGCCGGTATTAGTCGTTGGCTGATCATGGAGCTAGAACGCTTAGGCGTGGATATCCGACTCAACACCGCAGCGGATGAAGCCTTGGTGAACAGCTTGGCGCCCGATGTGTGTATTTTGGCCACGGGTGGTCGTCCTTTTCTTGAGCAAAACCCAGAGTGGGGCGCAGAAGAAGGTTTGGTTGTGTCCACTTGGGAGATTTTGAGTGGCAAGGTTGAACCGGGTAAAAACGTGCTGATCTACGACACTATTTGTGAGTTCTCTGGCATGTCAGCGGCGGATTTCTTAGCGGCAAAAGGCGCCTTGGTGGAGTTGGTTACGGATGATATCAAGCCAGGTGTTGGCATCGGCGGTACTACGTTCCCGACTTACTATCGTTCGCTGTATGAAAAAGAAGTCATCATGTCTTCGGATCTGATTCTCGAAAAAGTCTATCGTGAAGGCAGCAACTTGGTGGCGGTATTAGAAAACGAATACACCGGCCAACAAGAAGAACGCGTCGTGGACCAAGTGGTGGTTGAAAATGGCACCCGACCTAATGAAGATTTGTATTACGCGTTAAAAGCCGCGTCTTGCAATAAAGGTCAAATCGACGTTGAGGCTTTGTACGATATCAAGCCACAACCTGTGCTTGAGCAACAAGGCAAAGACACAGGCGATGGCATGATCTTATGGCGTTTGGGCGATTGTGTGTCACAGCGAAATACCCATGCGGCGCTGTACGATGCTTTGCGTTTGTGCAAAGACCTTTAACGATTAGCGCGTTTGGTTGATGAGGATTCATCATGGTTATTGACTGGTTACCTTCAGTGTTGATTGTGACGCTGCTTGTTTTGGCGGTGATTGGCGGGGTTCGGCGTGCGAATTTGTGGCGCGCCGGGCAGCCGGACAAAGTAAACATAGTGGCTGGCTTATTGGCAATGCCGAAGCGCTATCTGCACGACCTTCATCATGTGGTGGAACGCGACAAATACATGTCTCGAACCCATGTGGCGACCGCTGGCGGATTCGTTTTGTCCATGACTCTGGTGATCTTGGTGCATGTGTTTGGCGTTGGTCATCAGCTTCTTGCTGGGGCGCTTTTGGTTGCCTTGGTGCTGATGTTTGTTGGTGCACTCTTTATTGCTAAGCGTCGTTTTAATCCACCTAGTCGATTATCGAAAGGGCCTTGGATGCGTCTGCCGAAAAGCTTGCTGACGTTTGCCGTGACCTTTTTTGTACTGACGTTGCCGATGGCGGGTGTTTTGCCAGAAGGTACTGGCGGTTGGTTACTGACGATCGTCTTGTCGATTGGCATTGTGCTGAGTTTGTCAGAAATGCTTTTTGGCATGACGTGGGGCGGGCCGATGAAGCACGCTTTTGCAGGGGCGCTGCATCTTGCTTTTCACCGTCGTCCTGAGCGTTTTGGTGGTGGCCGCTCTACGGGTTTGAAGCCGGCTGAATTAGGCGGCAAGGTTCACGGTGTGGCCAAGCCTAGTGATTTTAAATGGAACCAATTACTCGGTTTTGATGCCTGTGTGCAGTGTGGTAAATGCGAGGCTATGTGCCCAGCGTTTGCGGCAGGACAGCCATTAAATCCGAAAAAACTGATTCAAGATATGGTGGTTGGTTTAGCGGGTGGGACAGATGCGAACTACGCAGGCAGCCCTTATCCTGCGGCTGACGGAAAAGGTAAAGCGCTTGGTGAGGCCCAAGGTGGCATCAATAATGTGATTACCGCCGGTTTGATCGATGCGGATACCTTATGGTCTTGTACCACTTGCCGGGCCTGTGTCGAAGAATGCCCAATGATGATTGAGCATGTGGATGCGATTGTCGATATGCGTCGTTTTCTCACCATGGAAAAAGGCAAAACGCCAAACAAAGGCGCCGAGATTTTAGAAAATATCATAGCGACAGACAATCCAAATGGCCATTCGCCAGCGAGCCGGACCCATTGGGCCGCGGATCAGAACTTGCCCTTGATGAAAGAGAAAAAAGTCGTTGATGTTTTGTTTTGGGTCTCCGATGGCGCTTTTGATATGCGCAGTCAGCGTATTCTTAGGGCGTTTGTCTCGCTAATGAAAGCCGCCAATGTCGATGTGGCGATTTTAGGGGATGAAGAGCGAGACAGCGGCGATGTGGCAAGACGCTTAGGCGATGACGCTACGTTTCAAAGTTTGGCGAAGCGTAATTTAGCGACCTTGTCGCAGTATGAATTTAACAAGATAGTGACGACAGACCCGCATGCTTATCACTGTTTGCGCAATGAATATGGGGATCTTGATGACGATGGTGTGCTTTCTAAAGGTGCATCAGGCCAAGCTGTTGAGATTCTTCATCATACGACGTTTTTGAATCAATTGGTGCAACAAGGTTTGCTCAAGCTAGACGCCTTCAAAGGTGGCAAAGTAACCTATCATGACCCTTGTTACTTAGGGCGTTATAACGGTGAGTACGATGCGCCACGTGAACTGCTGCGTTCATTAGGCATTGAGATTGCTGAAATGGAACGCTCCGGTTTCCGCTCTCGTTGTTGTGGTGGTGGCGGTGGCGCACCGATCACCGACATTCCAGGCGAACGTCGTATTGCGGACATGCGAATGGAAGATGTGATTGCGACAAGTGCTGAACTAGTGGCGGTCGGCTGTCAGCAATGTACGGCGATGTTGGAAGGGGTGGTGGAGCCTCGACCTGTGGTGAAAGACATTGCTGAAATTTTGGTGGGTCAGCTGGCTGAGGAGGTTCACTAATGAGTAACGTCTCTTCGTTAGGCATATCTTCGTTAGGCATATCTTCATTAGGCATATCTTCATTAGGCATAGTACGTCGTGATCCTCGTAAGGAATGGATTGCTCGCAATCGCTTACACCCTTTGTACCATGAGGTGATCAATGAAGGCCTTGGTAGTGCTATTGGGCCCAGTGGCTTGATCCGTAAAAACCCGCATCAAATTGGTTTCATTGGCCCCAATGGCATTAAACGAATTGATCGCTTAAAGGGCAATGGTGCAGACACGTCAAACAAACACCATGGTGCAGCACAAGAGGTTGTGTTGCCGTTGCATGTGGTGACGACGCCTGATTTTTATCTTGTCGTGGTACCCGATTTAGTGGGTGGTCGCTTGTCTGCCCATGACAAAGACATTCTGGGTCTTGCGCATGCGTTACAAGGGAGCATGGAAGGCAACGGCGCCGTGGTGGCAGTGTGCTTTGGTGATATCAAAGAAACCCAGTTTGATATAGCGGGTGTGGATCGCTTGATTCACCTAACCGGCACTGAATTTGAAGGATTCACGCCAGAAGCGAGAGTGGCGGCGCTGACCCAAATAGACACGCAATTGGCGCCTCAGCATTGGTTATTCCCAGACAGCATTCATGGTGGTACGGACTTAGGTTCTCGTCTTGCGGCGAGTTTGGGAGAGCGGCCAGCGACACAAGCTTGGCAAGTGATACCTGAGAAAGTCGTTTGTCGTGGTGCAGGTGGCAGCCTTGATATCGCCAGACAAACACCTCGTATTGTGATGGTGTTAGAAGAGTGCGGTAACGCCATTGATGAAACACGACATGAAGTTTTGCCGATCAGTGTGGACGCTCTGGATATTCAGTCGGCACACTTGATCGATCACGGTCAGGTGGCGGTAGACCCTAATGAAATTCCATTGGCCGAAGCGGAGTTTATTGTTTCGGCAGGCAATGGCATCCATAACTGGGCGCAATATCATCAAACGGCACAGGCACTGGGTGCCACTGAAGGAGCAAGCCGCGTTGCGGTAGACGATGGCTTTATGCCGCGTTTTCGTCAGGTGGGCGCTTCAGGCACTTGGGTCACGGCGCGGGTTTATCTTGCTGTCGGGATTTCAGGTGCGATTCAGCACATGCAGGGGATTGGTCAGTGCGAAAAGGTTATTGCCATTAATACGGACGCCGGTTGTGACATGGTGAAGCGAGCGCATTTAAGTGTGATTGATGACAGTGACGTTATTTTATCGGAGCTGATGCAGTTGGCTCAAGAATACGGGGTGAATGATAAGCCCAGCCAAGAGAATAGCCCAGAGGAGAGCCAGAATGTCGCTTAATATTGTTTCTTTGGTGTCGGTGGGGCGTCATCCTCAATCGGGTCGTGCACGACGTGCGGATCAAGATGGGCGGGCGGTAGAATTGGGTTTAAAATTGGTTGCTAAGGCGCTGTCTGTGGTGCATGTTGGTGATCCGGATGATCCGGTATTACGTCAATATGCGGGCATGGGCTTGCCATCAATGACGATCTTGAAACAAGACAAAAGCACCGATGCGGTGCTGGTATTGAGCCAGTTTTTACAGCAAGAAAAAGTGGACATTGTGCTCACCGGTGTGCGCGCTGAAAGTGGTGAATCCTCTGGCATGGTGCCTTATTTATTGGCCCATGCTTTAGGTTGGCCTGTGGTGGCGCGGGTGGCGGATATCGTTTCAGTGAAGGATGGCGAAGCGCAAGTGTTGTTGGCGCTACCACGAGGCCAGCGTCGTGCAGTAAGTGTTAAACTGCCGTTTATTGCCAGTGTTGATCATGCCGCTGAAACCGCCCGCCAAAGTGCGTTTGCGCTTGGTTTACGAGCGAGTATAGAAAGCGTCGAGAGTGTTGGTGAAGTGGATCAGATTCGTGTAGATTGGCAAGAGTCAGTCGCAAAATCTCGTCCGAAGCGATTAAAAACAGTGAAAGCGAAAACCGCTGCCGAACGCTTTAAAGCGGCCACGGCGAAACCCGAAGGGGGCACTGGCAAGGTGATGAAGAACGAAACGCCGAAAGAGAAAGCGCGTGCTATTTTTGATCTTTTACTAGAAGAGAAAGTGATTCGCTAGGTACTAAACTATGATGATTGTAGACTTGGTTGATGAAGTAGATTTTAAAGAAAAGCTGATCGCGCTTGGTGCGCCTATTAGCCAACAGCAAAGCTTAGATGAAGTCCGCGATGCGACCTTAGCTTGGTTAAAGGATTACCCAGAGCAAGTCTCTTTTGTGCAACAACTTTGCCAAGAGATGGAGCATAATGAAGTGACTGTGTTACCAGAAGTGAAAGTACTGTTGCAGCGTTTTGCCAGTTTTACGGGTGCAGCGTAATCAGGGCAAAGAGATGTGTTGTAAAACGGGCGCTGTTTAAACGCCCGTTTTTTTATGCCTATTTTTTGGTTCTATTTACGTTAATTATGTTATTTTTTTAATGAGGATACGATCAAATCAGTGTTATGACTCATCATTTTCAAATACGTTGAGGCAGGGCCTTGTGAGCTTGATAATGCCTCAGGGTACAGTTCGCCACCTGGTTTTGCACCAGTGGCATGAGCAATCTGCTTTATCAATCTGGCGCTATTAGAATTTTCTAAAAAGTACGTTGTGATGTGTTCTTTTTTAATTTGATCGATCAGTTTTGCAACTCTCGACGCGGTGGCTTCAGTTTCTGTTGATACACCAACCGGCGCCATAAATGATACCCCATATTCATTGGCGTAGTAGCCAAATGCATCGTGGCTGGTAAGCACTTTTCGGTTATTTGTTGGAATGCTATTAATATCGTGGTGAATTTTTTTATTTAACTTGTCCAGTTGTTTTAAGTATTGCGTTGCATTGATTTTATATGTCGCGGCGTCATTTGGGTCGACTTTTGCTAAAGCGCTTTCAATGTTTTTAACCCAGATCATGACATTGGGTATACTGTTCCAGACATGAGGGTCTCGTATTTTATGACCATCTTCATTAAACATATGTGTTTTTATCCCCTCTGAAACCATCACAGCAGGTTGGGTTGAACCTGATGCTTTAACAATTTTGGTAAACCATGTTTCGAGCCCTTCGCCACTTACAAATGTCGCCGCGGCGCGCTTAATGTCTTGTGCGTCTTTTGGTGTAGGTGAAAAATCATGAGGATCACCGTTTACGGGTACCAAACTTTTCACTTCGACAAGATCCCCTCCAACAGCTTTCACTACATCGGCTAAAACGGTAAAGCTGGCTACCACATGAATGGGATTTTCAACAGATGCATACGCTTGAGACCCGCCCATTAATGCGCTTGATAATATTGAGAGGGCGAACAGTGATTTTTTCATTTTGCTTTCTCCATAGGAGATGAGGGAAGTCTCCTCATCAGGTGTTTATAAAAAATGCCCGCAGGGGCGAAGATAAGTGAAAATAGGTAAACAGCGAAAACGGTTAGGACAACCGTTGGGCCAGAAGAAAAATTGAAGTGGTAAGAAATTAGCAGGCCAATGTAGCCACAAAGTGTTGCGACACTGGTCGCAATACAGATCATCTTGGGGAGTGTTTTTGCCCAAAGTTGTGCGATAACGGCTGGTAACATCATCATACCAACAGCCATAAGCGTACCGAGAGTTTGAAAGCCTGCTACCAAATTGAGTACAACCATGAGTAGGAATAAGGCGTGATAAAGACTGTTTTTTGCGCCTACTGAGCGTAGAAAACGAGGGTCAAAGCATTCCACGACCAATGGTCTATAAATAATTGCTAATAATATGAGAGAGAAGCTAGTGATACTGCCTATGAGATAAAGAGCTTGCGAATCAATGGATAGAATACTGCCAAAAAGCACATGTAATAGATCGATATTCGAACCTTTTACCGAAATGAGTAGAACGCCTAATGCTAAAGAAGGCAGGTAAAAACTAGCAAAAGAAGCATCTTCCTTTAATGCGGTATGACGGCTCACAATGCCGGCTAAAGTGGCTACGATTAAGCCTGCTATTAGAGCGCCAGCGCCCATCATTGGCAGGGATAGGCCACCGGCAATAATAAAACCAATGGCGGCGCCGGGCAGGACCGCATGGCTCATAGAATCACCTACTAAACTCATTCTTCGCAGCATGAGTAATACCCCGATAGGGCCAGCACAGAGGGCGAGGGCTATGATAGCGACCAGTGCTCGTCGCATAAAACCATATTCATAAAAAGGGGCAATAGCCAGTAGGTAAAAGGTCATGGTAAAGCCACCTCGTTGATTTCTTTATTTTGTGTAGAATTGTCCCAATAGTCCGTTAGGATGCGAGCTTGAGCGCGATGAGTGTTGGAAAAAGCACTTTTTGAATCTCCCCAAAACACTGATTCTCGAGCCAGATATAACGTGCTTGGGAAATATTGTTGTATCTGCTCTATATCATGCAATACGGCAATGACGGTTCGGCCTTCTTGGTGCCATTGTTTAATCAGATGAATTAAATCAAGAGTCGTTTTTTCATCAACAGCAGTAAATGGCTCATCTAAAATAATGACTTGCGCGTCTTGGAGTAACAGCCGAGCAAACAAAATACGTTGAAACTGACCAGCGGATAAAGATTGAATCTGGCGTTGTTCAACACCTGTGACTGCAACACGTTGTAATGCTTTGGCTATGTTTGCTTGAGATGAATCCGATAGACGGCCAAAAGCACCTGTTTCAGTCCACGTGCCAAGGCTAACAAGGTCATAAACACTAATGGGAAATTGGCGATTAATGTCGGCTGTTTGAGGTAAATAGGCAATGTCTTGGTTGCGCAATGATCCGCGTTTAATTCGGCCACGTGTTAATGGCAGTTCACCCATAATAGCTTTAACTAGGGTGGATTTACCGGCACCATTGGAGCCTGCAATGGCGGTTAAACTGCCCTTTTTAAATGCTCCAGAAAGATGACATACCGCGTGATGTTGTCCGTAGGAAATACATACGTCATCTAGAATTAAGTCGCTCATGGTAGTGACACTCCCCAAGCAATGAGCCCCCATAAAACAGCCAGACTGATAAGTGAAATGATCAGCCTTTGAAATACAGATTGAGTAAGTACGCTGCGACCAGACATGTGAATTTGACCTTGTGAAATATTGAATTATTAGGTTATGCTATATCATAACATTTTTATTTTGCAGTATTTTTTTCTTTGCTGGAAATATAATCTGGAAAGTGTTGTTAGGTTGACTATGTCGCTAAGTGACCTGATGGTTACAAAAGATGAGTGGTGAAGCTGTTTAAACAAGTTCAGAAAAGAGCAATAACCGAATCAGGGTATCACTCTGCTTGGGAGAGGGCTGTTGTTCTTGGTAGCTGTTTTCTTAACTGTTTTTATGCCTAGCACTAACTACTTAGTATTAAGTAGTTAGTGTGTAACCTTATGGTGTCACAAGGTTCTTTTTAATAGTACTGGCGTACCATTCTAAGAAGTTAATAACGCCAAATTCATAGGTTTCTGAATAAGGACCGGGTTGATAGCCAATGGAGTTAATGCCCAGTTGGTTACGTTCACCGAGGATTTTGTCTTGTTCATTAGTAGCGTCCCAAACATGACGTAATGTCTTAGGGTCATAATCGACGCCTTCTACTGCGTCTTTGTGAACAAACCATTTGGTCGTCACTATGCTTTCTTGAGCCGATACCGGCAGCACGCGGAAGACTACAAAATGATCAGATTGCATGTGGTTCCAAGAATTCGGCAAGTGCAAAATACGCATTGAGCCGAGCTCTGGATTTTTCACTCTACCAAGCAGTTTTTTACACGCTGCGTTGCCATCAATCGTCATCGCCTTGGTGCCTTTTTTCAGTGGCATACGCACCACGCGGTTACGCTGAGAAGCGCCAAAGCTTTTGTGTTCATGGGGAATACCCTCAGCGTCCCATTGTGCGGCTTGAGCATTGTAGTGATCGTGAAAGTCCTGAGGTGCGCGTGGGTCGTGAGTGTCATCCCACTCAAGTAAAGAGTTTAGTAGTTCTGGGTGGCTGGCTGAGCAGTGATAACATTCACGATTGTTCTCAAGCACCAACTTCCAGTTAGCGCGTTCGTACATGGTCGATTCCGCCGCCAATTTGGTGTTCTCGACGTCGTAGGGTTCCATGTATTTATCTAAGGTGGTTAGAAACTCATCAAACTGATCGTCGGGTGCCGTCTCTCCTAAACAGACAAAAATAAAGCCACCGGCATTTTTGCAATGGGCTGCTTTTAGGCCGTGTTGTGTTTTATCAAAATTTTGCTTCATCTCGGTGCCAGCAAACAGAAGATTGCCTTTTAGATCATAGGTCCATTGATGATAAGGGCAAACGAGGTTGGCTACCTTGCCTCGATGTTCGGTACAAATTACCGAACCCCGATGGCGACAGGTATTGTGAAAGGCGTTGATATTGCCATCCGCATCGCGCAGTACTAACACTGGGTTCTGGCCTACTTCGACGGTGAAATAGTTGCCCTTTTGGGGGATTTCACTGGTCATGCCAACGAACAGCCATTCTTTTTGGAAGACTTCTTCCATGTCTACTCGAAACAAATGAGGGTCGTTATAAAGCGGTGCCTCAAGAGAGTGATTTTCAAGACGGTTTTCCAACAAGCTGAGCATGCCAGAGCGTGCCTCATCAAGGGTAGCGTGGCGGACATTGAGTAGATCGTTCTGGTTCATCTTTCTGGACCCTTAATAACAAAAAGAATGGAGAATGAGCCTATTAATATAGGCGAGATGCTCATCTCGTATGATGAGATTTTTGAGCGATAACATTAGGCTTATCTTCTCCCAATGACGGCTTATTAAAATGTCTAATCACGACATCCTGTGACATTCAAATCGACCATCAATGGCTTGTATTACATGGTGTTGGCTGCAATGAGCAAGTTATTGTCGTTTAGAGTTAATTGGTCTATCCAAACTCCTAAGAGAATGTTCGAAATACCAGACAATAGCGTCACTAATTGGGAACTCTTTATGACTGATTCGACTCCTGCTGTAAATGCGGATTACTTAGCCCCAGTAAATACTCAAACTTGGGTGAATGGCCGTCACAATGTGCGCTGCGTAAAAGTCATTCATGAGACGTGGGACGTACGCACTTTTTGTTTTATGGCGCAGCAGCCGGTGATGTTCTTCTTTAAACCGGGTCAATTTGTGACCTTGGAACTAGAGATCAACGACAAACAAGTGATGCGCTCTTATACGATTTCGAGTTCACCATCGGTGCCTTACAGTTTTTCCATTACGGTTAAGCGTGTGCCGGGTGGGGAAGTATCGAACTGGCTTCATGACAATATGGCAATCGGCAGCGAGTTGGCGGTTCATGGGCCAGTAGGCCAGTTTAACTGTATTGATTTTAGTGCTGATAAAGTGCTTCTGCTGTCGGGCGGCGTGGGCATTACCCCGGTCATGTCGATGGCACGCTGGTGGTTTGATACAAACGCCGATGTGGACATTACCTTTATCCATAGCGCCCGTTCTCCTCGAGATGTGATTTATCCGCGCGAACTGGATCATATGGCGTCACGGTTAGATAACTTTGGCTTGTATTTGATTGTCGAACGCATGGAAAACGGCTTGCCGTGGCAAGGTTATCGAGGCTTTTTTGATGAAGATAAGCTAAAAATGATTTCGCCAGATTTTATGGAGCGAGAGATTTTTTGCTGTGGCCCAACGCCGTATATGAAAGCGGTAAAGCAGTTGCTACAAGAGCATGGCTTCGACATGTCCCATTATCATGAAGAATCTTTTGGTGCGACGCCAGAGAGCGCGGTTGAAGATGCCTTAGAGCAAGCGGAAGTGGCACAAGCGGAAGCCGATGCCATTAATCAAGAAGATTTACTGCGGGTGGAGTTTACTAACACCGGCAAAAGTATTCAGGTATCGGCTGGAGAAACCTTGCATACCGCGGCGGCCAAATTGGATTTAATGATCCCCAAAGCCTGCGGTATGGGTATTTGTGGTACCTGTAAGGTGTTGGTAAAAGAAGGGCAAACACAAATGGACCATAACGGTGGTATCACTGATGACGATGTGGCGGAAGGGTATGTTCTTTCTTGTTGTACCGTCCCTAAGTCTAATGTTGTTATTGAATTTTGAGCCAAAAATTTTGTAAGGGATAATTTTTTATTAAATGAGTGATCAATAAAAGGTCAAGGATAAGCTAAAGTAGTGCAGGCGCTTATCCGTCTCAGAAAAAATTAAATGCTAGTCAGGTAAGAAATAGCGTTCAATTTTGTTTGATTGTTGTAAGTAGCTTGATTACATTGTCATGTGATTAATGCCGCTATTTTACAGTAATGGTTCACTATTTTTTGAATGCAAAGCGTGACTAGCACTCTTTGAAATTTGATCGTTTAACCCTAAAAAATAAAAATAGTGTTTCTTTAATATTGGTCTGAATTTTGCCTAATTTAAAGAAACATAATAGGAGGGCACAGACATGGCTACAGCGACACCCCCAGCTTCTCATCGAGAAGCGAAAAAAGTCACGAGAGTGGGTTTTTTATTATTGGATCATTTCACTATGATCGCCTTGGCCTCTTCAATAGAGCCATTAAGAATGGCGAATCAATTATCTGCAGAAGAGTTGTATAGCTGGCAATTAATTTCTGAAGATGGACAACCATTATCCGCCAGTGACGGCTTAAGCCTGACACCAGATTTTTCCATAGCGAATGCGCCTGAACTGGATTTGATCATCGTTGTAGGTGGATTAGACATTACCCGTACTTTTACCGGTAAGCAGGTGTCTTGGTTGCAACAAAGAGCGCGCAAAGGCGTTCATTTAGGAAGTATTTGCACTGGCGCTTATGTGCTAGCGCATGCCGGTTTACTAGATGAATATAATTGCAGTGTTCATTGGGAGTGTTTAACCGCCTTGCAAGAGCGTTACCCTAAGGTAAACTGCAATAATTTATTGTTTTCCATCGACCGTAATCGACTAACATCTTCTGGTGGTAGTGCACCAATGGACATGTTTCTGACGATGATTGCTCGTCAGCATGGGGCCAAGCTTTCGAATGCCGTGTCAGATATGTTTATTTGTGAACGTATCCGTACGGAATCTGATCAACAGCGTATGCCATTGCGACAATTAAATAACGGTGGAGGTTGTAAGCCTAAGTTGGTTGATGTGATTCAGCTAATGGAAAATAACTTAGAAGAACCCATTGAGTTGGATGAAATGGCCATGTTCGTGGATGTGTCTCGTCGACAAATAGAGCGTATGTTTCACAAATACTTAGATTGTTCACCCTCACGTTATTATCTGCGCTTGCGCTTAGATCGAGCGCGTCAGTTATTAAAACAATCGAACATGTCCATTGTGGAAATATCCACCGCGTGCGGATTTATTTCGACTCCACATTTTAGCCGTTGCTACCGTAAACACATCGGAATTTCACCCCGCGATGAGCGTAAGATAGCTTGGGCCAACGTAGAGGCTGTGCCTCATCTTAGTGAGTTAAATGATGCAGGAAGTGTTGTTTATATGGCTCATGCTTCTTCGGCCTTGGACAATGCCCATGCTGAGCCAAGTTATGGCTCTGTGGCTATTTAACATGGTCTAGGCCTCTTTAAATAAGGGAGTAATAATTACTCCCTTATTTAAACTCTCTTATTTAGTATTTGGTACTTTAGTATTTGGCACTGTTTGCGGTGTTGGCTCGCAGAATAAAAGTTTTTTCTTTGCTATCTCAGCTCGTTCTGAACAAGTCCAATTTGGGTACACTGCACTTCTGTCTATTTTTTGCACTATAAAGAACGGTTTTTCTTGCTTAGGCAGCCAAGAATGGACATCACCAGATCGTTGTAATGCTTTCCCTGAAGAATAAAACTCGGACGAAAAAGGGCGGCTTCTTAGATAAAATAAATCATCCGCTTTGCTTTCGTCTTGTAGTTTCCATATGGTCATTATTTTTTTATCTGAACGTATTTCACCATAGTGAAAATGCAGTGCGCTAATAAATGCAATTAGCAAGATTGGTGTTACTAGTCCTAGACTATAAAGCCATTTCGGTAATGCTCTATAGCGGTGGTAATGAACCACTAAAATTGCAGCCGCTGGTAATGCTGGCATGACATAGGTCAATAGGATATTGCCTGCAAATGTAAAGAGCAGCAATGGTGCTAGCATCCAAGCAATCAGAAAGCTGCCAAATCCATTACTAGACTCTTGAGTGTCTTGACCAGTCCGAATTAATCGTATCCATTGGGCGATTAACAGTGGTGTCCAAGGCAACATCGCGACCACTGCATATACCCAAATAGTACCGCGAGTTCTTTCGTGGGCGGTGCCGTATAAATCGCCTTGCCAGCCACCAATGATAAAGCGTTTGATGTGCTCACCAACAATAAAGTAATCCAAGAATCCAGGCGTTCTATATTCAGCAATTGCGTACCAAGGAATCGATAGAATTAGAAAAAGAAGGCTACCGTAGCCCCATGGTAAAACTTCCCATAAACGTTTCCAGCGGTAATTAGGAATAAGCCATAGAGTAAGGCTAATACCAACTAAAACAACGGCAAGCGGTCCTTTAGATAACATGCCTAATGCAAGTCCAATGAAAAATAAATAGCCCCAAATGGGGTGCTTATTGTTCCAGGCTTGCCAAAAGCTGACCATACTAAGTGTAATCGAAAATGTCAGTGCCGTGTCTGCGGTGACAGCGCCTGAAATTAATAAAAATGAAAAAGTAGAGGCTAATACAGCACTCGAAAAAATGCCCATTTTTTTAGAGTCAAAATATTCTTTTGTCAGAAAATAGACCAGATAAAGAATGCCTATTCCTACTAATAAATGAGGGATGCGAGCGGCGAATTCAGTGATGCCAAATAAACTAAAACCGAGGCCACTGAGCCAGGCAAACATTGGAGGTTTCCCCCAAAAAGGCACATTGTAATCGAACATTGGGGTGATCCAATTGCCTGTCTCTACCATGATACGTGCCATCTCACCGTAGCGAGCTTCGGTAGTGTCCATTAATGGATAAAGGCCTAATGATAAAAGACGCAGTACCACACAGCCTAGTAATAAGAGTAACAGTAGTTTAGACGAGGGGAATGTATTTGACTTAAGGGGCATACTCTATTTCCTGACGTGCAAATGTGGGTTGGTTGAATGTCTCTTCCATAAGGATGTAGAGAGGGCGCTGTTTTGATTCAATAAATAAGCGGCCAATATACTCGCCAAGTACACCAATGGATAATAATTGTATACCTCCTAGAAAGAGTATTATTAACATTGTTGAAGGGTAGCCTGTGACAGGGTCTCCCCATATGAGTGTTTTGGTGAGAATGATGAGTGCCATAACAAATGCACTTAGAGAGGTAAGAATGCCCGCTATAGTAGCCCAACGCAAAGGCGTTGTACTAAAAGACGTAATACCTTCTAAAGCCAAATGAATCAGTTTTGGATAATTCCATTTGGTCGTGCCAGCTAAACGGGGGTCTCGATCAAATTGCAAAATAACACGTTTAAACCCCGGCCATGCTAATAAGCCTTTCATAAAACGTGTGCGTTCTGGCAGTGCATTAATTACGTCCACAACTTTTTGATCTAGTAAGCGAAAATCCCCAACATTTTCTGTAATCGGGTGGTCGCTCATTTTTGACATGAGTTTATAAAAAAGGTGTGCGCTCAAACGTTTCAGGGCATTTTCTCCATGACGTTTCTTGCGCTGCATTTCAACGACTTGAGCGCCGTCTTTCCATGCTTTCACCATGTCTTTAATATATTCAGGTGGGTCTTGCAAATCAGCATCTAGCAGGATTGCACAACGAGCGGTTGAGGCTTTTAGTCCAGCGCTGGTCGCCGCTTCTTTGCCAAAATTACGGCTCAATCTTAAACACTGGACTTGATGAAGAGGATGGTTGAAATTTTTGACAATGTGCCAACTATTGTCTGTGCTACCATCATCAACATAGATGATTTCACACTGTTGACCCAGTGCGTCCAATGCACGGCAGACTCTTCGATGACAGGCAATTAACACATCCTCTTCGTTTAAAAAGGGAATGATAACGCTCACTAATGCCTGCTGTCGCTGCGGTTTTTTTATTTGTGCTTTGTAGAGATAAGGTACTGCACTCATAACTCACCTTTGCGTACTTTGTTTTGGATAATGGCATACTAGCTATAGTGGTGTCGTAAAAAGATGATTCACTTTTTTTTCATGCTATTGTGTAACAATTCATCCTAGGTAATACAGTATCCACTAGGTATAAAAACAGAGAAACGTATGAAGTTACTATTGGTTGAAGATCATAAAGATATTGCTGGTGTTATTTTCGATTATTTTGAAATCAAAGGCGATATTTTAGATTACGCAAATAATGGTTTGCAAGGTCTTGAGTTGGCCAAAAAAGGCCACTACGATGCGATTGTTTTAGATGTTATGTTGCCTAAAATGGACGGTCTGACAGTGTGTCGCCTACTGCGAGAAAGCGGCATAGATACGCCTGTATTAATGCTTACAGCACGAGATACAAAAGAAGATATTCTTAATGGTTTTGCCCATGCGGCAGATGATTACCTGATTAAGCCCTTCGACTTAGAGATTCTAGACACTCGTCTTCAGGCGCTTATTCGCCGTCGAAATGGTGGTATTGCTAATCGAATATTAACCTTTGGTGCTCTGACATTGGATATGAAAACACGCGTGTTACAAAGGGAAGGCAGCCGCTATTCTCTAAACCCATCACAATACACAATTTTGAAAGCTTTAATGAATCACGCGCCGGAAGTAGTGAGTAAAGAAGAAATTTGTGATGCCCTATGGGGAGATGAAGAGCCAGATAGTAAGGTGCTGCGTAGCCATATTTATCAGTTACGCAGTTTAATAGATCGCCCCTTTGAACATGCTTATTTAAGAACCATTTCAAAAGTTGGTTATCGCTTGGTAGCAGAAGACGAAGAATGAAACAGATAAGAACCTCTAAACAGTTAACCGTTACGTATTTTTCAATTGTTGCTTTTGCCATTATTGCTTTTCATTTTTCGATGCTTGAATCCATGATCGAAGATATGGAATCTGTCTACGCTGAAACAAGAATGGATAAAGATATTGCTACTGCAACCGCGCTTTTTCAGGGAACAAACCTAACACATGTTGCCGTGCCACCGTTTTCTAATGCGTATTTAGGCAAGAAAAACTTACCTGCTTGGGTGGTATTAGAGTCAGATATATCTAATGATAAACCTTATCATCTAGCCCCTAGTTCAGAAACAAAAATCGAATACTTCTCTATGCTGTCTAAAGTGATGATCAACGGTAAGCTTAGAGATTTATACCTGATTCACCACGATGCAATTTATGAATCGAGTGAAGAAAAAATGTTTGATACACAAACTACGCAACTGTTTATGTCGTTATTGCTTTTGATCATCAGTTTGTGGGTAGTTATGCGTATTTCGAATCGATTGACTAAGCCATTGTCTAATTTATCCAAAAATTTAGAGTCACGCAGCCCTGAAAATTTTTCACCAATATCTCTACCTGATGGTGCCGCAACACGGGAAATACATCAGTTAGTCGACCGCTTAAATAGTTATCAAAATCAAATTAGAAGCTTGGTCGAGCGTGAGCGTGCATTTAACCGTAATGCAAGTCATGAACTTAGGACGCCATTAATGGTAATGCGAGGGGCACTTACCTTATTAAATAAATCAGATTCAAAAGAATTCATGGAACGTCAGCGTACGCGCATGGTTAAAGCTTGCCAAGAAATGGAAGATTATATCACTACTTTGTTGTCTCTGACGCGCGATGAAGACACGGACAGCATGTCTACGCGCGTGATTAATGAGGCCGAACTGGCATTGATTTGCGAAGCGCACAGAGAGTATCAGCCTAATGAATTTGTCGAGCTGAAAGTCTCTTCTCAAGGTAGTGTTAAAACAAAGCTTCCTGTACCCACTTTGCATATTTTGGTCGGTAACCTTGTTAAGAATGCTTTAGCTTGCACAGATAAAGGGCAGGTTTTGGTGGTCATGGAGGATAATCTTATCAAAATTATTGATTCTGGTTGCGGCCTTGAAGGGAAGCCTACAGGCGAAAGTTATGGGTTAGGGTTAATGATCGTTCGTGATATTTGTACGAAATATCATTGTGAGTTTACTTTGTTAAACAATGAAGAGGTTGGGTGTACCGCGACAGTACGGTTCCCACCAGAGAGGAAAGCATGAGTGTCAACATTATAAAACGGTTACCGTTAAAAATGTTTTGGCCAACGTTAGACCCATTTTTATTTTGTGCGTTTCATAACGATGATTATCCAAAAGCGAATCCAGATATGGGGCCAGACGCCTCGTTGCAAGGCCGTCCGATTGGTCAAGACTTTCAAGGTATTGACGGTTGGCGCATGTATCATGGTAGAAAAGTGCCAGGCTTTCCAGTACACCCACACAGAGGCTTTGAAACCATCACTATTGTAAATGAAGGTTTTGTAGATCACTCAGATTCACTTGGGTCGGCTGGGCGTTATGGGAAAGGTGATACGCAATGGATGACTGCGGGTAAGGGGGTTCAGCACTCTGAAATGTTTCCTTTGCTTAAAGAGTCGGACAAAAATCCTCTTGAACTCTTTCAAGTTTGGCTAAACCTACCTGCTAAAAATAAAATGGTGCCACCTCACTTTGCGATGTTATGGCGTGAAGACACGCCGATTGTTGAATTGCATGATGAGGCGGGTATTACTACTTCTGTTCGTATTATTGCTGGTGAGCTTAGTACGGTAGAGGCCTTGCCTTGTCCTCCTGATTCATGGGCCGCTGAGAAAAGTAATGATGTGGCTATTTGGGTGATTGATATTCCAAAAAATGGTTGCTGGACTTTGCCAAAAGCACTAGCTGGGTTGAGCCGTATGTTGTACTTTTTCGAAGGAGAGGAAGTCATTCTTGATGGCACCAGTGTGGATGTTAAAGAAGCCATTGAGCTGAAAAGTGATGCATCATTAGTGATTGAGAACGTAGGAAAACAAGCGCGATTTTTATTGTTACAAGGTCGCCCCATTGAGGAGCCAATTCAACAGCGGGGCCCATTTGTAATGAATACCAAATTAGAGCTTCAGCAAGCTGTCGCAGATTATCAGCGTACGCAATTTGGTGGTTGGCCATGGTCACGACACGATCAAGTACATGATAAGAAGAAAGGTCGTTTTGCTCATCATGTAAATGGTTTAGAAGAACAACCTGATCAATGAATTCGATAATTCAAGGTCTCTTTATAGAGGCCTTTTTTGTACCTTAGTTAAAGGCTCGTTGGAATTAGTTGCAAATACCCATCGCAGGGAAAAAACGTAATTTAAAAACAATCCTATAAGAATTCCAGGCGCCATTGCTAAATAAGGCCACAGTAACGAGAGTAAGTGTAACTGGGGATTTGGTGTAAAAAAATGCATTAAGAAGTAATAACAACCCCAATTAGGGATAAAAGATAAAGCAGAGCAAAAAATAAAATGAGCCCACTGATGGATTATTTCCTTTATAGCCATTTTCTTTTTGGTGTTAAATGTAAATTGTCTATTCCATAACCAATTTGAGCTAGCGGCAAACCAAAAAGCACCAGCTCTTGCCATCATTGGTGATAACCAAAAAGACAGAACAATCATACTTATTAGGTCTACTAAGAAGCCAAGACTGCCAACAATGGCGAAGCGTACAAAAGATTTTTGAAAGATAGTTTGAATCATTGAGTTAGTGTAAAAATAGGTTCGTCGAAAAAAAATGAATTGTCTTTAAAACAACATAGTTGAAGGAATATGAATATATGAAAGTACTAGCATTTGGTGCGAGTTCGAGTGAACAGTCAATCAATAAAGCGCTTGCTTCTTATACGGCAAGTTTAATTGAAGGTGCGTCGGTCACTGTGTTGGATCTTAATGATTTTGCTATGCCAATTTTCAGTGAAAATAGAGAGAAGGAGTTTGGTATCCCAGAGGAAGCTCAATCTTTTATCGATGAAATTGCGGATGCTGATCTAATCGTTGTGTCTTTTGCTGAGCATAATGGATCTTACTCAGCGGCCTACAAGAATACATTTGATTGGGCATCACGGTTGGTTAAAAAGGTGTATCAGAATAAATCCGTTATTGTTTTGTCGACATCGCCAGGTCCTGGAGGTGCTCAAAATGTACTGAACTTAGCACTGAATAATTTACCGTTTTTTGATGCTAATGTGCTGGGTAGTTTGAGTGTACCTTCTTTTTATGAGGTCATGAAAGAGGGTGAAATACTTGATGCCAGTGTTAAGCAGTCTTTGCTGGACCTTATTGCTAAAGCTTAAGTGTTATTGGTGTTACCCGAGATATAAAAAATCCAACGATCGTGTTGGATTTTTTATATCTGGTATTGTCATTAAAAAGCACCTTCAGCCGTACTCCTAAATAAGAGATATGAGTATCGGTAGACGTAAGAGTCACCAGATATGATGGTGACCATAATAAGCTTACTTAGTTAACACGTTACTAATGGGGGACTTTTTAAGAACCTTGGCTGCTTTTTTTTCTTTTGCTGTTAAAAGCGGTTTCTTCTTCGAATCTTTTTTGCTGTCTTGACCCTTGCTCATAATAATTTCTACTCGTTATAAACTGAATTAACCTAAAGTCAGTTTGAGCTAACCTGAGGGCTATTGCTGTAAAGAGTTGAATCAACTCATTTACAACAAAATTAGTATGTGCCTATTTTCAGAGAAGTGATATAGGTAAATAAAATGCTTTCATAATATATTTATATTGACTCACGATTGGCCTAAAAAAACGATTAAAATCAATATATAAGAGGTTTTTCCTATGGCTAGCTTACTCGTGGAGTATCAATTAAAAAACAATTAACAGAGGGGTGAAATATGGCTGTGTTTTCAAAACGACAACAAGCGCTAGGTCTGTTTTTTTGGCTTTGCATGTGCTTTCTTGTCGCATTACTTGGTGCGACTGCTTCCATCCAAGCGAAAAGTTTTTATGCACAATTAACGCAGCCAGAATGGGCGCTACCTGCTTGGTTATTTGGTCCGGTATGGACATTCCTTTATGTTCTAATAGCATTTTCAGCATGGCTTGTTTGGTGTCATGGAGGTCGTTCTGCACGAGTAGCGCTCTCGCTGTTTCTTATTCAACTTGCCTTGAATGGTCTATGGAGCTGGCTCTTTTTTGCGTGGCATCTTGGTGCCTATGCCTTCGTCAATATTCTCTTTTTGTGGGGCATGATTGTCGCTACGCTGATTGCATTTTTGCGTGTTAGTCCACTGGCAAGTTTTCTACTATTACCATATCTTCTTTGGGTAAGCTTCGCGGCAGCACTTAACTTTTCTATTTGGCAGCTCAATCTCTCTGTATTGAGTTAATGCTATTCAGTAATACACAGTGAATAATGATTAAAAACAGCTCAATAGAATCGTACTTAGCGCATTGAGTTTGATATAAAGAGAAGGGCTCAAATATAGACTATAAACGTGATAGCACTGAGTGCTGTCTATCAGACTACCGAGAATATGAGGTTATTATGGATAAGGAAGTAAAACTAGTGGTCTTGATTGATGTTCAAACGGGTAAAGCCAATGAACAAATCCGTCTTTTTAAAGCGCTTCAACCACTGGTATTAAAAGAAGAGGGTTGCTTTGAGTATGAGCTTCATAAAGTATCAGATAACGATGACCAGCTTGTACTTACTGAACGTTGGGCCAGTGAGGCTATGTGGCATGCGCATCATGAAACACCTCATATGAAAGAAGCCAGTAAGCTGACGCCTTCGTTTCGAGCAGGTCCAACTAAGGTATTACGCTTGGATTTGGTATAACCAATTCTGCCAGTAACAGTATCAAAGATGAATAAAATTTAAGGATGAGTAATGCCTTTAATATGGGTGGTGATAGGCACGTTTGTGCAGTTGGCGCTGGGTGGCTATATGGTCATCATGAGTATTTTTGCTGGTGGCGCCATTGCTCAACATCATGTCTTAACAGAGTTTGATGACAAGGTATTGAGTTCTTCTTTCTTTGTCTTGCCATTGTCCTTTGTGATTACGGCGATCATCGTACTGATTCACTATTGGAAAGGCAGCACAATTACCAGCTTTTGGTGGTACGCCGTTCCATGGGGTGTAGTGGCACTGTATATTTTCTATACCATGGTGTTTTTAAAGCCCGAAATATAATCGGGCTGATTCATGGGGTTTTTGTAGGAGCTTATGAGAATAAATAGGTGTCTAACGACAGAACGTCTCCTTCTACGTCGCTATGAAGACGTTGCACGCTGGTTAAGTCGGAACTCAAGTCGCTGCTGCCGAGCGCGGCGAACAGTGGCAAAAAATGCTCTTTAGTCGGGTGGTTAAAGTGAGCAAAAGGCGCTTCTTTCTCGTAGTTTAATAGTGCATCTATGTCTTTATTTATCAGCTTCTCATGCACCCAATCGGTAAAGCTTGTCACCATCGCTACGCGATTTTCCGTTGGTTTTCGGTTAAACAGTTCTTTCAGATTGTGGCTAATACCTCCTGATCCAATGATCATGATATTGTCATCTTTTAATGTGCTAACAAGTTGCCCATAGAGGTAATTTCTTTGCGGGCCTAGCTGGCTATTAATAGAGATTTGCACGATAGGAATGTCTGCCTTCGGATACATCAATTTAAGAGGGATCCAGACACCATGATCCCAGCCTTGTGCACTGTCTAATATCGGTTTTAATCCTGCCTTCTGGAAAAAAGACGCGATTTCTTGTGCTAATAAAGGGGCGCCTGGTGCCTTATATTGGATGTCATAAAAGGGTTTAGGGAAACCGTAAAAGTCATGGATGGTCTCAGGGTGCTGGCCGGATGTAATCACGATGTCGGCCGCTAGATCAAAGTGGGCTGAGAAAATGACGATGGCTTTGGGTCTGGCTAATTCCTTTCCTAATTGACTTAAAAAAATAGAAGTACTGCTGATTTCTGAGGCCATCATTGGTGAGCCGTGAGAAATAAAAAGGGTCGGCTGGTGGGTCATTCTACTGTCTCGATAAGTAATGAATAGGTTACTCAGCACGCCATCAAGCACAGGCGCAGTGAGGGCTAAGGTTAAGAAAACGTGGCTGATCACGGCTTGGTGATCTGATGGAAGTATAATATTCATTGTCAATTTGAAGATAAATAGATCTATTGTTGAATTATTAACAACAAATTGCTTCTAATTCACGAGTGTTTTTTTGTTGGTGGCGCGCCGTTCCATGAGGTGTAGTGGCATTGATTGCTTTTTAATCAGCTATAAAGCGTGTATTCTACTTATTTGACTCGATGGTCAAGCTTAGCCTGTTTCCTTGAATGTTAGTGATGGGGTGGGCTTTGAGTTCTGATGGTAGGTGCCATATGACATTCTATTTACAAGTGTGCTTTTACAGGATGTTTTTATGATTACAGTTGAACAGATGGCTATTGCATTTGAAGCATTGCCGGACCCTGCGTTTATATTGTCACGAAGCGGTAAGTATCTGGCGGTATTTGGTGGTCTTGATACTCGTTACTACCATGATAGTAGCAGTCTTGTGGGTTTACGTATTGCGGATACAGTTAATCGCGAGAAAGTGGATTGGTTTTTAGAGCAGATTGCCTTGGCATTAGATTCTAAAACATTGCTCATTAAAGAGTATGAACTAAGCATAAAAGAGATCAATAAAAACATTAAAAAGGGACCAGTCCACCCGATTTGGTTCGAAGGGCGCATTCAGCCACTTAATTTTCAGGTCGATGGTGAAGATGTGGTGCTTTGGGTGGCGAGCAATATAACAGAGCGTCACGAGATGGAACTTAAGTTACGTGAGCTTAGCGATACTGATCAGCTTACAGGCCTTTTTAATCGCAGAAAACTCGAGCGAGATCTTGTGCTCCATTTTGAAACCTTTAATCGTCACCTGATTCCAACCTCAATTCTAATGTTTGATATAGACAACCTTAAGACGATTAATGACACTCTTGGTCATTATTCAGGCGATGAGGTGATAATGGCGGTAGGGCATATTTGTCGAACAGAACTTAGAAGAACAGACCTTGCTTGTCGTTTTGGTGGTGATGAATTTATCATTGCATTACCCAATACTGACTTAGAAGGCGCTATACAGTTTTCTGATTTGTTGCATGCATGTTTTAGACGTTATTTTGATCAATTTTTTTCCCATAACATTGCCAGTACAATTGGTATCAGTATCGGAGTTTCATCCATGGTGACGACCGATCTGTCATATGAAACGGTATTGAAACGTGTAGATGATGCTCTGTATAAAGCCAAGCGAAGTGGTAAAAATCGAGTGGTTGCTGAGTAAGATTAAAATAATAATATGTCGCACTTCGGACTTGAATTTAGGCTTCAGTATTAGACGTCAAACGTTAGGTAGTCAGCATGAATATAGATAATTATTTTGAAGAGCAGGGAGCTGGATCACCAATTGTGTTTATTCATGGCTCTTATGCGACTACGTCGACATGGAAAAAAATGATTAAACTGTTAGCTGAAAATCATCGTTGTATCTCGATAAAGCTTCCTGGCCATTGTGGTATGCCAGACCCCGATGACTTTTCTACGCCTTCTATCCAAACAGAGTTAGCTATTTTAGAGCAGGCAGTTCAGTCGTTAACGGATGAAGCTATTCATTTGGTTGGTCACTCTTTTGGTGGTGTTGTTGCATTAGCTCAAGCACTTCAAGGTAATTTAAAGCTTAGTCAAGTTACGCTATTTGAACCGGTTGCGACATGGATGTTGGATCGTACTCAAGATACAGAAATGAGTAACTCTGTTGAGGATTTTTTGTTTAAATATCGTCGAGATGTGGCGAATAAAAAACATTATGCTTGTGGTCAAGTTATCAATTTTTGGGGTGAAGCGGGGGCTTTTGAACTATTTCCTGACTTTATAAAAGAGAGTATGGAGCCGTTAACGAGTAATAATATCCGCCATTGGGAACTTTGTTCTAGTATGGACTATGATCTGAGCCATCTAGAAAAATGTACTGTACCAACGCGTCTGGTTTACGGCGACCACTCTAACCCAGTGGCTCGCTCAATATGTGAACATTTGAAAGAATACATTCCGAATAGTAAAACCTATGAGATTAAGGGGGCAAGTCACTTTTTGGTGACAAGCCATGCAGAAGAGTGCAAACACGTTCTTAGTGACGACACTCTGCTTTAAGGTGATATTCTTCTCATAAGAATAGATGATAGGCTGGTATTGAAGCTAATATTCCGCTTAGGAATCTAACTAATAATATTAATTCCTTTTACAAATACCACTCTTAGCGTCATGCTTAGCGCTCTTGATTTTTTACTAGGAAAGCATTGATTTCATGTGGGTTTTTATTACTTTATTTGCGGCGGCATGTCAGTCTGTTCGTACGGCTCATCAAAATTCATTAGCGCATGAATCTGGCTTTTTGCATGCCACTATGTCCCGATCGCTTTATGGATTGCCACTGGTTACTTTATATCTGTTGATTTGTGCTTTTTTATTGGGATGGGTGTCGTTACCAGCAGGGTCGATTTTCTTTATTACGGCAAGTATTTGTGCGCTTGCTCAGATTTTTGCGACCTATTTAATGTTACGAGTGTTTCAATCTGGCAGCTTTGCTTTAGGTACATTGTTGGCGAAGACGGAAGCGGTGCTAGCGGCACTAATTGGTTTGCCGCTACTGAATTATGCATTGACCACCATGGCGTGGTGGGGAATCGCTTTTGGTGTTTTCGGAGCCTTGGTGATGAGTTTGAAATGGAAGAATTTAAAACAAGTTCATAAAGATTCATCATTAATGTTTGGTCTGGGTAGTGGTCTTTGTTTTGCAATTACATCAGTGATGGCGTCAATGGCAAGCCATTCATTGGAAGGTTCTATTATTACCAGTGCAGGCGTAACCTTATGGTATGTATTAGCGTTACAGTCTGTGATTTTGTGCGGCTTACAAGTGGTGAAAAGTCGTGATGTTCTGGCTCCATTTAGGAAAAATAGAGCGCTGAGTCTTAAAGTGGGTGTCTTGAGCTCTTTAGGGTCCATTGGTTGGTTTACTGGATTCGCGTTAGTAAATCCAGCTATGGTTAAAACGTTAGGTCAGCTGGAAATCTTAGGTACCTTGTATTATTCCAAATATCGATTTTCAGAAAACATAACGGCGCAGCAATGGTTTGGTGGTTCCATGATAGTGGTCAGCGTTTTATTAGTGACAGCGGCGACCATTTAATAATTTAATAAATAGCTGGCTTAATTTATATAAAAAAAAGGATTTGAAGGTAGTCTTCAAATCCTTTTTTTTGCTGTAAAACGAATGCTTTAAGCGCTGAATTCGTTACAAATATTAGTATCCCATTTCTCTTGGATGTCGTTGTAGCTGTTGCCTTGTGCTAACAAAAAATGCAGTTTGCAAAATGCGGCTTCAAGGGTCATGTCGTAACCACTTAGCACTTTTCGTTCAGACAATATGGAACCAGCGGCATAAGCGCCTTGTGATACACCGCCGTGCATGCATTGTGTCAGATTAATCACGATTTTATTGCGCAATGATGTTTGCATTAAAAAATCTAAGAAATCAGTATTTTTATCAGGTACGTTTCCTGCGCCATAGGTCATTAAAACAATGGCTTTGCAGTTATCATCATTCAGAATGCTTTGATAGATAGAAATGGGTTGGCTAGGGTGCAACATAAGTACCGCTACAGCCCCTTCTTGAAATGTAAGTGCTTTTTCAGACATAGAAAGAGTGTCTGCTGTGGGAGGTTTTTTTAGCATCCGATCGAAGTGAAGCTGCATATCGATGGCTATTTCGCCGAGTAACTCGTCATTTGGTGTCGTAAATGCTTTAAATCGACCGCTGCTGACTTTCTGTACGCGGTTGCCGCGCATTAGCTTGCCATCAAATACCAAGCTAACGTCTGTAATAGGGTGACTACACGCTAAAGACAATGCGGCTTGTAAATTGCTGGTTGCATCACTGCGATTCATCCCAAGAGGGATTTGCGACCCCGTCACTAAGACATTTTTATCACAAGCGCCCAGCATAAAAGATAATGCCGAGGTAGTGTATGCCATGGTATCAGTCCCATGTAGGATGATGAATCCTTCATAGTCTTGCCAGTGAGTTGCGAGGGTTGAGACTAACTCGGTCCAGTTGTTGGGGGTGATGTTGGCACTATCGATGAGTGGATTTAGCTCAATCACATCGAAGCTTGGCAGGTCTGCTAAGCTTGCTCCCATGGCTTGCTTGATGCGAGCTTCTAAACCGGAGGCGGGCGCCAAACCTTGCTCTGTTTGTACCATACCGATGGTGCCACCAGTATAAAGAATTAAGACTTGTGAACTCATAACTTAACCTTACTAGGCGATAACATGGATTTCGGGTCCAAAAGAATGTTCAGTTGCTCTTCCGACAAGAGATTTTCTTCGATGACTAACGATCTAACGGTGCTACCAGTATGCAGTGCTGTGTTAGCAATGCGAGAGGCATTAGCATAACCGATATGGGGAACAAGTGCGGTAATAATGCCGATACTGTTTTCTACGTGACCTGCACAAACGGCTTCGTTAGCCTCGATTCCTCGGATGCAGCGATGCTCCATCATATAGCATGCTTCTTTTAGCATTTTCAATGAATTGAGTAAATTGTAAATGATCATTGGCTCCATTGCATTTAACTGCAATTGACCCGCTTCGGCAGCGAGGGTGACGGCTAAATCAGAGGCAATGACTTGATAGGCAGTTTGGTTCATTGCTTCTGGAATAACTGGGTTCACCTTGCCAGGCATAATGGAGGAGCCAGGTTGCATTGCCGGTAGATTAATTTCACCAAGACCGGCGCGTGGTCCACTAGAAAGCAAGCGTAAGTCATTGCTCATCTTGCTGAGTTTAATCGCTAAGCGCTTTAAAATGCCTGAAAAGAACACAAATGCGCCCATATCAGACGTGGCTTCAACTAGGTTGCTGGCAGGAACTAACGGCTTTGCAGATATTATAGCGAGTTTTTCAACGACCAGCTTGGCATAGCCTTCTGTGGTATTGATGCCGGTACCAATAGCGGTACCGCCGAGGTTAACTTCACAAAGTAGGGCGCAAGCTTCGCTAATACGATCTATGTCTTCGCCTAATGTGACGGCAAAAGCATCAAATTCTTGTCCGAGTGTCATCGGCACGGCATCTTGTAATTGGGTGCGGCCCATCTTAACGATGTGTGCAAATTCTTTGGCTTTCTCTTCTAGTGCTTCTTTAAGCGAAGTTAGGCTTGGAATAAAGTTATCTGCAGCAAATTGAATGCCGAGACACGCGGCGGTTGGGTAGGCATCGTTTGTTGATTGTGAGCGATTTACGTCATCATTCGGGTGTAGGTTTTTGTAATCACCTTTTTCAAAGCCAAGTTTTCCTAAGGCCAAATTGGCGATGACTTCGTTAGCATTCATGTTGGTGGAAGTACCTGCGCCACCTTGAATAACATCAACGATAAATTGATCGTGATGATCGCCTTGTATTAAATCTTGGCAAGCAAAGACAATGGCATCGGCTTTTTCAGCAGACAGTAACTTCATTTCCTGATTGGTGCGAGCGGCGGCGGCTTTGACCATAGCAAGCGCTTTGATTAGTTCAGGGAAGTGTGAAATCGGGACGCCAGTAATTGAGAAGTTTTGTGCCGCACGCTGAGTTTGTATGCCATACAATGCATCAGCAGGAACATCCATATTGCCAAGTAAATCGTATTCTGAGCGAGTTGCCATTTTTATTATTCCTCATTACTAAATGTAAAAGCCACACCTTAATCATTAAGGTGTGGCGGTTGGATTATTTTTTAATTGCCTTAATTTCAGGCCATGCTGTTTTGTCGAGATCTAGCTCAGGAAAATTGGCTGAGTTGAACGTCGGATGTGCATGACCTGCTTTAACTTGACTGTCATAATCTTTGATAACGCTGAGTGCCTTTTTGAACAAAAGTGCTAATGCGAACAAGTTAACTAGGGCAAGTAGTCCCATGGTTAAATCGGCAAAAGAAAAGACTGTACTTAAGTCCAAAATAGCGCCCAAGCAGCATAAGCAAAGAATCAAAATACGAAAGCCATTCATTAGGTATGCGTTGCTGCTTTTTGTTAAGTAGCTCAGGCTGTTTTCACCTAGGTAGTAGTTATACAAAACAGTACTAAAACTAAATAGTAACAGAGCAATACTGACGAATATGCGTCCAGGTTCACCGATAAAAGTGGCTAAAGACGCTTGAGTTAGTGCAACGCCATCGGCGGCGCTAACGACACTTGGGTCGTATGTCGTACCCAGAAGAATAATAAGTGCGGTGCAGGTGCATAACACTATGGTGTCAATGAATACCGAGAAAGCTTGAACAACGCCTTGGTTTGCAGGGTGAGGTACATAGGCAACGGCAGCAACATTTGGAGCACTACCCAGACCCGCTTCATTAGAGAATAGACCGCGCTTGACGCCCATTAAAATGGCAGCGCCGACACCACCACCGATGGCTGGTTCTAAGCCAAATGCGCTTTTAACTATCATCATCAAGGTGTCGGGTATTGCACTAATGTTCATAGCCAGTACGACCAGTGCGATTAATAGGTAACCCACCGCCATTACTGGCACTAAAATCTCAGCCACTTTTGCAATACGCTTTACACCACCGAAGATGATTAAGCCAACAACGATCGCTAAACCGATACCGCTGTAAGAAAGTGGGATGCCAAAAGCATCTTTAAGGGAGTTGGCAACAGCGTAAGATTGTAGGGTGGTAAACGCGATACCGAAAGTGGCGAGTAATAAAACAGAATAAATGACGGCAAGCCATTTCCATTTTTTACCAAGGCCTTTTGAAATATAAAAAGCGGGTCCGCCACGGTAAGTGCCGTCTGGCTCTGCGACCTTGTATATTTGCGCCAGTGTACATTCAACAAAGCTTGTGGCCATGCCGATTAAACCCACCACCCACATCCAAAAGATAGCGCCAGGGCCACCTAGAGTGATAGCCACGGCGACACCAGCAATATTGCCACCACCAACGCGACCGGCAACAGACAAAATTAAGGCTTGAAAAGAGCTTAAATGCCCATCCGATTCGTGATGGCGCGCAGTAAGAATGGAGAACATTTTTTTAAAGTAACGGAACTGGATAAAGCCAGAAGCGAGGGTGAACCATAGACCAAGGCCGAGAAGTACAGCTATTAGGATTTTACTCCATAAGAGGTCGCTAAGAAGGGAAAGCATTAATGTGCTCCTTATAAAGGATGTATAAACTATTTTTATCTAAATACGGCGAGGGCTAATTGAACTAGAGAGGAAGCCTGATAGATAGTTTGTGACTTGTTACTATTTGGTGCAAGTTGATGCTAATAAGGAGGCAACTTACACTATTCCTAGGTTCGGCTTTGATTTGTTTTGCTTTAGAATGGCGCCTTAATTGATGGGGGTGTTGTGTTGCTAATGAACGATGATTTTAAAGATAACTTGCGCTTGTTATGCAGTTATTACAAATCGACGGCCGAAGTGTGTCGTCGCTTAGGCATTAATCGACCGCAATTTAACCGGTATTTGAGCGGTATAAACAGACCTTCTGCCAATACGATGCGTCGATTTTGTGAGTTTTTTGGGGTTGAGCACTATGAGATTGTGTTGCCCCATCACCAATTTTTACGATTAGTTCAGGTACGGCCAGCGTCGCAAATACAATCAAGAGGCGTATCCATTGAGACTGAGCATTTAACAAAGCTGAATGAGCTGGGTCAAAATGGATTAGATAAGTATCTGGGTTATTATTTTGAATATTATTTCTCGATGGCTCATCCCGGAAAAATATTACGCACTTTGATTTGTATTGAAGAGCAAGATGGAAAGACCTGTTACCAAAGAACCGAAAGGTTACAAGAAAAAGGCAGAAAAAAGCCGTTTCATAACTTATATAAAGGAATGGTGCAATTTCTTTCAGGTCGCATTTTTTTAATGGACTATGAATCATTGACGGGAGTTGAAATGACGCAAACGATTTTATTCCCTTCCTTTAAGAGTCGTGTAGATAGGTTGAATGGTTTGAGGTTGGGGGTGTCTGGTAGTGGTGAAAGGATGCCATGTTGCGCACGGGTGGTGTATGAATACCTTGGGCCACGCGTAGACCGACATAATGCACTTAAGCTTTGTGGCTTATATAGTAGAGACAGTGAGGAGATTGATTTAGGAATTCGTCAGGCTATTGATAACCAAATGGCGCCCGACGAATGGCATTTTCGAGCGCGTTTTTAGTCAATCTTTAGAAAGGCAGGAGGTGATTAGGCTTGGGTATCGTCAATCACTTCTGTTGTATCGTTGTTTTCTTCATTATTTTCAAGAGCGGCACTTTCGGCTTCCATCTTTGCTCTATCCGCTTTAGAAATATATTTAGCTTTGGCTTTCTTCGGATTGACCTTTAGATTGGCTTGTTTCATGCGCTTATCGTAAATGTCTTTAATTTTTTTGCGGCGATTCATAGTGCTAGTTCCTAATGCATGATTATTGAACATTCCATTAAGGAACGAAAAAAAAAGCCCTGATCAATGATCAGGGCTTTTAATGTTGGTACCAGTAGGCGGACTCGAACCGCCACACCCGAAGGCAACGGATTTTGAATCCGTCGTGTCTACCAATTCCACCACACTGGCCTTGAAAAAGGTGAGGCGTATTCTATAGGAATTTTCAGGGCTGTCAACAGTGTGTTGAAGTATTTTTTACTATGTTTCAGGTATTTTATTACAGTCGTACCTTTTCGTATGAAAATTCGATAAAATGCTGGGTCTTTTTTTTTAGGTCGTTTTCTTTATCATGCGAGTTTCTGATTACCATTTTGACTTACCAGAAAAACTAATTGCTACTTATCCGATGCCGGATAGGACGGCGAGCCGATTGTTGCACCTTGATGGACCAAGTGGTGAGTTGGGGCATTTGCAGTTTCCTGATATTTTAGATTTGGTTCGCCCTGGCGATCTGATGGTCTTTAATAATACGCGTGTTATTCCCGCGCGAGTATTTGGTCAGAAAGAATCCGGTGGCAAGATCGAAATCTTGATTGAGCGAATCGTTGATGAGAAAGAAGCCTTGGCTCATATTCGAGCAAGTAAGGCGCCGAAACCAGGTAATAAGTTAATTCTTGGGCAAGATAAAGGTGAGGCAATCGAAGCAACGATGGTAGACCGATCTGGTCCCTTGTTTCGAGTGTTGTTTAAAGAGCCGGTGTTGGATGTATTGGCGAGGATTGGTCATATGCCATTGCCGCCTTATATTGAACGTCCAGATGAAGACAGTGATCAAGAGCGTTACCAAACAGTCTATAACGAAAAGCCAGGTGCGGTTGCCGCGCCAACCGCAGGGTTGCATTTCGATGATGCATTGTTGGAAAAGCTTAAGGCGAAAGGTGTTGAGACAGCCTTTGTAACTTTGCATGTGGGTGCTGGGACGTTTCAACCGGTGAAAGTGGATGATGTAAAAGATCATATCATGCACGCTGAGTATGTTGAGGTAGAAGAAAGCGTTGTTGAGCAAGTGAAAGCAGCGAAAGCACGAGGCGGTCGGGTTATTGCAGTCGGTACGACAAGCGTACGCAGCTTGGAATCGGCCAGCCAAACGGGCGAGTTGAAAGCGATGAAAGATGATACTAGCATTTTCATCTACCCAGGTTATGAGTTCAAAACAGTGGATTGCATGGTGACGAATTTTCACCTTCCAGAATCAACACTGATTATGTTGATTAGTGCGTTTGCTGGTTACGATCATGTTATGGCGGCTTATCAGTCTGCTGTTGAAAATGAATATCGTTTTTTTAGTTATGGCGATGCCATGTTTATTACGCGAAATGAGCAGGCTTTAGGCCCGCAGAGTGAGGAATAAGACGTATGTCAGATAAGCGTCCAGAGTGTTTCATGGACTTTGACCTTCACACAACATCAGGAAAGGCGCGTCGAGCGACGCTGACTTTTCCTCGAGGTAAAGTGGAAACCCCTGCTTTTATGCCAGTGGGTACTTACGGTACTGTTAAGGGAATGTTGACTAAAGATATTGAAGAGATTGGTGCCGATATTATTTTGGGCAACACGTTTCATCTTTGGTTGCGTCCTGGTACGGATGTCGTTAAAGCTCACGGCGATTTGCATGACTTTACCCAATGGAAAAAACCCATTTTAACGGATTCCGGTGGATTTCAGGTTTTCTCTCTTGGGGAAATGCGCAAAATCACTGAAGAAGGGGTGAGCTTTCGTTCACCTATTAATGGTTCCAAAGTTTTCTTAAGTCCTGAGATTTCTATGCAGGTGCAAAAAGACTTGGGTTCTGACATTGTGATGATTTTTGACGAATGTACGCCATACCCAGCGACGCCAGAGCGTGCGGCTGATTCCATGCGCATGAGTTTGCGTTGGGCAAAACGTTCGAAAAAAGAGCATGGCGATAGTCCATCAGCGCTATTCGGCATCATTCAAGGTAGTATGTACGAGAATCTTCGCGATGAATCGTTAGAAGGCTTGGTAGATATTGGCTTTGACGGTTATGCTATTGGCGGTTTGTCAGTGGGTGAGCCAAAAGACGAAATGATGAAGGTGCTGGATTATGTTACTCCTAAAATGCCGCAGGATAAGCCGCGTTATTTGATGGGAGTGGGTAAGCCTGAAGATCTCGTTGAAGGAGTGCGTCGTGGTATCGATATGTTCGATTGCGTGATGCCTACTCGTAATGCTCGTAATGGTCATTTATTTACTTCTGATGGTGTTGTTCGTATTCGTAATGCATCAAATCGTCACGATACGGGCCCATTAGACAAAGAATGTGATTGTTACACTTGTAAAAACTTTTCTCGGTCTTATCTACATCATTTGGACAAGTGTCGAGAAATGGTTGGTGCTCAATTGAATACCATTCATAACTTAAGGTATTACCAAACTCTCATGGCGGGATTGCGTCAAGCTCTTGATGAAGGTAAATTTGACGCCTTTGTTGATGAGTTTTATGCGAAACGTGGCTTAGAAACGCCGCCTTTGAGTGAATAATAATCAATTTATAAGGTCGGCTCTTAATAAAGAGTTGATCACAGTTTCATAAACCATTGGAGAGTTTAACAACATGATCTCATTGATCTCATCCGCTTACGCGGCAGATGGCGCCCCAGCCAGTGCAGGTATTTTTAATCTAGTGTTGCTTGCAGGCTTCGTCGTTATTTTTTATTTTCTTATGTGGCGCCCTCAAGCAAAACGTACGAAAGCCCATAAAAACCTAATTTCTTCTTTGGCAAAAGGCACTGAAGTCATTACTGGTGGCGGTATCTTGGGCAAAGTGACTAAAGTTGATGACAATTATGTGTCGCTAGAAGTCTCTGAAGGAATTGAGATGAAATTCCAAAAGTCTTCTGTAGCCGCAGTGCTACCGAAGGGTACATTGAAATCCATCTAACCTTTCTAGAAAAGCGCCTTTATTAGGCGCTTTTCTTATTCTACTCAGTCTTAATTTTTAGGTGTAAGGGATTTCTCATGCTTAACAAGTACCCCTTGTGGAAGTATCTTCTAATTCTTCTTGTATTGGCGTTAGGGGTTATCTACGCCGTACCCAACTTATATCCGGATGATCCGGCGTTGCAAATATCCACTCAACGTGCAACGACAGTCGTTGATGAAGCCGCATTAGATAAGGCAAAAAAGGCGCTTTCTGACGCCCATATAAATTTGAAAAAAGCAGAGCTGACCTCTGCTGGCGGTACCTTGCGTTTCAATAACGGTGAGGACCAATTAGCGGCTAAACCAGTTGTTTCTGCTGCGTTAGGTGATGGTTATGTAACAGCATTGAACCTAGTTCCAACGACGCCACATTGGTTGGCTTCTATTGGAGCAGGTCCTGCTAAACTTGGCTTGGACTTGCGTGGTGGTGTTCATTTCTTACTTCAGGTTGATATGCCTGCAGCGCTGAAACAAAAATTAGAAATTGCTTCAAGTGAAATGAAAGCGGACCTACGCAAAGAGTTGATTCGCTATCGTAGTGTTTCCATTAATGATGGTGTCTTGTCTATTCGCTTCTTGCAAAAAGCCGATCAAACAGCGGCTCAAAGTTTGTTGAAAGATAAGTTTGATCAATATGTATACACTGAGCGTGAAGCGAACGGCAGTTACTATATCGATGCGGCCTATACTGAAGCTGCTCGTAAAGCGATAGAGTCTTATGCCATTCAACAAAACTTAACCACGTTACGTAACCGCGTAAATGAGTTAGGGGTGGCTGAGCCATTGGTTCAGCGTCAAGGCAGTAACCGTATCGTTGTGGAGCTTCCAGGGGTTCAAGATACTGCGGCAGCCAAACGTATTATTGGTGCAACTGCAAACTTAGAGTTTCACCTTGAAGCAGGCTTAGATGCGAAAGGGTCAGATGTTGAAACGTTAGCCTTCCGTAATGGCAGTGGTCGTACGGCTCGCTTGGATCGTGACATTATAGTAACGGGCGATAACGTTTCTGACGCCTCTTCGTCTTTCGATCAAAATGGTAATGCTCAAGTAAACATCAGTTTAGATTCTGCTGGTGGTAAGAAAATGGCGCGTGTGACACGTGCGGCTGTCGGTCGTAATATGGCAGTGGTTTTCATCGAGCATAAATCGCGTAATATTTTTGTCGAGAAAGATGGCAAGAAAGTCCCAGTGCGTAAGTCTTACAGCACTAAAAGCATTATTTCTTTAGCCACCATACAAACCACTTTAGGTAATTCATTTCGCATTACTGGTCTTGATAGTCCACGTGAATCGTCTGAATTGGCTTTATTGCTTCGTGCTGGTGCCTTGGCGGCGCCGATCTACTTTGTAGAAGAGCGTACAATCGGGCCGAGTTTAGGTGCGGAAAATATCCATCTTGGGATAGTCTCTGCAGAAATCGGTTTGCTTGTGGTCATGTTGTTTATGTTTGCCTATTACCGATTGTTTGGTTTGTTTGCGAACGTTTCCTTAGCCTTAAACGTGGTGCTGCTGCTTGCATGTATGTCTATCTTAGGGGCAACGTTAACGCTTCCTGGTATAGCGGGTATCGTGCTTACCATGGGGATGGCGGTGGATGCCAACGTGCTTATATTCTCAAGGATCAAGGAGGAGCTGGCCGCTGGGATGCCGAGTCATCAGGCAATCCATTCAGGTTTTAATCGAGCGTTTACGACGATTATTGATGCGAATATTACAACCTTGTTGGTTGCTGTTATTTTGTTTGCTGTTGGTACGGGCTCAGTGAAAGGTTTCGCTGTTACCTTGTCTCTCGGTATTCTTACGTCCATGTTTACGGCAATTGTAGTGACTCGCGCACAGATCAATTTAGTCTATGGCGGACGTGCTAATAAGAAACTTTATATTTAAGGAGAAAGCCATGAAAGTGACAAAAATTCCATTTATGGCGATGCGTAAAATCGTAGCTCTGTTCTCGATTACGCTGGTCCTTATTTCTATTGCTTCTTTAGCCACAAAAGGTATTAAGTTCGGCTTGGACTTTACGGGCGGTACGTTAATTGAAGTGTCCTATCAACAGGCACCTAAGTTAGACGAAGTTCGTGGCTTGCTTGATAAGGGTGGCTACAGCGATGTTGTAGTACAAAACTTTGGTTCGCCGACCGATATTGTTGTGCGCATGGCAAATACTTATACGCCTGAACTGGGTGGCGAAGTATTAACGACACTGGAAGATGGTGGTCGTGTTGCTGTCTCTTTGAAACGCTCTGAGTTTGTCGGGGCGCAAGTTGGACAGGAACTACGTGAGCAGGGCGGTTTAGGTATGCTGCTGGCTTTGCTTATTGTCATGGTATACGTCGCCATCAGATTCCAGTTTAAGTTTTCTGTCGCTTCAGTCATCGCCTTGGTTCACGATGTTACCATTACATTGGGCTTTTTCTCATTGTTTGGTTATGAGTTTGATTTAACGGTTTTGGCGGCAATTCTTGCGCTTATTGGTTACTCATTGAACGACACTATTGTGGTGTGTGACCGAATTCGAGAGAACTTTCGAATTTTGCGGGACATCAAGCCTTATGACCTGATTAACTTATCTATTAATCAGACGTTAGGGCGTACTATTATTACGTCATTAACTACCTTATTTTCTTTGGTGGTACTGTTCTTTTATGGTGGTGAATCGATCCATAATTTCTCAATGGCGCTGTTGTTCGGGATTATCATTGGTACTTATTCGTCCATCTTCGTAGCAGCCAACTTGCTATTGACGATGAATGTTACCCGTGAAGATCTGATACCTACTCCTAAAGAGAAGTTAGAAGACGAAATGCCATAACGGAAAGTCATTCGTTTGGTTTTAAATGAAAAAAGCCTGCTATTGAAGCAGGCTTTTTTTATGTTTGTTTAAAGGTCTTAGTATGATCCGTTAAGGGTTTACGGGTGGCTGATAGTGCCGAATGCCATTCCCATTTTTGTTGGGGTTTCTGCTTGTAGGGTTTCTTCCCAATTAATGGCATTTTTACCGAATAAAACGATGGCGGTTGAGCCCAGTTTGAATCGACCCATCTCTTCACCTTTCTTTATTTCTATGTTGTTAAGGGTGTTGTAATCCCAGGTGACTACATTTTTGTTGAAAGGTGTCACTTGGCCAGCCCAAACGGTTTCTATGCTGGCAACGATCATGGCACCTACTAGGATAACGGCCATTGGGCCAGCTTCTGTATCAAATAAACAGACAGTACGTTCGTTACGAGCAAAGACGCTGGGAATCTGCTCAGCAGTTACTTTGTTAACCGAAAATAATTTACCAGGAATGTGAATCATCTTGGTTAGCTTACCAGTCAGTGGCATGTGCACGCGATGGTAGTCTTTTGGTGATAAATAGACTGTAGCAAAAGAGCCGCCAAGAAATTGATCAGACAAGGACGCGTCGCCGCCCAGTAAGCTGGTTAAGCTGTAGTGGTGGCCTTTCGCTTGCAGAATGGTTCCGTGCTCAATCGCGCCAAGTTGGCTTATGGCGCCATCTGCTGGACAGACAATGTCGTTATCACTGATAGGGCGAAGTTCAGAGCGGATTGCGCGAGTGAAAAAGTCATTAAAATTGCGGTACGACAGCGGATCATTGTTGACTGCCTCAGACATATCGACCTGATATTTTTTAACAAATTGACTGATGAAGGTGTTTTTAATCCAAGTCGTTTCGCATTCAGCAATTTTCCCTATCGCTCTAGATAAGGTTTTTTGTGGTGTTATTTGTTGCGCGAACGCAAAAAGTTGATCTTTGGTCACAATTATTTCCTAGTATTAATGTTATTTTTTAAGAGAGTGGCTAATTAGCATCACAACCTTTTTTAGATCTGAATAATCTTTTTCAGTAAATTCTTTTGACGTGGTTAGCCAAAATATACAGGTTTCGGTCTCTGATACTTGTGTGGACGCGAGTATTAAATGGCCATTTTGATCAATCAGATTGTCTGCTCTAAAGGGGAGTTCATTAACTAATTCGGCTAGGGTTGCTCCTTGGCAATGAATGGCTGAGCGTTTTCGTATCATTTTTTTGAAAAGTGGTGATGATGAGTTCCACATTACACTCTTGATAACGCTCACATTCTGCCCGAATTGCATAATTGGCGTGATGTTATTGTCTTCGTGCTTTAATAACATTGCCTGTTGAGCATTGGGTATGCCCAGTTTAATGGTTTTAATGGCGAGATTCAGCTTTTCTTTTGTTTTGAGCGCGGGGTTTGTTAACTGTTTTTTAAGTTTATCAAAAACAGAGGTTGGTGCGTTAGTTGGTGTTTTTGATGCTTGTTCGGTTAGGTAAAGTGTTGGGGATAGCAGCTGACAGGCAAGTGGTACTTTTGCTGTATTGATATACAATGTTGCGGCTTCTGCGCTACCTAAGTGTGCGTTTTGTATGGCTTTTCCTAGGTAGTCATGGGTTACTGTCGCAATGATTCGATAGTAAAAGTGCAGCGTACTACCTTGCCAGCCATGCAATGCTGCCTCTTGGGTAAGTTTGTTCGCGCAATAAACAAAAATGAGTGGGCTATTAATGAGTATCGTCAGTCGCTTGTCTTCTGTGAATCCTGGAAGCTCATCGGGTGTGTGACTTAAGCGAGCCAGTGTTTTTAGTTCTTCTGTATTGGGAATGTGCTTATTTAAAAAAGACTCGATAATCGCTCTAGGTGCATTCCAGTGCTTGCACATGTGGACGGTTATTTCGTCAATGCGACAACCCAGTACGCTCACTTCAGCTTGTGCAGCACTTTCTCCGCAAAGGAGCTTTTTTTGCAGACGATCCATAGTAGGGTAAGCGAAAAACCACATTAGCCAGCGAGGAGTGTTTCTGAAAAAAGTTAGCCAGAACACTTCTTCATTAGCCATGTTTTTATCAGCAGACCAGCGATTCGCAATGCCAGCGGCTTCGTAGCTTGTTTGTATTTCGCGTAAGAAGGCATTGTGAGCAGGGTTGTCTTTAGCATGTTTGTAAGGTGTAAGCTTTGCAAGGCTGCTTGCAATTCCGCTCATGCCAAGCATAGAGCCTGCGTGGTAGGGGTTTTTTATTTCGCCACGCTTGTTTGGAGTGATTTCATTGGCTTGGTTTAATAGTGCAAAAGCAACAAGGGGTTCAGTTTTAATTTTAGTTTGTAAGTTTTCAATGGTAGCATCAGGGTGCGCTATATGTTTCTTTAAGTTCGCTAAGTGTCCTGCATTAACAGGAAACTTATGCTCTTTTAGAAAATGTAGCCATTTTTTTAGGCCGTATGGTGACTTATCTTTCATAGGTTGCTGCATTGCGCTCTAAAATACTTGATTTCATTAATCATACTGTATATTCATTACAGAGCATACTTTGTCATATTAAGGAAAAAATATGTTTGCGCTAGCGGGCATGCTGATTGTTATTATCAGCGTTGTAAGTGGGTACCTTGCGTCACACGGTAATATGGCTATTTTATGGCAGCCATTCGAGGTTCTCATTATCTGTGGTGCCGCTTTAGGTGCATTTATGATGGCAAACCCCTTTTCTTTGCAGAAAAAAGTGCTCTCTATGGCGCCTCAAGTTGTGATGGGGAGTCGTCATAATAAGGTTTTTTACCTTCAGCTTTTAGGGTTGGTTTATTCATTGTTTCAAAAAAGCCGTCAGGATGGTTTTTTGGCGATTGAAGATGATATTGAATCGCCTTTTACCAGTGAATTATTTGCGCGCTTTCCTGATGTGTTAAGGGATCATGAGGTTGTAAATTTTTTAACTGACAACTATCGTATTTTTACTCTGACTGGGCTGCCTGCTTACGAGCTTGAAGCCATTATGGATTCGGAGATTGAACAAATTGCAGAAGAGTTAATTGCGCCAAGTCATGCTGTGAATCGTGTGGCAGAGGCATTGCCAGGTTTTGGTATTGTGGCTGCGGTGCTAGGCATTGTAATTACCATGGGGTCTATTGGTGGCCCGATGACAGAAATAGGTAATCATGTTGCGGCAGCATTGGTTGGTACCTTTTTGGGTATTTTCTTTGCTTATGGTTTTATTGGCCCAGCTTCGGCGCATTTAGAAAACTTAGGAACCCATGAGTTAAAAGCGTATTTGTGCATTAAATCTTGTTTGATTTCCGTTGTTTCTGGGTACGCTCCACCGGTTGCGGCAGAAACAGGTCGTAAGTTGTTGCCGCCAGAAATGAGACCCAGCTTTATTGAGCTGTCTGATGAATTGAAGCAATACCGATGATCTTGTTGTTGATTGATATGGAATATTATTTATGGCAGTAGGTTCTGACAACATCATTATCCGTAGGGTTAAAAAAGTCAAAAAAGGTGGCCCTCATGGTGGTGCTTGGAAAATTGCTTTAGCTGATTTTGCGTTGGCTATGATGGCGTTTTTTTTGGTGTTGTGGGTTATTAATGTCTCTTCTCCTCAAGAGTTGGCCAGTATCCAAGGTTATTTTAATGATCCGCTTGGCCAATCCTCAGCAGGGTATAGTGCGAAACCAATAGATTTAGGTGGCAGTCCGGCGAAAAGTACAGAAAGAAAGTTGGATCTTGATCTTCCTGATCCTGGTAGTACGCCTGAAATCAATAATCAAAAAGAAAAAGCCAAGGATGACGGTCAAAAAGAATTGCAAGAAATGAATAAGACTCTGCAGTCCGATTTGAAAAAAATGAATCTGAGTAATTCATTGATGGATAGTATTCGCATTGAAATTACCCCTCAAGGTGTTCGAGTGACTTTGCTTGATAATCCTGATAAGCCCATGTTTGAGCGAGGTAGTGCGCAATTCGTACCAGATTTTGAGAATACCTTGCTTAGTATGGCGCCCATTTTTGCCAATGTAAGCAATCCAATTACTATTACAGGTCATACGGACTCAGTGAAGTTTGATGGTAAAGGCTTGGATAATTGGGATTTGTCTTCACGCCGTGCTAATGCGGCGAGAAAAATTCTCGAAGAAGGTGGTGTGAAAGATAGGCGAATTGCCCAGGTTATTGGCTTGTCTGATACGGTGCCCTACAATCGAGTGGACCCAAATAGTGCTGAGAATCGACGAATTAGCATTACCTTGTTAACGGATTCTGCTTATAAAAAGTTGTTAGAAAGAAATAATCTGAATTATGGTCCAGTCACAAAGCAATCAGATTTGAATCTCTCTCCTGAGTCTGTGTTCTAGTTGTTTGATTTTTATCAGGCCGCAGAAGTAATAACGCCATCTAAAAGATGGCGTTATTGTCTCGAATAGACTGTTTAATTCGGAGGTAGCTTTGGAAGCGATGTTGTTCTATTTCACCTTTCTCAAGAGCCTCTAAAATAGCGCAGCCAGGCTCTTTTTCGTGAGCGCAATCTCTAAATCGGCAGTAGCCAATGTGCGGGCGAAACTCAATAAAGCCATTTAATAGTTCATCCTCTGAAATGTGCCACAAGCCAAATTCTCGGATGCCGGGAGAGTCAATAAGATCGCCCCCCTTAGGCATATGGAATAAACGTGCGGCTGTCGTAGTATGAACTCCTTTTTTTCTTTTCTGTGATAATTCCCCAACGGTGATGTCTACGCCGGGAAGTAATGTGCTAATCAGTGATGATTTACCGACGCCAGATTGACCAACAAAAACACTGGTTTTGTTTTGCATGAACTCGTAAAGAGAATCCATGCCTGCTTGGTTGGATATGGATGTACGAATAATTTGGTAGCCGAGCTTTTCGTAGGTGCTCATTAAAGAATCGAGCCCAGGCTTATTGGTCTCGTTGATCAGATCGCTTTTGTTGAGCAAGATCACCGGAGGAATGCCCACTGTTTCAGCAGCCACTAAATAGCGATCAATCAGATTGGCGTGCGCTTCTGGCTCCACGGCGATAACGATAACGATATGGTCTATATTGGCGGCAACTGGTTTAAGTCGGCCGTGCATGTCGGGTCGTGAAAGTGAGGTGGTTCGAGGTGTTGTGGCAACAACAATGCCGCCCTCGTTTTGTTTTGGTCGCCAGATCACCTTATCACCGGTGACCAGTTGGCCAAGGTTAGCGCGCAGATTACAGCGGGTAGCAACGCCAATAAAAGGTTCTTGGGTCCCTTCCACTTCTACCTGAGTACCAAAATGTGACAGAATAATTCCGCTTGTTTCAGGGCCTAAGTCAGAAGACTGGAGCACTTCTTCAGCTCGATCGTCACGTTTTTGTGTTCGTTCAACGCGTTCTTTGTGAATTCTTTCAATTCGCCACGTTTGTTGTTTCGTTAGTTTTCGCTTCGACATTAGTTTAGGCTAGCCATATAGTAAGACGCATAGAGTATAATGCTTAGCATTGATAATAAAGGATTTGGGTGAAGATGAGCTTTAGTAATGAAAATTTAGTCTGGATTGATCTAGAAATGACCGGATTAGATCCTGAGAAAGAAACCATTATCGAGATTGCTACTGTCGTAACGGATAAGGATCTAAATATTTTGGCAAAAGGGCCTAATCTTGTTGTTCATCAAGATAAAGCCACTATGGATGCAATGGATGAATGGTGCACGCAGCATCATGGCGCATCTGGTTTAACGGCACGAGTGTTATCATCACAGATTAGTATGGAGCAAGCTGAAGCAGAAACCATTGCATTTTTAGAGCAATACTTGCCTGCTGGTGCTTCGCCTATTTGTGGTAATAGTGTGGGTCAAGATCGTCGTTTTTTGTACCAATACATGCCAAAGCTTGAGGCGTTTTTTCATTATCGTTATATCGATGTGAGTACTATCAAAGAGTTGGCTAGACGTTGGAAACCTGAAGCTTTAGAGGGGTTCTCTAAAACTGGAGCGCATTTAGCATTGGACGATATTATGGAGTCCATCGCGGAGCTGCAGCATTATCGAAAAACTATGTTTGACTTGGCATAGTTGACTTAGTGGTTTAAGTGGCCCGTTTTATTTTGATGTTAAAAAAGCACGCTTAACTGGCGTGCTTTTTTTATAGAACCACCAATAAGCCACTCCAGGTGAGTTTTAATCCTGTTAGAAATAAAAATGTGAACATGCATTTGAAAAATAGATCGGAAGATAGTTTGTAGTGCAGCCAAGCGCCAGTGTGTACGCCTAAATAAGCGAGTGGTGTAAAGCACAGGGACAATAAAATGGTTTCTGTATGAAAGTCTCCTAAGAGAGTGTACGGAATAAGTTTGACATAATTAATGGCGGCAAATATAACGGCGGCTGTTGCAACGTAGCGTGTTTTGTCTAACTTTGCCCTTAAAAGATAGACGCTCATTGGCGGCCCTCCAGCATGGGCCATAAAGCTAGTAAAACCACCCAGTGTGCACCAAAATTTTGACGCCAGTGCCCCTAATGGTGCTAGGTCTTTTTTTCGATTTTTTCTTGGCCAAGAATTGATAGAAAAGCCAATGGCAATAATGCCAACGAGTATTTTCAACCAGTCTTCAGAAAACCAAGTAGCTGTTAAGCCGCCTATGATAACGCCTATAATAGCTGGCGGGATGCATTGTATTAGTTGTGTGGTATCCCATTTTTTCCAGAATTTTTGTACGGTGAACAGGTCCATAATACATAGAATAGGCAGCATGATCGCGGCGGCTTGCATGGGTGATGTTTTTAGCGAAATGAGTGGCACGGCAATGATGCCAAAAGCGCCAGAAAATCCGCCTTTAGAAATGCCGGTAATAATAACGGCAATAGAAATGAGTAAGATAAGTAGCCAGTCCATAGATAACCTTAGTGATGTTGATAGGAGAAAAAGATGACTAAGCGCATTGAAAGTTTTTCTGTTCAGCCAGCATTTGACGTAGCAGGTATTAGGCAAATAGAGACCGCTCTGTTTGACGCAGAAGGTGACAGTTTTTCTGTTATGCAGCGTGCGGCAAATGCATTGTTTAAACATATTTCTACAAACAAACATATTGCCACAAAATCATCAAATTCCCAGCGTTTTATCGTTATTGTTGGAGGTGGTAATAATGGTGGGGACGGCCTCGTTTTGGCTCTATTGCTGACACAGGCGGGTATGAATGTGGTGGTGTTGGATTGCGCGCAAGGCGAACGAAAGGGTGATGCGCTTAAAGCCTATGAGGCTGCTCGTGCAGGTAATGTGCTGATTGAACCATTTGACGCAATGCGCGAGTTTACTCATGGCGTTGTTGTTGATGGTGTTCTCGGTATTGGAGCACGTTTACCCATTACTGGACCTGTTTTGTCTGTGGTTCGCTGGATTAACAGCGCGAAAGAAATGGGGGCGTATGTTGTCGCCATAGACATATCAACGGGCATTGATTCGGATACTGGTTATGCAGAAGAGTGTGTTTATGCGGACCTAACCGTCTCTATGGTGCAGAGAAAGCTGGGGCACTATTTGGGGGCGGGTGCAATCGCGTCTGGTCGCCTGATTAATGAGGCTTTAGGATCCAATTCTCTGTTATCCAAGTTGCCGCTTTCTGGGGCATTGTTTGGTCAGTCGTTGCATGGTCAGTCACAATCCAAAGTGCATTGGTTTGATAGTCATCAGTTGGCGCAAAATACACCATGCCCTCGTTATCCGGATGGGCACAAAGGTCGTTACGGGCATGTTGCGGTATTTGGTGGTGATCATGGTTATGGTGGAGCCGCTATTATGGCGAGTGAAGCGGCCTCTAAGTCTGGAGCGGGAACGGTTGCCTTGGTAACTCGCGGTGAGCACCTTGCTGCTGCGTTGGCTAGAAATCCCAATGTAATGACATTTGATTCGGCTAATGATAGGGCGATGGGGTTGGTTATTCGAAAAAACACCGTGGTTGTGCTGGGGCCGGGGTTGGGTCGTGATCTGTGGGGGCGCAAGGTTTTCCAAGAGGTAATCGATTTAGCCTTGCCGGTTGTGCTAGATGCGGATGGTCTTTTTTGGTTGTCTCAAGATTCGAGTGTTTGTTTGCCTGAGGGTTCTATTATTACGCCGCATATTGGTGAGGCGTCTCGCTTGTTAGGTTGGAGCGTTGATGAAATAAATCGATCGCTTATAAAAGCGAGTATTACTCTGGCTAAAAAGTACCATTGTGTTGCTATTTTAAAAGGGGTGACTTCCGTAGTGGCAAATTCTATGGGGACTGTTTATATTACTGGAAAATCAGAGCCGGTTTTGTCAAAAGGAGGTTCTGGTGATGTACTTAGTGGCTTGGTAGGTGCGGCATTGGCTTATTATAAAACACCCTTAGAAGCGGCTTTAATTGCAGCGGCTTGGCACAATTATGCGGCTGGTGAAATGGCTAAAGACCTTGGTGAGCGCCGAGGGCAGCCTTATGAGTTATTGGATTATTTAGAATGAATGCCCCCAAATTGATTGAGGAATAGAAGGTTAATGTTATTTGAAAAAAATGTTTACGGCGAAGAATCGATGGAGTCACTTGGTGCCAGTCTAGCTAATGCCTTGAAAGGCGGAGCAGTCGTCTATCTAGAAGGTGATCTGGGCATGGGGAAAACGACGATAGTACGAGGCATTTTACGTGGTTTAGGCTATGAGGGGCCAGTAAAGAGTCCAACGTATACGATAGTAGAGCCCTATGATTTTGTTGGTCTAGAAGTATTTCATTTTGACCTGTATCGCGTTACTAATGCTGAAGAGCTGGAATATATGGGCATTCGGGATTACTTTTCAGCGGCAGGTTTATGTCTGATTGAATGGGCAGAGATGGGGGTGGGGGTTTTACCTGAAGCGGATGTGGTGGTTTCTTTAGCGCTGCTTCCTCAAGGTCGTAAGGTATCCATAACCAGTAATACGGAAAGGGGAAATAGTGCGTTAGGTTTGATTGCAGCCAGTTAAGTTTTGCTGCTTTGTTATTCTCTTTGCTCTGACTAAGATTGAGATCCACTTAGTCTGCAGTTATAGTGTGTCTCATATACTAGCTAGCTGTCTGATATGCATAATAAATTTCGTTCTTGTTTGTTTGTTTTTGTTAATCTGTTTTTGTTGTTTGTTTGTTTCAATGCATCGGCAGCAGAGGTGCGTGATATTCGGGTTGCCCAACAAAATGGCGTAACTCGTTTGGTTTTTGAGTTATCTGCTACGTCAGATTATCGACTTTTTCCATTGTCTAATCCTGATCGTATTGTGCTTGATATTAGTAAAGCGCACCTGAGTGAAAGTGTTGTAAATGGATTGTCGGCCGTGTCTTCGGGTGTGTTGATGAGGGTTCGTTACGCGCGCCGCAATGATGGTGTGCGGTTCGTTCTTGATCTCTCTCAGTACGCTAAAGCGAAAAGTACTCTATTGCCGGCTAATGGCACCTATGGTCCGCGTATTTTAGTTGAGCTTGAATATGGTGCTCAACAAACGACTAAAGTTGTCAAAAGCCTAGCGAGTATTTCCAAAGAAAAGAGAGACATTGTTATCGTCATCGACCCAGGTCACGGCGGTAAAGACCCTGGAGCGTTAGGTAAATACCATGTTCGAGAGAAAGATGTGGTGCTTTCGATTGGTAAAGAGTTGGCGCGACGCATTAATAGTGTAGAAGGGTTTAAAGCGGTGCTGACTCGCTCAACTGATGTTTTTTTAAAGTTACGTGACCGTTCGAAAGTGGCGCGAGAGGCGAATGCTGATCTCATGGTGTCTATTCATGCAGATTCTTTTACTAGGGCCAGTGCCCGAGGCGCTTCTGTTTGGGCGCTTTCTTTAAGTGGTAAGAGCTCCGAAATGGGACGTTGGTTGGCGAAGCAAGAAAACTCAGCCGATTTGGTTGGTGGTATTTCCCTTGATGATAAAGATCAGTTGCTGGCAGAGGTCTTGTTGGACATGTCGATGAACTCTACCATTCAGATGAGTTTAAATGTTGGGAAAAGTGTTTTGGGTGATTTAGAAGGCGTGGCTAAGCTGCATAAAAGCACGGTTCAGCAAGCGGGTTTTGTTGTGTTAAAATCGCCAGATATACCTTCTATTCTTATCGAAACAGGTTTTGTATCTAATGGAACAGAAGCTAAAAATTTATCGAGCAGGACATATCGTTATAAACTAGCGGCGGCTGTTTCGCGTGGCATAGTAGATTATTTTACAAAAAACGCCCCGAAAGGCAGTTTAATTGCCTGGCAGCAGCAGCGTCATGCCGGTTATGAATATACGGTTACCAAAGGCGATACCTTATCTGAAATTGCTCGACGGAATAAAGTGTCTCTTGATGCATTAAGAGGTGCCAATTCGATTAAAAACGACGTAATTTGGGTTGGTCAAAAGCTCCTCATTCCTGCAAGTTAATTTTTCTATGGGTCTACCATTGTGTATGGCCCTTTTCTACATAAAAGGCAGTTCATGCAAAGAATTAATCTTTTATCTCCTCGTTTAGCTAACCAAATTGCCGCCGGTGAGGTGGTCGAACGTCCTGCCTCTGTGGTTAAGGAATTACTTGAAAATAGCTTAGATGCGGGAGCGACTCAACTAGACATTGATGTTGAGCAGGGCGGTGTGCGACGCATCAAAATTCGTGATAATGGTATGGGGATATTAAAAGAAGATCTCTCATTAGCATTAAGTCGGCATGCAACCAGTAAAATTGTGACATTAGACGATTTAGAAGCGGTGCGCACACTGGGGTTTCGTGGAGAGGCCTTAGCAAGTATTAGTTCTGTGTCTCGTTTGCACTTAACATCGCAGGCTGAAGGTGAAACAGAGGCGTGGCGAGTGGAAACCGAAGGGAAGGATATGAGCACCACCATGCGTCCAGCTTCCCATCCACAGGGCACCACCATTGATGTTTGCGATTTGTTTTTTAATACACCCGCTCGGCGTAAGTTTTTGCGCACGGAAAAAACTGAATTCAATCACCTTGAAGAGGTGGTGAAGCGTCTGGCGTTAAGTCGTTATGATACGGGTTTTCGACTAAGTCATAATGGTAAGCAAATATATGATCTGCGCCCAGTTACCGATCAATTGCATGCTGAGCATCGGCTTGCCAGTTTGTTGGGCAAAAAATTTATTGAAAATGCACTGACTATTGATGTGGAGGCGGCAGGTCTTCGTTTGTGGGGGTGGATTGGTTTACCTACATTTTCACGATCACAAGCGGATCTCCAGTATTTCTTTGTTAATGGGCGTGTGGTTAAGGATAAATTAGTTGTGCATGCGGTCAGGCAGGCTTATCGAGATGTGTTGTATAACGGCCGTCATCCAACCTTTGTTTTGTATTTAGAGTTAGATCCTGCAACGGTTGACGTAAATGTTCACCCAACAAAGCATGAAGTTCGCTTTCGTGATGGACGATTGGTTCACGATTTCTTGTTCAGTCGTATTCACAAAGCGATTGCAGATGTTCGTCCTGAGTCAGAAGGTGAAGGTGCGAGTGACGCGGGTTTGAATGCTTCGGCTGGAGTCGTGTCTCAAGAATCTACCATCACTGAGCAGTCTGCTTTGCCACTGGCAAATCGCAGTGCCACAAGTTATGACTGGATGGCATCATCGCAAAAACGAGTAGATTCAGGGCAGGTATCAGGTCAGCTTGAAGGTATGCGTCGTTTGTCCGGTTATGCTGACGACTACGCCTCAGCGGCTAGCAATGAAGTGGTTGACCCTGAAACTGGGGAGATTATTCAAAAGAAAGCGCTACAAAGGGAGGCGCCATCATCGAATGGATTGGCCTCCGCATCTGTTTTTTCTCAAGGTGTAAGAGACGAGTATCAAACGGTGCCGCCATTAGGTTTTGCAGTGGCTCAGTTACATGGTGTTTATATTCTATCTGAAAGTGAAAATGGTTTGATTCTGGTGGATATGCATGCCGCTCATGAGCGTATTGTTTATGAGCGAATGAAAACGTCGTTTTATGAGAAAAATATCGCTACTCAGCCATTATTGGTGCCAATTAATGTGTCTGTATCGCAAAGTGAAGCGGATTTAGTCGAAGAAAACGATGAGGCGTTTTCAGCCTTTGGTTTTAAGGTAGAGAGAACTGGACTTGAAAGTGTCATGGTTCGAGAAGTGCCTGTGATCCTGATTAAAGCAGACACTGAGAATCTTGTGCGAGACGTAATCAGTGACTTGTCTGCTAATGGCGTGTCGGATCTATTAGAGGCTAGAGCGAATGAGTTAATGGCGACCATGTCTTGTCATGGTGCCGTCAGGGCGAATCGCAAATTGACGATTGCTGAAATGAATAGTTTGTTGCGTGATATGGAAATTACCGAGCGCAGTGGTCAATGTAATCATGGACGGCCGACTTGGACTCAAATGACAATGTCTGATCTTGATAAATTATTTTTACGAGGGCGCTAAAGTGACAAAACCAAGTGTTGTTTGTCTTATGGGCCCAACGGCTTCTGGTAAAACTGGGTTGGCTGTTGAGTTGGTTCAAAATCACAATTACGAGATTATCAGTGTTGATTCGGCTTTAGTTTATAAAGGCATGGACATTGGTACGGCGAAACCCGATACAGAAACTTTGGCGGTAGCGCCGCATCGATTGATTGATATTATTGATCCTTTAGAGTCTTATTCCGCAGCTGATTTTGTAACGGATGCCGTTGCTCATTCGCAGGAGATTCTTGCGAAAGGCAAAATCCCGCTTTTAGTCGGTGGCACTATGATGTATTTCAATGCCCTGCAAAAAGGGTTGGCGCCGCTGCCGAGTGCTAATGAAGAGATTCGTCAGGCTCTCGAAATGGAGGCTCAAAAAAAAGGTTGGGTGGTTCTGCATGAAGAGCTGGCGCGAGTTGACCCTGAATCTGCGTTACGGATTCATCCCAATGATCCACAAAGGTTGCAGCGCGCGCTAGAGGTTTATCGAGTGTCTGGTCGGTCGATGACTCAGTGGTGGGCAGAGCAAGAGCCTGTTGCATTGCCATTTAATATGGTGAATATAGCGGTTATGCCACAAGAGCGAAGCGTACTGCATGCACGCATTGAACAGCGCTTTAATGACATGATGCAACAAGGTTTTTTGCAAGAAGTTGAGTCCTTATATCATCGTGGTGATTTATCAATTGACCTTCCTTCAATGAGATGTGTTGGTTATCGCCAGTTGTGGGGGTATTTAAATGGTGACGATTTGCTTGAAGATGCTATCTTTAAAGGTGTGGTTGCTACTCGCCAATTGGCAAAAAGGCAGCTAACTTGGTTACGAGGGTGGGAGGATTTGATGATTTTCGATAGTTTAGCAAAAGATCTTATTCCTCAGACCTTGAATTACATAGAAAGCAGGATTATATAGGGGAAGTGCAGAAAGTTTTCGTGTACTATCTACCGTATTGTTTTACTAAGATTAATTTTATTTTTTTTGCGCATGCTTAAGGAGATTCCAATGTCGAAAGGGCAATCATTACAAGACCCTTATCTAAATGTTTTACGTAAAGAGAGAGTGCCTGTATCTATCTTTCTTGTAAATGGTATTAAACTTCAAGGCCAAATCGAGTCATTTGATCAGTTTGTGATTCTGCTGAAAAACACGGTAAGTCAGATGGTGTACAAACACGCCATTTCTACTGTTGTGCCTTCTCGTACTATACGCGTCCCGTCTCCTGATCTGCCGGAAGATGCTACTGAATAGTTTGCTGTTAACAGGGCAAACTGAGGAATATAGATTTGTTTTTTGAACGCCCCGATAGTGGTGAAATGGCTGTATTGGTTCATATGGAGTTTCACGATCAGCGTGAATCCTATGGACCTGAAGAGTTTATAGAACTTGCCCTCTCTGCTGGAGCAGACCCTATTGCTGTAGTGACAGGGTCTCGCCAACGCCCAGATTCGAAGTACTTTGTCGGTAGTGGCAAATTAAGTGAAATTAAAAGCATAATAGATCGAGAAGGGGCAGAAGTTGTCCTTTTTGATCATGTGCTATCTCCTTCCCAAGAGCGAAATATTGAAAGTTTCTTAAATTGTCGTGTGCTTGATCGCACTGGCTTAATTTTGGACATTTTTGGTCAGCGCGCACGATCCCATGAAGGTAAGTTACAAGTTGAATTAGCTCAGCTTCAACATATGTCGACAAGACTCGTTAAAGGCTGGACTCACTTGGAACGCCAGAAAGGCGGTATCGGCATGCGTGGTGGTCCAGGTGAAACTCAGCTTGAAACAGACCGCCGATTATTACGTGAGCGCATCAAGGCGATTCAAAAACGTCTAGATAAAGTAGGTGCTCAGCGCGATCAAAGTCGTCGAGCGCGTACGCGCTCATCGGTAGCGACCGTGTCATTAGTCGGGTATACCAATGCCGGAAAGTCAACCTTGTTTAATCGAGCGACTGGTGCTGAGGTATATGCAGCCGATCAACTTTTTGCGACCTTGGATCCTACGTTAAGACGCTTAGATATTGAGCAAATAGGTACGGTCATATTAGCGGATACGGTAGGTTTTATTCGTCAGTTACCGCACCGTTTGGTGAAGGCGTTTCAGGCGACATTGAAAGAGTCTGCTGAAGCGGATTTGCTCTTACATATTGTTGATGCGGCAGATATCTCTCGGGATGCAAATATTGCTGAAGTAGATAGTGTGCTAAAAGAAATTGGAGCCGATGAGGTTCCGTTGCTGAAAATCTATAATAAAATCGATATGTTGCCAACCTGTGAGCCTCGTATAGATCGAGATATCGATGGTAAGCCTATCCGAGTGTGGGTATCTGCACGTGATGGCGTAGGAATTGATTTATTAGAGCAGGCAATTGCGGAACTTTTAGCTGAAGATGTACTCAATGAAACACTGGTGTTGCCAGGTGAGCATGGTCGTTTAAGAGCGATGCTGTTTGAACATGGAGCGGTTCGTTCTGAGCGCTACGATGAATTTGGTCAGTCCGTGTTAGAAATTAGATTGCCGAAAAAAGACTATTTACAAATATTGTCGCGTGCTGAAATGTCTGAAGATCAGATTGAAACAGCCTAAATCAATATTTGATTATCATTAAAATAAAGTGGAGACGTAGTATGGCCTGGAATGAACCGGGTAATAACGACAAGGACCCATGGAATCCAGATAAGAATCGTAACAGTGGCGATCGCCCTGATGACGGTCGTGATAAGGATACCAATAGTAATGATCCATGGGGTCGTCCATCAGGTGGTAAAGATCAAAGTCCACCAGATTTAGAAGAAGCGTTCAAAAAATTAATGGGAATGCTAGGCGTTAAGAAAAGTCGTAAAGGCGGTTCTGGCGGTGGTAGTGATTCAGGATTTCCTGGCAAATTGAGCGGTAGTTTAATTGCTATAGTGCTTGTCGCTATTATTGGTCTCTGGGGCGCATCAGGCGTTTATCAGGTTGATCAGCAGGAGCGTGGGGTTGTTTTGAGATTGGGTAAATATTACGAAACCGTAATGCCTGGTCTGCATTGGAATCCAGCCATGATTGATTCTGTGAGCAAGGTGAACGTAACGAAAGTACGTTCTCATGATCACAAAGCATTGATGTTGACCGTTGATGATAACATCGTAGATGTTAGTGTTTCTGTTCAGTATTCAGTAGAGAATCCAAAAGACTTCTTACTGAATGTTAAAGATCCTGAAGAGTCATTGGCTCAAGCGACAGAAAGCGCATTGCGTCATGTTGTTGGTAGTTCTGAAATGGACCAGATTTTAACTGAAGGCCGCGAATTGTTGGCATCTGAAGTGAAAACTCGTCTGCAGGATTATAATAATGCATACGGTACAGGTTTGTTGATTTCCAAGGTAAACGTTGAAAACACTCAGGCGCCAACTCAGGTGCAAGAGGCGTTTGATGACGTTATCAAAGCGAAAGAAGATGAATTGCGTGTCCGCAACGAAGCTGAATCGTACGCAAATGGTATTATTCCGGAAGCGCGTGGTAATGCTCAGCGTATTCGTGAAGAAGCTGAAGCCTATCGTTCTGAGATTGTTGCTCGTGCAAGTGGTCAGGCCGATCGTTTTGATCGCTTATACCGCGAGTATGTGAAAGCGCCAGATGTGACGCGTCAACGTCTATACATTGAAACGATGGAATCTGTTTATAAAGATACCAACAAAGTCGTTGTTGATACAAAAGGCGGCAATAATATGATGTACCTGCCAATTGATCAGTTGATGAAAAATCAGGCTTCGGCTGGAAAAATAGATGTTAAATCTCTTGATTCTGGAAGCGTTAGTTCTTTGACAGACCAAGTTATTAATGAATTGAGTAAACGCCAAGGTACAGCGGCAAGTAGACAGGGGAGAAACTAATGAAAGGACTTTCTTTTTCAATTCTGTTTGCTGCTCTAGTTGCTATCTTAGTTGCTTCACAAACTCTGTATGTTGTGAAAGAAACACAACGAGCAGTGGTTCTTAAGTTTGGTGAAATTGTAGATGCAGACGTTAAGCCTGGTCTCCACTTTAAAATCCCCATTGTTAATGAAGTGAAGACGTTTGATGCAAGGATTTTGACAATGGACTCTCGTCCTCAGCGTTATTTAACGTTGGAGAAAAAGGCCGTTATTGTTGATTCTTATGTTAAATGGAAGATTGAATCTGTTGCTAAATTTTATCAAGCAACATCAGGTGATGTAGTGGTTGCGAATCGAGTGCTTTCTTCTCGAGTCGATACAGGGCTACGAAATCAGTTTGGTGAGCGAACTATGAATGAAGTTGTGTCTGGTCAGCGAGATCAGCTGATGACCGAGCTTCGTGACAGTTTGGATAAAGTGGCTCAATCTGAGTTGGGTATTAAGATTGTTGACATTCGAGTGAAGCGAATTGAATTGCCGCCCGATGTTAGTGAGTCTGTTTACCAGCGTATGAGAACTGAGCGTGAGCGTGAGGCTCGCGAGCATAGATCGAAAGGTCTTGAGTTAGCAGAAGGTATTCGTGCCGATGCAGATCGTCAGCGTGTTGTGCTTGAAGCGGAAGCTCAGCGTGATGCAGAGATGATTCGTGGTGATGGCGATGCAAAAGCTGCGGCAATTTACTCTAAAGTGTATAAGCAAGATCCTGAGTTTTATGATTTCTATCGTAGTCTTCAGGCTTACCGAGATAGCTTTGAAGGTAAGAAAGATCTGTTTATCCTGAGCCCAGATAGTGAATTCTTTAAATATTTGAATAGTTCTACCGCTTCTAAAAAAGGGTGAAATATTCAAAAATAATGGATCGTGAAGCCTATTTGTTGAAATAGGAAACATGGTATCATTACACAAACCGGGTTATGCCCGGTTTTTTAATGGTCAAAATAAAGAGAGTCTATGCAGGAGCTGTTGCAGCCGCTATTTTTTGCTGTCAGCCTGTTATTGATCGCCGAAGGTTTTTTGCCGTTTTTGGCTCCCGATTGGAGGAGAAAAACATGGTGAAAGTGGTCGTGAATTCTAATGTGAATTTACGTATTCTGGGTTCGATTAGTATCTTCCTTGGATTAGTGCTCCTTTTGCTGACTCGAAGCTAAGAGGATATAGATTAATGACATTAGCAGATCGTTGGTTGCTTCCGGAAGGTGTCGATGAAGCGCTGCCTGAACAGGCCGCTAAAATTGAACATCTTCGAAGAACCCTGCTGAATCTCCATGAAAGCTGGGGCTATCATCTTGTAATCCCGCCTCTCTTAGAATACTTAGATTCCCTTCTTATCGGTGCTGGATCAGACCTTGAACTCGAAACTTTTAAGGTGATTGACCAGCTTTCAGGTCGTCTGATGGGGGTTCGTGCCGATTTTACATCGCAGGTTTCACGCATCGATGCTCATTGCCTTAAAGGTGAGGGTGTCCAGCGTTTAAGTTATTGCGGTAGTGTCTTGCGGACAATGCCTGCCGGTTTAGATGGCACTCGTAGCCCTATTCAGCTCGGCGCAGAATTGTATGGTCATGGTGGATTGGAAAGTGATATCGAAGTCTTGTCTTTGATGTTGGAAACGCTTTTCGCTGCAGGCCTATCTAATCTTGTGCTGGATCTTAGTCATGTAGATATTGTTAGAGGCGTGTTGGTTGCTTGTGACTTATCTGATGACCAAGAAGCTAAGCTGCTCGAACTTTATAATGCGAAAGACCTTCCTGAGCTAGATGCTTTTGTAAAAGGTTTGCAGGTTAGTTCGACTCAGTCCGGCTGGTTGGCTCTTTTGCCGCGGTTATGTGGTGGCGTTGAAGTGCTTGATGCTGCGGTCAAAGGATTAGGCGGTATTAGTGATTCTATTGATGATGCACTGGTTCTGTTGAAGAGTGTGAGTGATGTTGTTACTCGCCGTTACCCAAGCATAGGGTTGCACTTTGATTTAAGTGACTTGGTTTCTTATAGCTATCACACTGGTTTGCTTTTTGCGGCCTATCTTCCTGGGCATGGTAATGCTATCGCCCGAGGTGGTCGTTATAACAATATTGGGCATGTATTTGGGCGTTCCCGTCCAGCGACAGGTTTTAGTACTGATGTTAAGGCTTTGGTTGCACTGGCAAATATTGATATTGCTGCGCCAAAGACTGTGTTGTCTCCTATTTGTGTAAGTGATGAGCTGTGGGCAAAAGTAAACTCATTACGATCACAAGGGTATCGCGTTATTGAAGCGCTGGATGATGGTTGTGTTGACGCCATAGATTTCACGTTGGCTTTTATTGGCGATACTTGGCAGCTTGTGCCTGTCGAAAAATAGACTTTCTTTAAGAACTATCAAAATGAGACCTGAGATTATGGGTAAAAATGTTGTTATTTTAGGCACCCAATGGGGTGACGAAGGTAAGGGTAAGGTTGTTGATTTACTGACTGAAGACGTTGCTGCTGTAGTGCGTTTTCAAGGTGGCCACAATGCGGGTCATACATTGGTGATTGACGGCAAAAAAACAGTCCTTCATTTGATTCCTTCCGGTATTTTGCGTGAAGGTGTTGATTGCGTTATTGGTAATGGGGTTGTTCTTTCTCCTGCTGCGCTTAAAAAAGAAGTACTTGATCTTGAGGCGCAAGGCGTTCCTGCGGTTAACCGTCTTAAAATAAGTGCGGCTTGCCCTTTGATTCTTCCTTACCATATTGCCATGGACCAAGCTCGTGAGCTTGCAAAAGGCGAGATGAAAATTGGTACAACAGGTCGCGGTATCGGACCGGCTTACGAAGATAAAGTAGCTCGCCGTGCCATTCGTGTTGGTGACTTGCTTGATTCGAAACGCTTTGCTGCCAAATTAAAAGAAGTGCTAGAGTACTACAACTTTATCCTGACTAATTACCATAAAGTTGAGCCTATTTCCTACGAAGCGGTTTACGCTGAAGGCTTGGAAATGGCTGAATTCTTGCGCCCTATGGTTGCAGATACTATTACTCTTCTTCATGATTTGAGAAAATCCGGCGCGAACATTATGTTCGAAGGTGCTCAAGGCTCGTTGCTAGATGTTGATCACGGTACATACCCTTATGTAACGTCATCTAATACAACAGCCGGTGGTGCGCCAGCGGGTACTGGGTTTGGTCCTTTGTATTTGGATTATGTACTGGGTATTACTAAAGCGTATACAACTCGCGTTGGTTCTGGTCCTTTCCCAACTGAGTTGTTTGATGAAGATGGCGAGCGTTTAGGTACTCGTGGGCATGAGTTTGGAGCAACTACTGGGCGTTCACGTCGTTGTGGTTGGTTTGATGCTGTTGCTGTTCGTCATGCTGTTCAAATCAGTTCTGTTTCTGGTATGTGTTTGACCAAGCTTGATGTGCTAGATGGTTCTAGTGTTATCAAGGTTTGTGTTTCTTACGAGAGCGCGAATGGTGAGCCAGTAGTAGGTTCATTGGTTGATAGTGAAGGCTATGAACAGGCGCGTCCTGTTTATGTTGAATTGCCAGGCTGGAGTGAGTCAACGGTTGGTGCTGAAAACTTTGAAGCACTGCCTAAGAATGCTCAAGACTACATTCGCTTCTTAGAAGAGCATGTTGGTATCCCAGTTGATATCATTTCAACCGGTCCTGATCGTAACGAAACAATCGTTATGCGTGACCCTTTCAAAAGCTAATTGCTTGTGAAACTTATAAAAAAGCCGCATCAGCGGCTTTTTTTGTTTGATTTTAGCGATAAGAAGTCATTTATTAGTATGAATTGTAAATAGAGTGAAAATGGAGTGAGGTCTTTTTTTGTGGCTAAGGTAATATTTACAATTGATATTGCGAACGCATACGTGTCGTAAAAGAATAAACCTATTTGAAAAGAGATAAGGTAACTATGATGAAGTTGTTATTAGCGGATGATGATGCTCGTTTATCTGATTTAATCAAAGAATATTTTGATGGTGAAGGTTACGAAGTTGCTCACGCATGGAATGGGAGAGAAGCTTTAGAATTAATGGCAGCGGATATGCCGGATATTGTTATCCTTGATGTCATGATGCCTGAGCTCGATGGTTTTGAAACACTTAAGCAAATCCGAAACAAAAGCTCGGTGCCTGTCATTATGCTAACAGCAAAAGGTGACGACATAGACCGTATTCTTGGTTTGGAAATGGGGGCTGATGATTATTTGTCTAAACCTTTTAATCCACGAGAATTGCTAGCTCGCATTAAAGCGATTTTGCGTCGTGCTAGCCAGGAAAAGGAAGATGACCCAACCGCTGATATTGAGTTATCCGGTGTTCTTTTGCGTCGTAAAGATCGCAGCGTATTCCTAGAAGGTGAGTTGGTTGAATTGACGACGTCTGAATACACCTTGTTAGAGTGCATGTTGATGGCGCCAGGTCAGGTGTTAACTAAGCAGGAATTATCTGAAAAAGCATTGGGTCGCAAGTTGACCATGTATGATCGTAGTTTGGATATGCATATCAGTAATTTGCGCAAAAAGATCGGCAACTTAGAAAATGGCGATCCAAGAATTAAAACTGTTCGTGGTGTTGGTTATATTTTTGTGGCAAGCGAACAGGGTATCTAGTTTTTTATGAAAAGTACTTTTTTGCGAGTGTTTCTGGTTGTCTTGTTATCCAATACTGTTGTAGTAAGTATTGGTTTAACCATTGTTGAGTTTGTCCAGAAACACAACCAGGTGTCTGCTGATTTACTAGGTGATATTGGTGTTCAGCTGGTAGCAGGGTACGAAAAGTTTGGTTTAGCGGCATTAAAAGAAGAGGCGGAAAAGGCTGAAAAACGTTTGTCCGGTAGTATTTATCTCTATCAGGAAAACGGTAAGCCTTTGCTTAAGCCTCTGCCAAAGAATTTCCGAGAAACTGATGGTGCTGATTCAAGTACTGAACTAGGCAAGGCGGGTGCGCGCCCTCGGGCGGATGGTCGTCCTTCAGCGGATTTCCTTCATAGTCAGTTTATACAGGTGATTGGTGCGAATAATGTTCAGTATTTGCTGATCTTTCGCCCTAATCCTGAAATCGATTCTTTAGCGCCTGGTTTGGTGATAGCGCTGTCGCTATTAGGCTTGTTAGTGTCTAGTGGCGTGTTGGCTTATTGGCTTCTAGGGCCCTTGCTTAAGCTGCAGCGAGTGGCTAGGTTGTTTGGTCAGGGTGATATGTCGGCGCGTGTTGAGGATAAGCTGGCTAGGCGGAGTGATGCGGTTGGTAAGTTGGCTCAAGAGTTTAATGAGATGGCGGTGCGCATTGAGACTCTTTTATCCTCTAAAGAGCGTTTGATGCGAGATGTTTCTCATGAGTTAAGGACGCCGCTTGCTCGAATGGAAGTCGCACTCACTATCGCAGAAGATAAGCATGGGCTTGAAACTCAAAAAAGTTACCTTTGCCGAATTCGTACGGAGCTTCATGAATTAGATGAGTTGATTGGTCAGGTCTTGACCTTGAGTCGTCTTGAGGCTGCCGCGTTAAGCAAAGAGACTGTGCATTTACAAGAATGGCTAGATGAAATTGTTGCAGATGTGAGTTTTGAAAGTCAGCTTAAAGGTATTTCTGTGACTAAGTCAGGAGATTTACCGAAAACCTTGTTGGGTGATCCTTTGCAGTTGCGTCACGCTATTGAGAACGTTCTGCGCAATGCGTGTTTTTATGCAGGTGAAGGTGGTGTCATAGAAGTGGCAACCGAAGAAAAAGAAGGTAACGCGCTTATTTATGTGCGTGACAATGGGCCGGGCGTTCCAGAAGAAAAATTGGAAAAAATATTTCACGCTTTTTATCGATCTTCTGAAGCTAGGGAAGCAAATAGTGGTGGTTTTGGTGTTGGCTTAACGATATCAAAGCGCATTATTCATGCTCATAAAGGGTGTATAGAAGCGAAAAACCGTCCGCAAGGTGGTTTGGAAGTTTGCTTTAAAATTCCGCTGGTATAACCTGTTTGTTACTTTTTTCCTTAGCTGTTAGTTAGTAGGGAAGAAAGTTCTTGTTATTTTTTAGTGAGGTAAGTAATATCCACGCCGCAAGTTGGCTAGGCAGTCGCCGCCTCGTAAGAGGGGGAGGAAAGTCCGGGCTTCGCAGGGTAAAGTGCCAGGTAATTCCTGGGGGGCGTGAGCCTACGGAAAGTGCAGCAGAAAATAAACCGCCTAAGTAGTTTACTACCGGTAAGGTTGAAATGGTGCGGTAAGAGCGCACCGCGCGACTGGTAACAGTTCGTGGCAAGGTAAACCCCACTTGAAGCAAGACCAAATAGGAACTCTTTGGCGTGACCCGCGCTGAGTTCGGGTAGGTTGCTAGAGACGTGCAGTGATGTACGGATTAGATGAATGACTGTCCACGACAGAACCCGGCTTATCGGCCAACTTGCACACTAATTTTTGTTTACCAGCTTTTTGTTCATCAGTAAGTAACGACCTTTTTGACAGGGTTAAACTGATGGAGCAAAGCTGGTATAGCAGATTACCCTCCTGTATTTCTCAGAGGGTTATCATACTGCTCTCGCATTGTTATTCCTCAGAACGTTATGTTCTCCTTACTTCGTAAGATTAAGATTGGCCTCCGAACATACCCCTTGTCTTATTCTCTTGTCGCGATTGGCGATAAATATTCTCAAATTAAATTCCTTAGACATTGCTACACAGCGAAACAAGCGTTATCAATTTGCCATAAGCTCACCGATTTTGGTCTAGGTGTGGGCGCTAAGGATTACAGGTTGGTTGTTAGGCTGTCCACGACAGAGTTCGAATTAGCAGTTAGCGTGCTTTTTCTTCCCTTCTATAAAATATAATCCCTTTCTATCTCTTTAAGTCACCATTTAAAAAATGGTTCGCTTTTCTTTGCGCTTTTTCTGCTCAAAACCACCTGTTATTCCTCTTTACGGAAACATTGCATCTATTTTTGCTTATTTACAGTGTTTTTTTTTACTCTTTTTAATAAATAGTGTTAAATTGTGGGATAAAGTGTAGATAAGTGGGGTTTAGCTTTGTTTCGAGGAATTCATCAAGTCAGTATGGATGTAAAGGGGCGAATGTCGCTTCCGGCACGCCTACGTGATGAACTCGCTCAATACGAAGATGACGGCGTGGTTGTCACAATCGATCCCGCTTCTAAATGCTTATTGCTATACCCATTAATTGAGTGGGAGCAGATCCAAGAAAAATTAGACAAGCTACCCAGTTTTCAGCCTCAAGCTAGGCGCCTTCAGCGTCTTTTAGTAGGGCATGCTACCGATTTGGAAGTAGATAAAGCTGGCAGGATTTTATTGCCCGCTCCACTGCGCGAATTTGCCAGATTGGATCGCAAAGTTACCTTGCTAGGGCAGGGTAAGAAGTTAGAAATTTGGAGTCAGGATGAGTGGGAATCGCAACGCGATGACTATTTGTCTCAAGAATCACTCGATGAATTGCAACCAGAAACTATGATGGATATCTCTTTATGACAGACGCGACCTCAAAACATATCAGTGTCATGTTAAATGAGTCAGTGGATATGTTGGTTACTAATGCTGATGGGCTTTACGTTGATGGAACGTTTGGTCGCGGTGGTCATACCCGCTTAGTGCTAGACCGATTGAATAACGGAAAATTACTGGGTTTTGACAAAGACCCTGTGGCAATTGGTTTCGGTAAGGCGCTTGAGTCTGAAGATTCGCGCTTTTCCATTGTCCAAGACAGTTTTGCGACTATGGCGACCCATATTAATGACGTGTTCGGAGTCGATAAGGTCGACGGTATCATGATGGATCTTGGCGTGTCATCGCCACAGATAGATGATGCAGAACGAGGCTTCAGTTTTATGAATGATGGTCCGCTTGATATGCGTATGAATCCTGATAAAGGGATGAGTGCGGCCGAGTGGATTGCTGTTGCGTCTGAAAAAGAAATCGCAGATGTAATGTATCAATTTGGTGAAGAGCGCTTTTCTCGTCGAATTGCCAAGGCAATTTGTGAATATCGATCACATACAAAAATACTGACTACTCTTCAGCTTTCCAAAGTGGTTGCTGAGGCCAATCCTGCGTGGGAGAAAGGGAAAAATCCTGCTACCCGTGCATTCCAAGGTATTCGTATTTTTATTAATAACGAATTGGGAGATTTGGAAATTGGCTTAGAGGCGGCGGCAGAATCCTTAAAAGTGGGTGGTCGTCTGGTGGTTATTAGTTTCCATTCTCTAGAAGATCGCATGGTGAAACGCTTTATGAAGCTTAAGGCAAAAGGTCCTGAGTTGCCGCGACATTTGCCTATTCGAAATGCGCATCTAGATATCAAATTCAAAGCAATAGGCAAAGCGACAAAACCTTCAGAAGAAGAAGTGAGTGACAATGTTCGATCTCGAAGCGCGGTATTGCGCGTATTGGAACGTATCAGTGATTAAAATTAAGCAACGGTTTTCTCCATGGCCATTCTGCCTTGGTGTTGTTGCTCTGTCGATCGTATCTATTGCGGTTGTTATACAAGTTTATGATTTTAGGACAAATTTTTCTCATCTTCAGGCGTTAAAAAAAGATGAGGTGAATTACGAGGTTAAATGGGGGCAGCTGTTATTAGAACAAAGTGCTCTGACTCAACCGAGTCGTTTAGAGCAGGCTGCCGTTAAAAAATTGCACATGCATTCCCCCTCTCAGGATGAATTGATAATAGTTAAACCATGAATATTAAAAACGATACACATCATCGACCAGGAAAGTGGCGGTTTAGATTTGTCTACGCTATTGCACTAGTGTTGTTTCTAGTTGCTGGCGGTCGTCTTTTTTATCTTACCGTACTTGATAAAGAGTTTTTGCAGAATCAAGGTGAGATGAGGGCGGTCAGAAGTGAGTCAATTCCTGCGACGAGGGGCATGATTTTAGATCGCCGTGGTGAGCCTTTGGCGGTCAGTACGCCGACATGGACTTTGATTGCCAATCCTAAAGCGCTTTGGAATATGGATCAAGATCCACAGCAAGGGCGCACTCCAGGTCAGGAAATAAAACGTCTTGCGGTTGCTATGGGTGTTGGTGCTGCGTGGCTGGAAGATAAGTTTAAAAGTAATAAGTCTCGCTCTTATATGTACCTGAAGAGACAAGTTGCCCCTGATGATGCGGATAGAATTATGGCGGCTCATATTGTGGGCGTCAGCAAAACAAAAGAATATAAACGCTTTTATCCAGCTGGTGAAGTGGCGGCTCAAGTTGTTGGTTTTACCAATATCGATGATAAAGGGCAGGAAGGCATTGAACTGGCGTACGATAAAGCATTACACGGTACGCCAGGTAAGCGAACTTTCTTAAAGGATCTAAATGGCAATGTTCTTCGTTCTATAGGAGAAGATGAACAAGAGCGTCCTGGTCAGAATATTGAGCTTAGTATTGATTTACGCTTACAGTATTTAGCTTATAGAGAGCTTAAAGCAGCCGTAACTGAACACCATGCCACATCCGCATCCGCTGTGATTTTAGATGTAAAAACCGGTGAGATTCTAGCGATGGTTAATCAGCCATCTTACAATCCGAATGATCGATCTACGATGGAATACGATGAATTGCGAAATCGAGCCGTTATTGATCTCTTTGAGCCTGGTTCCACGATGAAGCCTTTCACTGTGTCTGCTGCGCTAATGTCAGGGCAGTATAATACGGAATCTATTATTAATACTGCGCCGGGCTATTTGCGTATTGGTCGTTTTACGATTCGTGATGAAGGCAATTATGGAAAAATCAATTTAGAAACCTTATTGGTAAAATCCAGTAACGTTGGGGCAACTAAAATTGCCTTTTCGCTTCCGCAGGATGCAATTTGGAATATAGATTATGAGTTGGGTTTTGGCTCTCCTGTAGGGATTGGTTTTCCAGGTGAAGCAACGGGGAATTTACCATCTCATCCAAAATGGCACCCTTCTGAAGTTGCTACACTGTCTTATGGTTATGGCTTGTCTGTTTCCGCACTGCAATTAGCGCAAGCTTACATGACGTTGGCGAACAATGGTTCTCGTGTTCCAGTGACTATTTTCAAGCAAGACTCGCGTCCTGTAGGCAAGCAAATTATTCCGCGTAGTGTTGCGAAAAATGTTACTAAAATGATGGAGGCGGTTGTTCAGCGTGGCTCAGGTAAGTTAGCTCAAGTGCCTGGTTATAGCGTGGCGGGTAAAACAGGAACGGTTCATAGGGTTGGGTCTAAAGGCTATGAATATGATCAGTATAACTCTATGTTTGCTGGTTTTGCTCCCGCTTCTAATCCAAGGTTAGCGATGGTTGTTATTGTTAATGATCCTAAAGGTCGGAAATATTATGGTGGCGAAGTGGCGGCGCCAGTATTTTCTCGAGTGATGGAAAGTGCTTTGACTACGTTGAATGTTCCACCAGATTTACCTGATGGTCTTCGTGAAGTTCGTCTTGAAAGTAAGAAGGCTCCATATCGAGTGGCGCTAGGGAATTAAAATGGCCAATCTAACGCATGCTCAGCTTCTTAATTTGGTCGGGCTTACGGCAGATGGGATTATTGCCGAAAGAGCGTACACACATTTAGAAACAGACAGTCGTAAAATGAACGCTGAAGGTGTTTTCTTTGCTTTGCCTGGTGTGACGAGTGATGGCTGGCTTTACCTTGATAAAGTGGCTGAGCTCGGTGGCTTGGTCGCTGTCGTGCCCAAAAGCTTAGGGCTAACACACACATCCTTGTTGCTGATTCATGTGGAGGATCCAGCGGCTTTCCTTGTTGCCTGTTTGTATTCTTTTTTTGGTCGTCCTCCATCTTCGTTGGTTGCTGTCACAGGGACCAATGGTAAATCTTCTATTTGTTATTACTTGGCTCAAATGGCTGAGGCGCTAGGTCACTCAAGCGGTCTAATTGGTACCTTTGGTGTGGGCCCTATTGGTGATCTGCGAGAAGCCAGTCAAACGACGCCAGATTTATTGTCATTGCATAAACTACTTCTAGAAATGGCGACGAAGTCGGTTGATTTTGTTGCGTTTGAAGCGTCTTCTCACGCCTTAGATCAAGGGCGGTTATTTGGTGTGCCGTTTGAAACTGCTGTGTTTTCCAATTTGTCTCGTGATCATTTGGATTACCATGGCACCATGGAAGTTTACGCAGAAGCTAAGCGGCGTTTATTCTCTTCACCCAGTGTGGTTTGTGGTGTTTTTTGTTTGGATGATGCTTATGCTGCCTTTATGGCGCAAGGTTTGTCGTCTGATTGTAAGCGATATTATTACAGTGAAAATAATCCACTTGCCGACTTTTATGTGACGTCTTTGCGATTATTACCTAGCGGATGCGAGTTTGTTTTGTGTCATCCAGAGGGTGAGAGCGCTGTTTTTCTGCCTTTGCTCGGTCGGTTTAATATTCAAAACGCGCTTGCCGCACTGGCCAGTCTTTGGTCAAACAGTGCCGATAAACCATTATTGATATCGACATTAGCATCATTAAAAGGTGCGCCAGGCCGGATGGAACGAGTTCTGTCTAATAAAGGGCCTTCTGTTGTGGTGGATTATGCTCATACACCAGACGCATTGAAAGTGGCTTTAGAGGCTTTGAGAGAGCATTCGAAAGGGCGATTAATTTGTATTTTTGGTTGTGGTGGCGATAGAGACAAAGGCAAACGTCCTCTTATGTTACAGGCGGCTTTAGAGTATGCGGATGATATTTGGTTGACGTCAGATAATCCTCGTACGGAATCACCTACGCAAATTATCAATGATGCCGTAGATGGTGTTTCTGGTGCTGAAAAATTTAATATTGAAGTTGATCGCGCCAAAGCGATAGCGGATGCAATTTCTACGGCGTCGCCAAGTGATATTATTTTGATCGCAGGCAAAGGGCATGAAACCTATCAGGATGTGAATGGTGTGAAACACCATTTTGATGATAAAGAAGAGGCGATGAAGGCGCTAAATAATTATGTTGATTAAGCTTTCTTTGTCTCAAATTGCCGCTCTATGCGATGGGGTTCTTATTGGTTGTGATCAGATCATTACCGATGTTGTGACCGATACTCGAAAAATACAAACGGGTTGTTTGTTTGTTGCTATCAAAGGTGAGCGCTTTGATGGGCATGATTATGCGTCATTGGCCTTAGAGCAAGGTGCTGTAGGTGTTTTGTCTGAGAGCGATTTAAATGTGTCCACTTATATTAAGGTGGCAGATACTGTTGAAGCGTATGGAAAAATTGGCCGTGCTGTTCGAGATGCTTTCACGGGCCCAGTTGTCGCTATTACGGGTAGTAACGGTAAAACAACCGTAAAAGACTGGTTAGCTCAATCCCTTGCGGAAAAAAATGTGTTAAAAACACGCGCTAATCTAAACAATCAAATTGGTGTTCCACAAACGTTACTTGAAATGACCGATGAGCAGGATGTGGCAGTCATTGAAGCTGGAACCAGTTATCCCGGGGAAATTAAAAAGTTAGCGAGAACACTTTATGCAGATGTTGTCATTTTAACCAATGCGAGTGGCAGTCATTTTGAAGGGTTTGGGAGTTTGGAAGGCATTGCGGTTGAAAAAGGTGAGCTGATATCTGCAGCTAAAGCGACCGCGACCATTATTCTAAATGCTGACGATGTCTATTTTGATTATTGGAAAACACTCTCTGGTGCTCGGAAGGTCTGTTCTTTTGGTTTTACTCAGTTGGCAGATTTGTATGCTCATGATTTAGTATTAGGAGCAGAATCGAGTCGAGCTGTTTTTACTTATCAAGGGCGGAGTGTGCCGGTTTATATCTCTGGCGCAGGGCGGCATTTAGTTTCAAATGGCATGGCTGTCGTGTTGGCTTTGCTGGCGTTAGGTGTGAGTCTGGAAGATGCGATTGTTAAATTGGCGCAGCCCGTTCAAGTGCCTGGCAGAATGGAGCGCTTAGAGACAAAAAATAAGGCTCTATTAATCAATGATTGTTACAATGCAAGTCCTACCTCTGTTGAAGCAGCAATTGATGTATTAGCCATGCAAAAAGTCGATAAAACGTGGCTTATTCTTGGTGCGCTGGGTGAGTTGGGTGAGCAGGAAAATGAGATACATAAAGCACTTGGAGAATACGCTCAACAAAAAGGGATTTCCTGTTTGATTAGCGTAGGTCCAGTGGCTGGGGTGGCAGCCCAAGCGTTTCGCGCCCATGGCGGAGAGGCGATTTTTTGCCAAACACACAATGAAGCGGCGTCTGTTGTTCAGGCGCTTGATGAAACACATGCCATTTTAGTGAAGGGATCACGCTCTTCTAAAATGGAGAATGTCGTCGATATTTTAAAAAATTAGGATGCTATTAATTCATGTTACTCCTGCTTACGACTTATTTGAGCGAGCACCACACTTTTTTTACGGTCTTTAATTACCTTTCATTGCGAGCTATTTTAGGCGTGCTTACTGCGCTTTCGATTTCTCTGCTTATCGGTAATCGAGTCATTTTACTGTTGCAGCGTTTGCAAATCGGGCAGGCAATTCGCAGCGATGGGCCTCAATCGCACTTGAGTAAAGCGGGCACCCCAACCATGGGTGGAGCGTTGATTATATTTTCGATTTCCATCAGTACGTTATTATGGGGAGATTTGAGTAATAAGTATGTTTGGCTCGTGCTGTTGGTGATGTGGGCTTTTGGTGTAATTGGTTGGGTTGATGATTATCGCAAGGTAGTGGCAAAGAACTCAAAAGGGTTACCTGCGAAGTGGAAATACTTATGGCAAAGTGTGTTTGGTTTGGCGGCGGCGTTCTTTTTGTATTTTACCGCGACCACACCTGCTGAAACCGCTTTGTTGATACCTTTGTTTAAAAACTTGGCCTTGCCGCTAGGTATCTTTTTTGTTGTGTTGACATATTTTGTCATCGTAGGTACCAGTAATGCAGTTAACCTAACCGATGGTCTCGATGGCTTGGCTATCGTGCCGACGGTTCTTGTCGGTGGTGCGCTGGGTGTTTTTGCTTACCTGACAGGCAATGTGCGTTTCGCGGATTATTTGTTGATTCCTTATGTTCATGGCTCTGGTGAGTTACTGGTGTTTTGCTCTGCGCTGATTGGTGCGGGCTTAGGTTTCTTATGGTTTAACACTTATCCTGCGCAAATATTCATGGGCGATGTTGGCTCTTTAGCAATGGGTGCGGCATTGGGTACGATTGCAGTGATTGTGCGCCAAGAGTTGGTGTTGTTTATCATGGGGGGGGTTTTTGTAATGGAAACCGTGTCCGTTATATTGCAGGTGGCTTCGTATAAATTAACCAAGCGGCGGATTTTTAGAATGGCACCGATTCACCATCACTTTGAATTAAAAGGCTGGGCTGAACCAAAGGTTATTGTGCGTTTTTGGATTATTACTGTTTGTCTTGTTTTGGTTGGTTTTGCCACTTTAAAAGTGCGTTAGGAGCGTTTTATGTCGTTGATCGGGTCAGATCGGATAAGAGCCGTCGTTGGCTTGGGGGCGACAGGTCTCTCTTGTGTGCGCTTTTTGGCAAGTCAGAATATTGATTTTTTTGTTGTGGATTCCCGCGACAATCCTCCAGGGTTAGAGCAAGCCAAGGCGCTTTGCCCTGCTGATCGTATTTTTACCGGTGATTTAACCGTGCTAGAGCGCTTAGGTGTCAATGAGCTTTATGTTAGTCCGGGTATTCCGCTAAAAACCCCAGTATTACAGGCGCTTGCTGAAAAAGGCGTGGCGATGCGTGGGGATATTGATCTTTTTTGTGATTATGTCAATGCGCCTTTTGTTGCGATTACTGGATCTAATGCCAAAAGCACTGTCACCACCTTGGTTGCTAAGCTTCTAGAGGCGTGTGGTAATCGTGCTGTTGCTGGCGGGAACCTTGGGTTACCCGCGTTGGATTTACTCAGTGCAGGAGTTGATTTTTATGTGCTTGAGTTATCTAGTTTTCAATTGGAAACGACGCATGCACTAAAGGCAGATTTGGCATGTTTACTAAATGTTTCTGAAGATCATATGGATCGCTATAACGATCTTTATGAGTACCAAAGGGTCAAGCAAAAAGTGTATCGAGGCTGTAAGGCGGCGGTGTGCAATAAACAAGACATATTAACCGCGCCTTTGCTTGCAGAAGGTGTTCCGGTGCGAACGTTCACCACAAAAAGTCCTGACCTAAAAGAGTATGGCATGCTGCCGGACGATGATGGTGCTTGGCTTTGTAGAGGTGTTGAGCGACTTTACCACACTTCAAATATTGCGCTGCAAGGCTCACATAATTATGCCAATGTCTTGGCGTCGTTGGCGATGCTTGAGCTGTTGGGGCAAGATGTTCGATCTGCTGGTGTGGCTCAAGTTTTAGGTGAGTTTGGGGGGTTACCTCATCGCTGCGAAACAGTGCGAACGCACAAGGGTGTTGTCTACATAAATGATTCAAAAGGCACGAATGTAGGGGCGACCTTAGCGGCATTAGAAGGTTTGGGTAATGCGTCTCAGAAAAATATACATTTGATTGCTGGCGGTGAAGGAAAAGGGGCAGATTTTGCGCCTTTGGCTAAACCTATTTCCGATTTAGTCAAACAAACTTACTTGTTCGGTAAAGATGCAAATTTGATTGCCAAGGCCTTGCCAGCTTCGGCTAACGTAGCATTTTTTACGACTTTAGATAACATCGTTGCTGCTTTATCAAGCAAGGTTCAATCTGGTGATATTGTGCTCTTTTCGCCGGCTTGTGCCAGCTTAGATATGTACAAGAACTATGAGCAGCGCGGGCAGCATTTTATCGATTTGGTTTCTGCTTTATGATTTGGTCGAATTTTTTTGATCGTGTGACATGGCGTGAATTTAGTCAGGTCGACTCCATTTTTATTGTTTCTGTTGTCTCTATTTTGGCATTGGGCATTGTGATGGTATCCAGTGCTTCTATTTCAATTTCTGTAAACCTTCATGGCCATCCCTATTTTTTTATGGGTAGGCAGATTCTATACCTGGTTATTGGATTGATTTTTGGTTGGGTGATGGTTTCCTTGCCAACGGAGAGGTTGCAAAAGTGGGGTATCCTACTGATGGGCTTATCATTTTTGCTACTTGTTATGGTGCTTGTTCCTGGTATTGGGAAAAGTGTTAATGGCAGTCGTCGATGGATCAATCTTGTAGTGTTTAACTTGCAGGCCTCTGAAGTGGCCAAAGTGTGCATGGTGGTCTATGTTTCTGGGTATTTAGTGCGACGTGCTGACCGCGTTCGAAAGGGCTGGGTTGGCTTTTTTCTGCCGCTTTGTCTTTGTAGTATTTTTCTTTTGTTTTTGTTATTTGAGCCAGATTTTGGGGCGTCAGTTGTTTTGCTTGGTACGGTAATGGCTTTGCTGTTCTTGGGTGGCGCTCCGCTGTATCAATTCTTGCTATTGCTGGTTGCCGCTATTTGTATGTTGGGCGTAGTGGCTGTTTCTGAAAGTTATCGTATGAAACGCTTGATGAACTTTATTGACCCTTGGGCGGATCCTTTCAATGAGGGGTATCAGCTGAGTCAGGCGCTCATTGCTTATGGGCGTGGCGAGTGGTTTGGTTTAGGGTTAGGGAATAGTATACAAAAGCTTTCTTATTTACCTGAGGCACATACTGACTTTGTTTTTTCTGTTTGGGTGGAAGAAACGGGATTGATTGGTGGTCTTTTCTTGATTGCGTTGTTTGGCATTATGGTGAGTCGTGCATTTAAGATTGGTCATAAAGCCATGGATTTATCACGGCCATTTTCAGGTTATATGTGCTTTGGTTTTTCTATTCTTATTTTGGCTCAGGTTATTATCAATATTGGTGTGAATACCGGCTTTCTTCCTACTAAAGGTTTAACGCTGCCTCTTATTAGTTATGGTGGTAGTAGTTTGATTATTACCTTGGGCAGTTTATTTGTTATTGCACGAGTGGATATTGAAAATAGACGTGCCGAAGCGAAAATGGCGGCGAGTCAAAAGGCGCCGATAACAACGACAGAGAAAGAAGATGGATGATATTGGACGCGTAGTGATCATGGCAGGCGGAACCGGAGGGCATATTTATCCTGCGTTGGCTTGTGCCCAGCAATTTAAAGAAAAAGGTATGAATGTTTTCTGGTTGGGTTCGAAAGGTGGAATGGAGGAGTTGCTTGTTCCACAGCATGATATTGCGATTCATACGTTATCTATTAAAGGTGTCAGGGGGAAAGGTCTTTTTGGGCTTTTGTCGGCTCCTTTTAGAATTTTGCACGCTATTGGTCAAGCTGTCGCTTTCTTGCAAAAAACAAAGCCGTCTGTTGTTTTAGGAATGGGTGGGTTTGTGGCTGGGCCAGGGGCGATTGCTGCAAAATTGCTTGGTATTCCCTTGGTTATCCATGAGCAAAACGCGATAGCAGGTACGACTAATCGAATATTGGCAAAAGTCGCTAATATTAGGTTGCAGGCTTTTGATGGCGCTTTAGCGAATGCCATTACGGTAGGAAATCCAATACGAAAAGATATTTTGTCGCAGGCGGTTCGGCCTGTGAGAAATGGTCAGAATAGGCCGTTAAAATTGTTAGTTGTTGGTGGGAGTTTAGGCGCTAAAGTTATCAATGAAGCGGTGCCATTGGTTTTGGATCAATGGAGTGAGTCGTCGCGTTTGGATGTTTGGCATCAAACGGGCAAACGAAATTTTGATGCAGTGACTGCTTTATATAAAGAAATTGGCGTTAAGGCTAGAGTGGAACCGTATTTAGAAAATATGGATCAGGCATATTATTGGGCAGATGTTGTTCTTTGCCGAGCCGGTGCCATGACAGTAAGTGAGTTAGCAATAGCAGGTTTACCTTCCATTTTGGTGCCTCTACCTCATGCAATTGATGATCATCAGACGGCTAATGCTCGACACCTTGAAAAGGTGGGTGCCGCTTATTTACTGCCGCAGACACAGCTAACAAGTCAAAAAATTATATCGATACTAACGGATTTTCTTAAGAGTGAATCTGTATTACAAACGATGGGTGAGCAGGCAAAGATAATTGCTCATCCTAATGCAACGCAAGATGTGGTTGCACATTGTTTAAGGTTAATAAAATGATAGTTAATAAATTTCAATATGATATTCCGACCATGCGTCGTATTCAAAATATTCATTTTATCGGTATTGGTGGTGTGGGTATGTGTGGCATTGCTGAAGTGCTGCACAACCAAGGCTACACAGTATCCGGTTCTGATTTAAAGTCCTCTGCAACAACGGATCGCTTATCCGAGCTAGGGATCAAAATTTATTTTGGCCATCAGTCAGAAAATGTTTTTGACGCACACGTTATTGTTGTTTCTACGGCAATTAATGATGAGAACCCGGAAATTATTTGGGGCAAAGAAAATCGTATTCCCATTGTGCGTCGTGCGGAAATGTTAGCAGAGTTGATGCGTTATCGTCATGGTATTGCCATTGCGGGAACGCATGGTAAAACGACGACGACAAGTCTGATGGCATCTGTCTTGGCGGCTACCGGTGAGGCGCCGACATTTGTTATCGGTGGGCGTTTAACGAGTGCTGGTACAAATGCTCAGTTAGGAAGCAGTTCGTATTTAGTTGCCGAAGCGGATGAAAGTGACGCCTCTTTTCTTCATTTACAACCGCAAACTGTGATCATCACAAATATTGATGAAGATCACATGGATACTTACCAAGGTGATTTTGAAAAGGTTAAGCGTGCATTCATAGAGTTTATTCATAACTTACCATTCTATGGTTTGGCTGTTTTGTGTGTGGATGATGCAAATGTTAGAGAGATATTGCCTTCGCTGAGTCGCCCTGTACTGACGTATGGCATTGATAATGAAGCTGATTTTTACGCGACTGATATTGTTCAAACGGGGCGTTTTTGTGAATTTCTTGCTCATCGCCCTGAAGGTGAGCCATTAAAAATTCGCTTGCCAATGCCTGGCCGACATAATGTCCTTAATGCGCTTTCAACGATTGCAGTGGCCACTGATTTGGGTGTTGACGCGGCCGCTATTCAAGCTGGTTTAATGGGTTTTGAAGGGGTTGGTAGACGCTTCCAAGAGCAAGCGCCGCTGGCTTTGCCTGATGGCTCCGAAGTGATGTTTGTTGATGATTATGGTCATCATCCGAGTGAAGTGTTGGCGACGATAAAGGCGATTCGAGCTGGTTGGCCTGAAAAGCGTTTGGTAATGATTTATCAGCCACATCGTTTTTCAAGAACTCGTGATTTGTATGAAGATTTTGTTCGAGTGTTGTCCCAAGTTGATGTGTTGCTTTTGTTGGATGTTTATTCTGCTGGAGAAACTCCCATTAATGGCGCTGATAGCCGTTCTTTGTGTGGCAGCATTCGTCAACGAGGTACTGTGGATCCAATACACGTTGGTAGTGTGGCGGACTTGCGTTCCATTTTGAGTAATATTTTAAAGAAAGATGATTTGCTGATTACTCAAGGTGCTGGCGACATAGGTGTCATTTCGAAAAATTTAGCAAACAGTGGAATATAACGCATGCCATCAAGTTTGAAAAAATCGGTTATTGCCGTGATTTACGGCGGACGATCTGCAGAGAGAGATGTCTCGCTACAAAGCGGGCCTTTGGTGGTCAAAGGATTAGAATCCAAAGGGTATCAAGTTGTTGCTGTTGATTTGTATGGTGAGTCAGGTGCTGATCCTGTAAGGCAATTGCAGGAAGTTGAATTTGATCTGGCTTTTATCGCGCTCCATGGTGGAGAAGGTGAAGATGGTCGTATTCAAGCATTGCTCGAAATGATGGATAAGCCCTATACAGGGAGTTCACCGCTTGCCTGTGGATTTGCCATGGATAAGGTGATGACAAAGCGTTTTTGGAAAGGTATTGGCATCGCGACTCCGGCGTATTTATCGTTTGAAGGTCAGCCTGATTCTTCAGTAATTGAAGAGTCAATGTCCTACCCGTTGATTATAAAGCCCTCACGAGAGGGGTCAACGATTGGGATTAATAAGGCCAATAATCGTGCTGAACTAGAGTTTGCGCTGTCCAAGGCGCTGGAATATGACTCTGATATTTTAGTTGAAGAGTTTGTCGATGGGCCTGAATACACCATTACGATTATTGATGATGTCGTATACCCTGTTATTGGCCTTAAAGCGTCTCCGACTCATGAATTATATGATTATGATGCAAAATATCTGGCGGAAGATACTCAGTATTTATTGCCTTGTGGGCTTGATGAAGATGATGAGAATGAACTTCAGTTTCTTGCTTTAGAGGCCTATCAGTCGCTAGGTTGTTCGGGCTGGGGGCGCGTTGATGTTATGCGAGATCAAGCTGGTGTCTTTTGGGTGTTAGAAGTAAATACCTCGCCTGGCATGACTTCTCACAGTTTGGTGCCTATGGCTGCCAATCATGTCGGTCTGGACTATGCTTCGCTAGTAGAAAAAGTAGCGTTAAATGCTTGGCATAATTTTGGGCGTGATTAGATTATGAGGATTGCTGCCCTTATTGGTGCATTAGTATTAATTCTTGTTGCTACTTTTCAGGGGAATAATTCACCTGAAAATTGGTTTTCTATTCGAAGCATAAATATTAAAGGTGATTTGAAATTTGCCTCTAGGGCTGAGCTTCAAAAGGATTACCAGTCTCTCATTGGTCAAAGCTTATTGACGACGTCATTAGTGTCAATAAAGTCTATTGCAGTGTCACCACAATGGGTGGAAAGTGTTGAGGTGCGTAAAGTTTGGCCAAATACGTTGCAGGTGCTTGTTCGTGAGTACAAGCCTCTAGCATACTGGAACGATAGGCAACTAATATCCACTGGAGCGGCCATTATTTCGCCGCAATCGGTGCCTATTTTGCCGCTACCTAAGCTTTATGGTCCTGAAGACACAAGTGATCAGGTGTTAGGGCAGTTTGGCCTTATTAGTCAGGTGTTGTCTTCAACCTCGCTGCGCATTGAAAAATTGCAGTTAGAGTTGCGTGGTGCTTGGATTGTCACTTTCAGTAATGGGGTGATGGTTAAATTGGGTAGAGAGGATATTTTAGAGAGGTTACAGCGCTTTATAGCGGTGTATAAAAGTGATTTATCGGGTAGAATAGATCAAATTAGCTCCATAGACGCGCGCTATCCTCACGGGGTTGCAGTGGCTTGGAAAAAAATTAAATAAACTTGGCCTGTTTGTTGCTTTTTTAAACAAGTATAGAGGGCAGTTATAACAGTATTTAAATGCCGGGAAGGTTAAATGATAGTCGGTCTAGATGTAGGCACATCAAAAGTTATTTGTTTGGTCGGAGAAGTTCTGGCAGACGGTAGTTTGGAAATTGTCGGTATTGGCTCTCACAGCTCCAAGGGAATGAAGCGCGGTGTTGTTATAAATATTGAATCAACCGTTCAGTCCATACAGCGTGCTGTTGAAGAAGCTGAGTTAATGGCTGGGTGTAATATTCACTCTGTTTATGTGAGTGTTGCCGGAAGTCATATTCGTAGTTTGAACTCTCATGGTATTGTCGCGGTCAAAAATGGGGAAGTGCAAAAAGAGGATATTGATCGAGTTATTGATGCAGCTCAAGCGGTGCCAATTTCTTCTGATCAACGTGTGTTACATATTCTTCCTCAAGAATATCATATAGATTCCCAAGAAGGGATCAAGGACCCGTTAGGTATGTCGGGGGTTCGTTTAGAAGCGAATGTTCATATGATTTCGGGTGCGGCAAACGCTGTGATGAATGTTGAAAAATGCATTAAGCGATGCGGTCTTGGTGTAGATGGTGTGATTTTATCTCAGCTTGCCTCGAGTGCGTCTTCGCTGAGTGAAGATGAAAAAGAATTAGGTGTTTGCTTAGTTGATATTGGAGCGGGCACGTCGGATATTGCTGTTTGGTTGGATGGTGCGTTGCATCATACTGCGGTAGTACCTGTCGCTGGCGATCAGGTGACAAACGATATTTCTATGGCATTGCGTACGCCGACACAGCATGCAGAAGAAATTAAAGTTAAATATGCCTGTGCTATGTCTTCGCTAGCGGTTGTTGATCAAGCGATTCAGGTACCTAGTGTGGGTGATCGTCAGCCTCGAACTATCTCTCGACATGCTCTTGCGGAAGTTGTTGAGGCTAGATATGAAGAAATTTACAGTTTAATTCAAGATGAATTAAGACGCAGTGGTTATGCTGAACGAATCCCTGCAGGTATTGTAATTACTGGTGGTACGTCTCTTATGGAGGGTGCTGCCGAGTTAGCAGAAAAGGTATTTGATATGCCAGTCCGCTTATCGGTACCAGATTGTGCTAAAGGAATGTCAGGCATTGTCGATAACCCGATATATTCAACAAGTGTTGGATTATTGGCTTATGGAAGCAAGGAGGCTGAAGTTGCAGAGCCTTCTAAGCAAGTTATGTCTAAGACGCAAAGTAAACGAGATATATCATTGTTGGCAACAAAAGAAACCGGGTCTTCCTTCAGTGCAACGAAGGTGTGGCACAATTTAAAACACTGGTTTCAGAGCTACATGTAGTCAGCATTGATAACGAATTAATTAAGGAGCTATATGCCCATGAACGTCTTTGATTTAGCCGATGAGAATTTATCTGATAATGCTGTTATTAAGGTTATCGGTGTTGGTGGCGGTGGCGGTAACGCTGTTCGTCATATGCTTGAGAGTCAGTTGGAAGGTGTTGAATTTATCTGTGCGAACACAGATTCAAAAGCATTGATAGGATTTGATACAGGTGTTTCTTTACAACTTGGCTCTACTATTACAAAAGGGCTAGGTGCCGGTGCTAACCCAGAGGTTGGCCGCGATTCTGCTCTTGAAGATCAAGAAAAAATTACACAATTGCTAACCGGTGCCGATATGGTATTTATCACTGCTGGTATGGGTGGTGGTACAGGTACAGGTGCGGCTCCAGTTATTGCTAAAGTTGCTCGCGAATTAGGTATTTTAACGGTTGCTGTAGTAACTAAACCGTTTCCTTTTGAAGGTCGTCGCCGAGCTAAAGTAGCTGAAGCGGGTGTTAAAGAATTGCGAGAAAATGTCGATTCATTAATTACTGTGCCAAATGAGCGATTGTTGCCCGTACTAGGAAAAAATATTACGTTGTTGAAAGCGTTTGGTGAAGCGAACAATGTTTTGTTTAATGCAGTGCAGGGTATTACCGATCTTATTATGCGCCCTGGCTTAATCAATGTTGACTTTGCAGACGTAAGAACAGTGATGTCTGAAATGGGCATGGCGATGATGGGAACAGGTTCTGCTTCTGGTGATGACCGCGCGCGAGTAGCGGCGGAAGCAGCAATACATAACCCATTATTGGAAGATATTAACCTTAGAGGAGCTCGTGGAGTTCTAGTGAATATTACAGCCAACGAAGAAGTTGGATTGTCTGAGTTCACAGAGGTTGGTGGTATTATTGAAGAATACGCATCGGAAGATGCAACGGTTGTCATTGGTTGTGCTATCGATCCAAGTGTTGGAGATGAGATGCGAGTTACAGTGGTGGCAACTGGGTTAGAAGGACGATCTTCTGCAGAGATGCAGACGGCAGTAGGTGAGTCCGTTGTTTCTCAGCCAGCTCAAGCTAACGTTGAGAAGGTTGTTGAAGAAGAGCGCGTTGTGCCGGCTCAGCAGAAAACTGCTTCAAGGCCAATGTTAACTCCGTCTTCAGCTAAGAGAGATGAAGTCGTTGAGAAAAGTTCTGAATCTGATGCTGGAGACTTAAATGAATCTTCTTCATCAGTAAATGGCGATAAATTGTCATACTTGGACATTCCCGCTTTCTTGCGTCGGCAAGCTGATTAGTTTGCGTAAAAAAGATGCAACTATAAAGCGTTGAATTGTATAAAAATTGTGTTATTGATATTATTCTTAATTGAAAATATATCTTGTCATGAAAGTGTAGGAATCTAATGGTACGTCAACACACATTAAAAAACATTATTCGAGCTACCGGTGTAGGTCTACACTCTGGTGAGAAGGTGTATTTGACATTAAAACCGGCCCCTGTAAATACAGGGATTGTTTTTGTTCGCACAGATTTGGATCCAGTTGTAGAGATTCATGGTGATGCGCGCTCGGTTGGTTCAACGAACTCAGCTACGACTTTATGTCAAGGAGATGTGAAGGTTAGTACCGTAGAGCATTTGCTTTCTGCTATGGCAGGGTTAGGCGTTGATAACGCTTATGTTGAAGTGAGCGCTAGTGAAGTTCCGTTGATGGATGGTAGTGCTAGCCCATTTGTTTTTCTTCTGCAATCTGCAGGATTGGAAGAGCAAAGTGCGCCTAAAAAATTCATCCGTATTAAGAAAGCGATTCGAGTAGAAGATGGCGATAAGTATGCAACTTTAGAGCCCCATTCTGGCTTTCGCTTATCTTTTACGATTGATTTTGAGCATCCTGCGATTGGTGAAGATGTTCAACATACATCGTTTGATTTTTCGACTACTACGTTTGTTAAAGAAATTAGCCGTGCTAGAACGTTTGGTTTTATGAAGGATCTTGAGTACTTCAAAAACAACAATTTGGCCCGTGGCGCGAACATGGATAATACGATAGCGCTTGACGACTTTCGCGTGTTAAATGAGGAAGGGTTACGCTATAGAGATGAACTTGTTCGTCATAAAGTGCTAGATGCAATTGGTGACTTGTATCTTCTTGGTCATAGTTTGATTGGGGAATATAAGGCCTTTAAATCTGGACATGGTTTAAATAATAAGCTTTTGTTGACATTGCTTGCGCAACAAGACGCATGGGAATATGTTGTCTTTGAAGACGCGGCCCAAGAAACCCCAATTTCGTATATTGAGCCAGCTTTTGTAGGCGCTTAATAATTGTACGAAATACTGAAAACTTAAAAAAGCCAGGCAAATTAGTCTGGCTTTTTTGCGTTTTGCTCCTTGATATTCCATGTTTTGTCCCACATTACCATGGTAGACTCTAATTCATTACTAATTTGGCGGCGTTGTATTCAAGATGTTAGGAACTGTATTAAAAAAAGTACTCGGCACAAAGAATGACCGAGAAGTAAAACGATTCAAAAAAGTCGTTATTCAAATTAATAAACTTGAAGAATCTTTCAGCAAGCTTACCGATGGCGAGTTAGCGGGGAAGACAAACGAGTTTCGTGAGCGTGTCAGCAAAGGTGAGTCATTAGATTCTTTGTTGCCCGAAGCTTTTGCTACTGTCCGTGAAGGAAGTCGCCGAGTAATGGGGATGCGCCATTTTGATGTGCAGCTGATTGGGGGTATTGTCCTTCATGAAGGTAAAATCGCTGAGATGCGCACCGGTGAAGGTAAAACACTCGTTGCTACCTTGGCTGTATATCTGAATGCCATTTCCTCAAAAGGCGTACATGTTGTTACTGTGAATGATTACCTCGCTAAGCGTGATGCTAACTGGATGCGTCCACTCTATGAATTTTTAGATATGAGTGTAGGGGTTGTTTTTTCTGGACAAGAGCGAGAGGAAAAACGAGCGGCGTATTTGTGTGATATCACCTACGGTACAAATAATGAGTTTGGTTTTGATTATCTGCGCGACAACATGGTGTTTCGTTTTGAAGATCGTGTACAGCGAGAATTAAACTTTACCGTTGTTGATGAGGTTGACTCAATTTTAATTGATGAAGCCCGCACACCTTTGATTATTTCTGGTGCGGTTGAAGACAGCTCTGAACAATATCGTAAAATCAACTTCTTACCTCCGTTGCTTAAGCGACAAGAAGAGGGTGCTGAGGGTGAAGATGCGGGACACTATGTGTTCGATGAATCTCAGAAAAGTATTGAGCTGACTGAAGATGGTCACCAGTTTGTTGAAAGTTGGTTGGTAGAACAGGGTATGTTGCAAGAAGGGGACAGCTTGTATGCAGCAGGCAATTTATCTCTGCTTCATCATGTTCATGCTTGTTTAAAAGCTCATGTAATCTTTCACAAAAATATCGATTATGTTGTTCAAAATGATGAGGTTATTATCGTCGATGAGCATACTGGTCGTACTATGCAAGGTAGACGATGGTCTGAAGGTATTCATCAGGCTGTTGAAGCGAAAGAAGGTGTGACTATTCAAGCTGAAAGTCAAACTTTGGCATCAACTACTTTCCAGAACTATTTCCGCTTATATGACAACCTATCTGGTATGACGGGTACGGCAGATACTGAAGCGTTTGAGTTTCAGCAAATCTACGGCTTATCAGTTGTTGTGATACCGACTAATAATCCGGTACAACGAAAAGATTCTAATGACCTTATTTATATGTCTACAGAAGACAAGTTTGAGGCCATTGTCGTTGATATTGAGAACATCTCTGCTCAAGGTCGCCCTATTCTAGTGGGTACGGCGTCGATAGAATATTCTGAGTTGTTATCTGATTATCTAAATAAGAAAAACATCAAACACAATGTCTTGAATGCGAAGCAGCATGAGCGTGAAGCGCAAATTGTAGCCGAAGCTGGGCGTCCATCAGCAGTGACGATTGCCACTAATATGGCAGGTCGCGGTACTGATATTGTGTTGGGTGGTAATTTGCAGGTAGAGCTTGATCAGCTTGGCGAATCAGCGACGCAGGAAGAAATTGATGCGTTAAAAGCGGATTGGCAAGATCGAAATGCAGCTGTATTAGCTGCTGGCGGTTTGCATATTATTGGTACAGAGCGTCATGAGTCGCGCCGCATTGATAATCAGTTGCGTGGTCGTGCTGGTCGTCAAGGTGATGCGGGTTCTTCGCGTTTTTACTTGTCTCTTGAAGATAGCTTGATGCGAATTTTCATGTCTGACCGCATTAAAAAAATGATGCTGGCTTTGGGGATGGAGAAAGGCGAGGCTATTGAGCATAAGATGGTTTCTAATGCCATTGAGAAAGCTCAGCGTAAAGTAGAAGGTCGTAACTTTGACATCCGTAAGCAGCTTCTCGAATATGATGATGTAGCAAACGATCAACGCCAGGTTATTTATCGTCAGCGTTTCGATATGATGGTTTCTGAAGACTTATCCGAAGCGATTAACGCGATGCGTGAAGAAGTGGTTGCCAATCTTGTTAATGAGTTTATTCCTCCTCAAAGTGTTTACGATCAATGGGATTTGAAAGGACTGGAAGAAAAAGCTCGTAATGAGTTTGGTCTAGAGTTGCCTGTTGTTCAGTGGGTCGAGGAAGATTCTAAATTATATGAAGAGCCACTACGACAAAAGATACATGATGCCTTTGTTGATGACTATAAGGCTAAAGAGTTAGTCGCTGGCGCTGAGTCGCTTCGAGTTTTTGAAAAGCAGGTTTTACTGCAAGTGCTCGATACTTTGTGGAAAGAGCATCTTCAAACTATGGATATGCTGCGTCAAGGTATTCATTTACGCGGCTATGCTCAAAAAAATCCTAAGCAAGAGTATAAGCGTGAAGCTTTTGAGTTGTTCCAAGATTTGCTTGAGCAAGTTAAGTTTGAAGTTATTCAGATTGTGACTCGCGTTAAAGTTCAGTCTCCTGAAGAATCTGAGAAAATAGAAGAGGCGCGCCGTATTCAAGAAGAAAAAACGACATTGAGTATGCAGCATGAGTCTTCATCTGTGCTGTCTGAGGGGGCTTCGGATAATGCAGAGTATCCTAAGGTTGGTCGTAATGAGCCTTGTCCTTGTGGTTCCGGTAAAAAATACAAGCATTGTCACGGCAGTCTTGTTTAGTTGAGGGTGTTCGAATGGCAGTAGGATTGTGTGATTTCCCTAATATTCCTGAAATCAAAGGAGTGAAGATAGGGGTTGCTGAGGCGGGTATTAAAAAACCAAACAAAAAAGATCTTGTTATCTTTGAGTTGTGTGAAGGGGCTGCTGTTGCTGGAGTCTTCACGCAAAATGCTTTTTGTGCAGCGCCAGTACGTTTATGTCAGAAACATTTGGCCAGCTCAAGCCCTAGGTATTTGCTGATTAATACCGGTAATGCTAATGCGGGTACGGGTAAGTTGGGTGTTGAAAATGCTTTGCTTACTTGCCAGGTGTTGGCTGAGCAAGCTGGTGTTGATGTCGATGCTATTTTGCCATTTTCTACAGGGGTTATCGGTGAACCATTGCCGACGGATAAAATAGTAGCGGCAATCCCAGCTGCGTTTCTGTCTCTCTCTGGGGATAGTTGGCGCGCTGCAGGCACTGGCATTATGACCACAGATACACTGCCTAAAGGTTCTGTTCGCTCATTTGAGTATGAGGGGCGCGCTTATACTGTTGCTGGTATTTCTAAAGGGGCGGGAATGATTCGTCCTAATATGGCTACCATGCTAGGTTATGTGTTTAGTGATATTGCAATGGATGCGTCGCTTCTTCAGAAAATGTTGAAAGAAGTGGTTGGGAAGAGTTTCAATCGTATTACGATCGATGGCGATACCTCGACAAATGATTCCTGTATTGCGGTTGCAACAGGGAAAGCGGGTAATGAGGTGGTAACTGATGTTGCCTCACCATTGGCTCAAGCTTTTTTAACTGCCTTTACTGAGGTGATGCAAGAGTTAGCTCACGCGATTGTGCGTGATGGCGAGGGTGCGACTAAATTTGTTACTGTTGAAGTTCAAGGGGCGAATTTAGTATCTGACGCGACTAAGGTTGCGTTTGAGGTGGCTCATTCTCCTCTGGTGAAAACAGCTTTATTTGCCTCTGATCCTAATTGGGGTCGAATTTTGGCGGTGGTAGGTCGTGCTGGCGTTGAAGGTCTTGATGTGGATAAAGTTCAGCTCCATATAAATGGTTTTGAAATTGTTCGTGATGGCTGTCGATCACCAGACTATCTTGAGAAACATGGTCAAGAGGCGATGGCGCCTGAAGAAATTCATATCGTGATTAACCTTGGGGCGGGTGATGTCTCAGACACGGTATGGACGACGGATCTTTCGCGTGATTATGTGACTATTAATGCAGATTATCGTACCTGATGTTGGTGCGTGTTGCGGCAGGTATTATACTGCGAGATCAATCTGTTTTTATTGCTCTTCGTAAGGCAAGTCAGCATCAAGGTGATCTGTGGGAGTTTCCGGGTGGAAAATGTGAGCCTGATGAATCTCCTGCTGATGCGTTAGCGAGAGAGTTGTATGAAGAGTGTGGAATAGTTGTTAGGCAAGCGAATTTTTTTCAGACGATTTCGCATGATTATGGTGATAAGCAAGTTGAGTTGATTTTCTTTGTTGTCACTCAATTTGACGGAGAGGCAAGAGGGAAAGAAGGACAGGAAGTGCGTTGGGTCTCTATTGCTGACTTAGCAGATTACTCTTTTCCTGAGGCCAATAAAGTGATTGTAAGAGCATTATTGGATCAATAGTCTGTTATTTTTGTCGCCTGTTTATTGAAAAGCACTCTAAGTGATTAGAGTGCTTTTTTTTTGTCTTGAGGCTTTTGTAATGTGTTTTTTGAATATTCAGGCAAAAAAAAACGACCCTAAAGTGGGTCGTTTTAAATTGGTATGGGTTGGTTAGCCTTTAAGTAGCTTGGCTAGAATTGGATTTACCATGCCAGGGTTTGCTTTACCTTGAGAAGCTTTCATAACTTGGCCGACAAAAAAGCCAATCATTTTCTTCTGCTTGTCAGGTTCCGCGGCGCGGTACTGTTCCACTTGAGTCGCGTTCGCGTCTAAAATAGCTTGTATCATGCTTTCGATCGCGCCAGTGTCGGTGACTTGTTTAAGGCCTTTCGCGTCAATGATGGCGTCGGCTGAGCCTTCGCCGTTCCACATAGCTTGCAGCACATCTTTGGCTGTTTTGCCGTTGATAGTGTTGTCTTGGATGCGGGCAAGAAGTTCGCCAAAAGCACTTGCTGAAACAGGAGATTGGTTGATTTCTAGCTGAGCCTGATTTAGTAATTTACTTAGCTCCCCCATTACCCAGTTGGCGGTTAATTTAGGGTCTTTTGTGGCAGAGTTTGCTGCTTCAAAGAAGTCGGCCATTTCACGAGAAGAAGACAAAACGTGAGCGTCGTATTCGCTAAGGTTGTACTCACTCTGAAAGCGTTTAGCTTTATGGTTAGGTAGTTCAGGTAGGCTTGCTTTAATGTCGTCAACGTACTCTTGGGTTAATTCTATAGGGAGTAGGTCGGGGCATGGAAAGTAGCGATAGTCATTCGCGTCTTCTTTAGAACGCATGCTTCGAGTTTCATTCTTTTCGGCATCGTATAAGCGAGTTTCTTGAGTGATTTTGCCGCCGTCTTCAAGAATGTCAGCTTGGCGTTCAATTTCGGTGTAGATGGCTTTTTCGATAAAGCGAAATGAATTCACGTTTTTAATTTCAGTTCGAGTGCCAAACTCTTTTTGACCTTTTGGGCGTAGTGAAATATTAACATCGCAGCGCATTGAGCCTTCTGCCATGTTGCCATCACAAATACCTAAATAGGTGACGATAGAGTGAATCATTTTAACGTACGCTACGGCTTCTTTTGCTGAGCGGATGTCTGGTTCAGAAACAATTTCTAGCAAGGGTGTGCTGGCGCGATTTAAGTCGATGCCAGTCATTCCTTGAAAGTCTTCATGTAATGATTTGCCAGCATCTTCTTCAAGGTGGGCGCGAGTTATGCCGACGCGTGAAGTGGTGCCGTCGTCAAGAAGAACGTCTAAATGGCCTTTGCCCACAATAGGGTGGTCCATTTGGCTGGTCTGGTAGCCTTTTGGAAGGTCGGGGTAAAAGTAATTTTTGCGAGCAAAGACAGAATGCATGCCAATTTCAGCGTTGATAGCATGACCAAACATAACAGCCATGCGCAATGCTTCTTTGTTGAAAACGGGCAAGGCACCAGGCATGCCTAGGTCGACAAGGGTTGTTTGGGTGTTTGGTTCAGCGCCAAAGCCAACGGCTGCGCCAGAAAATAATTTTGATTTCGTAGAGAGCTGAGTATGAATCTCTAGGCCAATAACAACTTCCCAGTCCATATTATGCTCCTTTTGCCAATGTTGGTGTTTGTAAGTGCCAGTCGGTATTCTGCTGGAACTGGTGTGCGATGTTTAATAGCTTGGCTTCGGCAAAGTAATTGCCCATGATTTGTAAACCAACAGGCATGTCGTCTGCAAAGCCGGCAGGAACAGACATGGCTGGAATGCCAGCAAGGTTCACAGATAGGGTGTAAATATCTTCTAAGTACATAGCGACTGGGTCGTCTGTTTTGCTGCCAATGTCAAACGCAGTGGTTGGTGCGACGGGTCCCATGATGACATCGACTTCACTGAGCGCCTTAACGAAATCTTCTTTGATTAGGCGGCGAATTTTTTGTGCTTTTAGGTAGTAAGCGTCGTAATAGCCTTCAGACAGGGCATAGGTACCTACCATGATGCGTTTTTGTACTTCTGTGCCAAAGCCTTCAGCGCGCGAGCGGGTGTACATGTCTAGCAAGTCTTTTGGATCGTCACAGCGATGTCCAAATCGAACGCCGTCAAAGCGAGATAAATTAGAAGACGCTTCTGAAGGTGCGATAACGTAATAGGCTGGAATGCTTAGTTGTAGGTTCGGTAGTGATATTTCTTTCACTGTCGCGCCGAGTTTTTCAAACTCTTTCACTGCCGACATAATTGTATCAGCTACTTTAGGGTCTAAGCCTTCGCCAAAATACTCTTTCGGCAAGCCAATTTTAAGGCCAGTTAATGGCGCATTTAAGTTAGCTAAGTAGTCTTCTTTAGGTGTTTCAGAAGAAGTCGAGTCTTTTTCGTCAAAGCCTGCCATGGCTTGCATTAAGTGGGCGCAATCTTCGGCGCTTTTCGCCATTGGGCCACCTTGGTCTAAGCTTGATGCATAGGCGATCATGCCAAAGCGGGAGACGCGTCCATAAGTCGGTTTTAGGCCTGTTATGCCGCAAAACGATGCGGGCTGGCGAATAGAGCCGCCTGTGTCTGTGCCGGTAGCGGCAACAGCAAGTCCAGCGGCAACGGCAGCAGCAGAGCCACCAGAAGACCCGCCAGGTACTTTGTTTAGGTTCCAAGGGTTTTTAACGGCCCCGAAAAAACTGTTTTCGTTAGAAGAGCCCATCGCGAACTCATCCATATTTGTTTTGCCTAGCATTACTGCGCCCGCTTGTTGTATGCGGCTTGTTACTGTTGACTCATAAGGCGGAACAAAATTATTGAGCATTTTAGAGCCGCAAGTTGTCAGTACGCCTTGGGTGCAAAATAAATCTTTGTGGGCGATAGGTATGCCGGTTAGGCTGGTACCCTTGTTGCTTGCTAGCAAGGTGTCGGCTGCTTTTGCTTGTTGTAATGCAAGCTCGTCACTGATGGTGATGAAACTATTGAGCTGAGGATCAAGTTTGCTAATTCGATCTAAAAAAAGGCGTGTTAACTCAACGCTAGAAATATCTTTATTGCGCAATTTTGTCGCTAAGGTAGAGATGCTTTGTTCAAACATATTGTGTTCTCGTTAATCAATCACTTGCGGTACTAAGAAAAGGCCAGCTTCAGTTTGTGGCGCGTTGGCTAGGAACTCGTCTCGACGGTTGCCTTCTGTGACGACGTCTTCTCTGAGTCTCTGGGTCATTTCAAGTGGGTTGCCAAGCGGTTCGATACCATCGGTATTAACCGATTGCATTTGCTCAACGAGTGCTAATACGCTGGATAGTGATTGCTGGTATTGAGCTGCGTCTTCCTCAGTGAGGGCGAGGCGAGCCAGGTGTGCTATTTTTTGCACGTCTTGTTTGTTTATGGACATGTTCCACCTGATGTTAGATTGTCGAAAATGGTGTGTATTGTATCTCTTCAGACAGGAGCTAGAAAGACCATGAAGGGAAAAAGCAATTTCTTTTCGATCAAATTAAAAAAATTCGTATAAACAATGAAATACCTTAAGACTTTTTGCTTATTTACGACGAATCGGCTTGCTGAATGTGTGGGCGATTGTTACATTTTCACACTGTTCGTATTGTATTCATTAGGGTGTGGAATTACATGTTTAAAAAAATTAGGGGAATGTTCTCTAGCGATTTGTCAATTGACTTAGGGACGGCTAATACCCTTATCTACGTTCGTGACCGTGGCATAGTGCTTGATGAGCCATCTGTTGTCGCCATTCGTCATAATGGGAATCAAAAAACAGTCGCGTCAGTTGGTAAAGATGCGAAGCGCATGTTGGGTAGAACGCCTGGAAATATTACGGCGATTCGACCAATGAAAGATGGGGTCATTGCCGATTTTCATGTCACTGAAAAAATGCTTCAGTATTTTATTTCTAAAGTGCATGAGAATAGCTTTTTAAAACCAAGCCCGAGGGTGTTGGTTTGTGTTCCTTGTAAATCAACACAAGTTGAACGACGTGCTATCAAAGAATCAGCATTGGGTGCCGGTGCTCGCGAAGTCTATATTATTGAAGAGCCAATGGCGGCAGCTATTGGGGCGGGTCTGCCAGTTGCAGAAGCATCTGGCTCAATGGTTATTGATATTGGTGGCGGTACCACAGAAATCGCAATTATTTCCTTAAACGGTATTGTTACTTCTGAGTCTATTCGTGTTGGTGGTGATCGTTTTGATGAAGCGATTACAACGTATGTACGTCGTCAATACGGTAGTTTGATTGGTGATGCTACGGCTGAGCGCATTAAAACCGAAATAGGCATGGCTTATCATACTGGTGAAGAGTTGCAGATTGATGTTCGCGGTCGTAACTTAGCTGAAGGTATTCCACGCTCCTTTACTTTGAGCAGTACCGAAATACTAGATGCCTTGCAAGAACCGCTCGCGCAAATTGTTCAAGCGATCAAAGGTGTTCTAGAGCAATCTCCACCAGAATTAGCGGCTGATATCGGTGAAACGGGTTTGGTTTTGACTGGTGGTGGTGCTTTGCTGCGTGAAATCGATCGTTTAATTAGCGAAGAAACAGGTCTTCCTGTGATTATCGCTGATGATCCACTTACTTGTGTTGCTCGAGGTGGTGGTATGGCGCTTGAAATGATGGATAAACATGCCTCAGAGCTTTTTACTGCTGAAAATGAGTAATTGCTAGGAGCCATACCATTAATAATTCGCTTTATTTTAATGGCAAGATATCCAGCGCGCGTTTTGTTGTGCTGGTCATCTTATCTATCATGATGATCGTTGCTGATACTAGATATTCTTTGTTTGCCCCGGTTCGCCCTTATCTCACTTGGCTTGTTGCGCCTATTCAGGTCGTGGTAAACACGCCACAAAAAATTCTTTACTGGACCGGTGATCATTTAGAAAGTCGCGAAGGACTGGTTAAAGAAAATCAGTCTTTAAACCAAGAAGTGCTTGTGCTTCAAAGTCGACTGCAGAAATTAAACTCCCTCCAGGCTGAAAACGTTCGTCTGCGAGAATTGTTAGATGCTTCGCAACGAGTTGATGAAAAAGTCGTTATGGCAGAAGTGATTGGGTTCGACCAAAATGCTTATAGTCATAAAATACTTATCGATAAAGGTTTTTCTTCTGGTGCGTATGTCGGTCAACCTGTTTTGGATGCAACAGGAGTGCTGGGTCAGGTTGTAGAAACGTCTGCCTATACTAGCCGTGTTTTATTAATTGCTGATGCGAGTCATTTTTTACCTGTTCAGTTATCCCGCACAGGATTTAGAAGTGTGTTGCGTGGTGTTGGCGACTTAAAAGATTTGAAGCTGATGAGTGTTCCGCAATCTGCTGACATTAAAAAAGGTGATATTTTGACAACGTCGGGTCTAGGTAAGCGTTTTCCAGCTGGGTATCCGGTCGGTGTTGTGCGTTCTGTAAAGCATATATCTGGACAACCTTATACTGATGTCGATGTCGTTCCTTTGGCTCAGTTAGGTCGAAGCCGTCATGTGATGTTAATTGAAAAATCTAAGACGGAGCATCAATGAAATCCTTTAGTGTTTTTGTTGTCACACTGATAGCTGCGCTTATGCTTGAGGCGATGCCTTTACCCGAGTCGTTGGTTTGGTATCGACCTGAGTGGGCATTGTTGGTTATTTTATACTGGGTTATTGCTTTGCCGTTTCGTGTTGGAGTGGGAGTCGCGTGGTTTCTTGGGTTGATGGTGGATTTGCTACAAGGTGGTATTATCGGCCAGCACTCTCTGACTTATGTCATTATCGCTTTTTCATGTGCAATTTTTTATAAGCGATTACGTATGTATCATCGTTGGCAGCAAGGTATTTTTGTCTGCCTCCTAGTGAGCATAAATCAATTGGTAGGTTTCTGGATTGATCATTATCTTGGTAATGCGCAACCAACCTTGATGATTTTTATGCCGGCGATTGTTACTGGCTTGCTTTGGCCGTGGTCGTTTGTTGTATTACGCAGTATTCGTCGCATTTACTCGATTCGCTAAATTGTTTTTCAAGTTGGTTTTTAGGTCTTTAAGGTCGTTTATTAGGAAAGGTTTATGCTTGTATTAGCTTCAGCGTCGCCAAGAAGAAAAGAGCTTCTGGCGCAATTAGTTAAGCGCTTTGAGGTCTGTCCTGCTGATATAGATGAAGCGCCTTATGAAAATGAGGGTGCTGTCGATTATGTGCTTCGGATGGCGCGCGAGAAAGCGCAAGCCGCTGCTGAGAAGCTTAAAGCAAAACGAAACGAAATAGAAAATGTTGTTATTTTAGCGTCCGATACAAGTGTTGTTGTTGATGGGGTTATTCTTGGAAAGCCTTCTTGTTTTGAAGACTCAAAAAGAATGCTTAGATTATTGTCAGGTCGTGATCATCAGGTAATGACCTCGATTTGCCTCTATGATTTACATCGTGAGCATGTTCAACTAACTAATGTTACTAGTAATGTTTCTTTTAGAGCGTTGTCTGATGTTGAAATAGCGCAGTATTGGAAAAGCGGAGATCCTCAAGATAAAGCGGGCTCTTACGCGATTCAAGGGTTAGGGGCGGTGTTTGTTCGCTCAGTATCTGGCTCTTATTCTGCTGTGGTGGGTTTGCCTCTTTATGAAGCATCTCAGTTACTTGCTTTGTTTGGTATTCATGCATTAGAGGAGATGTCCGGTGAGTGAAGATGTATTAATAAATGTCACCCCGATGGAAATTCGAGTGTCTCTTGTTGAAAATGGGATGCTGCAAGAAGTTTATATAGAGCGAGCCAGTCGTAAAGGCATCGTAGGCAATATTTATCAAGGTAAAGTGGTTCGTGTTTTACCTGGAATGCAGGCTGCATTTGTGGATATTGGTTTAGAGCGAGCGGCTTTTATTCATGTTTCTGAAGTGGCTGATCGTGATGCGATCAATCCAAGTGATCAAATCGGTGATTACCTTCGAGAAGGTCAATCCCTTGTTGTTCAAGTGACAAAAGACCCCATCAGTACAAAAGGGGCGCGTTTAACTACCCATCTTTCTATACCCTCTCGTTACCTTGTTTATATGCCTGATCAGTCTCATGTTGGTGTTAGTCAACGTATTGAGAATGAAGAGGAGCGTGAGCGTTTAAAATCTCTTATTTCTGAGGCGTTAAAAGACGCGGATGAAACGAATGGTTATATTTTACGAACTGCAGCAGAGCGAGCTGGCGAAGAAGAAATCCTAGCCGATATAAAATTCCTTACGCGTTTGTGGCAAGCAGTGAAACGACGAATTAAAGTTGCCAAAGCTCCCTCCATTATTTATGAAGATCTGCCGCTTCATTTGAGAACAATGCGTGATTTAGTGAGTTTAAAAACGGAAAAAATCCGTATAGATTCTCGTGAAAATTATGCCAAGCTTCGCTCTTTTGCTGAAGATTTTATGCCTGAGTTGACAGAACGCATTGAATATTATCCAGGCGAGCGTCCTATTTTCGATTTATACAGCGTTGAAGATGAAATACAAAAAGCCTTGGATCGTAAGGTACAGCTTAAGTCGGGCGGTTACTTGCTGGTTGAGCAAACTGAGTCTATGACAACCATTGACGTCAACACTGGGGCTTTTGTTGGCAGTCGAAATTTAGAAGAAACCATCTACAAGACAAATTTAGAAGCCGCGACTTCTATCGGTCGTCAGCTGCGATTGCGAAATTTGGGTGGCATCATCATTATTGATTTTATCGATATGGAAGATGAAGAGCATAAGCGGCAAGTGCTTAGAATGTTAGAAAAAACACTAGACTCCGATCATGCTAAGACAAAAATTACCGGTGTCTCTGAGCTTGGTTTGGTCGAAATGACGAGAAAACGTACACGGGAAAGTTTGGGGCAGACGCTCTGCGAACCATGTCGTTCTTGTCGGGGTAGTGGGTTAGTAAAAACACCTGAAACAGTTTGCTATGAGGTCTTTCGTGAAATACTTCGAGCTGATCGTGCTTATGATTCACAGACCTATACAATATTGGCCGCGAGCTCAGTGGTTGATCGCTTTTTAGATGAAGAAAGCGTTGCTGTTGCTGAATTGGAGGCCTTTATAGGTAAAACAATTCGTTTTCAGGTTGATCTAGTTTATACGCAGGATCAATATGATGTTGTTCTTCGATAATAGGTTCTAAGATGAGGCAGTCTCTGCAAAGAGCGATCGGCGTTGTGTGGTGGGCGCTAGTGTGTGTATCCGCTCTGCTTGCTATGACGGTTGTTGCGGTTAAGTTGTTGCTGCCTTGTCTTGATGACTATCGATTGCAAATAGAGAGTAATCTCAGTCAGTTAACGGGCTATCAAGTGACGCTTAGTAAGATCGGTGGGCATTTGGAAGGGGTTGATCCGACTGTCTCTGTTAGTAATTTAGTGCTAACAGTTAATGGTGAGTCCGCTGTCAGTATTCCAGAAATAAGAGTTCGAATTGATCTTATTAAGTCTCTTCTGTCTTTAACGCCTCAATTTACCTATGTTCGTTTTGTTAAGCCCTCTTTATCCTTTCAGGAGAGTGGTGGTCAATGGCGACTAAAAGGTGCTGTGTCTTCATCCAATGTCAAAAGCGATGTGGGGGTGGAGAGGATTTTAGGCTATTTAACGGCGCAACAACGTTTTTCTATTCTAAATGCCAAAATAGATATCAATAGTGAGCAATATGGTAAACACGCTATTGCTATCCCAGCGGCCTATGTTTTTCAGTATTCTCAATCCTCGTGGATTAAGTCAAAAGTATATGTCGATGGTAATGCGACTCCTTTTGATCTCAACGCTAAAATCTATCAATCACTGGGTGCCTTTGGTGATTATCAAGTTGACGCGAGTGTTAATGTCCCTAATATTTTAATTCCTTTCAATGGTAAGTCTGAAACTTGGTCGGCTGATTTAACGAGTGTTGATTTTGCGGGCAAGCTTTGGCTTAATTATCGTGTTGGCGAAGGGTTTATGCTTCAGGCTAAAGCATCAAAACTTAGTGTTGCTTTTAAAAATGGTGAAGCTTATGAATCTGCGCCTTCTGTACGAGTTGGGTACAGTCAAAAAAAGGCGAGTTTGTCTGTCGATGTTCATCATATGCAACTTAAAGATGAGCATGAAAAAACATATGAGCCAATGAACTTATCCTATGAATGGTCGACTGCTACCAACCAATCTTATTTGCTTTTCAATCAGTTTGATTTGGCGTTGGCTCATCGGATAGCAAATCATTTTTTACAACCTGATTGGCATATAACAAAACTAATTTCTGGACTATCGCCTAAAGGTGTTATTTCGAATGCTTCATTACGTATTGGTAAAAAAGACAATGCGGTGTCTTATCACTTTTTAAGTAATTTACAAAATGTCTCTAGCTCAGGCTATCTAGGTATTCCCAAAGCTGATCATATTGATGCGGTATTAAGTATCGCTGATACTGGAGGTTATATTCAGTTCAAGCAGCACAAGGGGATGCTTGCCTTTCCTGATCTCTATGCTAGCGAATGGCAAGTCAGTTCGTTATCTGGCACGGTTAATTGGCAGCTTGTGCAAAATACACTGGTTGTTAGAGGGCAAGACTTAAAGTTGAAGCGTAATGGTTCTGACATTAAGGGCGGCTTTCGTTTTGAAGCCCGGCAGAACGCTCCTGATTGGCTGTCTTTGAATATTGCGGCGCAACATGTGTCTGTGGCGGATAGGCTTACTTACCTTCCTGACAAGGCGCTTGATGCTGGGTTGCGAAGCTGGATAAAAGACTCTTTTGCCAATAAAGGCGAAGTGAATAATGTTGATTTACTTATTCAAAGTGATTTGGCTGATGGCGCAGTGCCAGATGTTCGGCTAAAAATGGATGTAAGCGATGCGGATATTACTTTTGATAAGAATTGGCCCACGGCAAAATCGGTTAATGGTCAATTTACGTTGAATGAATCTGGTGTGCATGTTCTGGTTAAATCCGCGTCCTTATCAGATGTTGCTGTCTCGAATATTTCAGTGGATGTACCCGTTAAAAACGGTAAGGCAGATTGGTTAAGTGTAAAGGGAAGTGTTGCGCAAGAATCGTCTGAAATGCTCCGTTTATTGCAGTCGACGCCGTTGGCGAATAATGTATTGGCGCCTTTTAAAACATGGCGTGTGTCAGGCGTTATGGCCGGTGATTTTGATGTTTCCATTCCGCTTAATGAAAAGCATAAAGAGCCAAGAGTAAGTCTTGGGTTACGCTTTAAGAATAATCCGGTTTATATTGGCGATATCGATTTGAATAATGTCGTTGATAAAGGCCAATTCAACTTTTCCAGCGAAAAAGGAATTTATGACTCCGATTTCGATATTCAATCTTTTTCTGGTCATACACATATGGTGCTTACATCATCTTTTGAAAAAGATGGTCGAATTAGTATATTAGGTCAACTATCAGGCTCGGCAAATCTTTATCAAATTGCACAGTGGCGAAAACTACCGGACTATCTAGCGAATAAGATCACTGGAGATGTTAAATATAACGGCACTTTGTCGATAAATAAGTCCCAGGAGGGACAGGTTGACTTACTGATTAATAGCGATCTTAAGGGAGGAGCGATTGCGCTTCCGCAACCGTTCTCTAAAGTATCTGCTCAGGCCATGCCTTTTACCTTTAAAATGATGTCTCACCAACAAGATATCGTGATTCAAAGTGACTTTTCTTCCTTAGTAAAGACGAATTTATTAATAAAATCGGGCCAGTTTATTGGTGGCGAACTGTATTTTAATAGTGATAAGGCGCTTCCGAGTAATATGAAAAAAGGTTTGGCAGTAGAAGGGCAGTTTTCGTCTTTTGATGTATCAGACTGGAGTAATGTATTTGAGAAGTTAGGTGGGGAGGAGGGTTCTGTCCCTTCATTAAATGACAGTAATATTAAGTTGCCTGACTGGCTACGTTACGTGAATTTATTGATTGATAAGATTGTAGTGAACCCGCAAAACAGCCTGCATAATGTTAAAGTGAATTATGATGCCAACAATACGAATGGAAAGTTCCAGGTTAGTTCAGATGAGCTGAATTTCAAATTTGATCATGATGGGCTTAAGCCGAGATTGCATTTTGGTTATTTAAGTTGGAATAGCGATAAAGGCGCGGGAGACGGTAGCCCTGATAAACCGCCTTTTCATGCCAGTCAAGTCCCTAATATGACCCTAATAGTGGATCAGCTGTACATTAATCAAAAGCCTTATGGGGATTGGAATTTAAATGTGGTGCGAAATGGTAATGAGCTACGTATAGATCCATTTTCTTCTGTTTTGAAAAAAGGCAAATTTGATGGTCATCTTATTTGGAAGGATAATGCAGCTCAGCCAACCGTTACGTTAACTATCTCGGTAAATGGCAAGGATTTGGCTGAGTTGATAGATAAGTTTTCAGATAAGGCCTTTGTCACCTCTAAGAAATATAAAATTAATGTGGTTTTAAATTGGCAAGGTCACCCTTTCTACTTTAACCGCAAGACGGTCTCGGGAAGAATTTCTTTTGACGCTGAAGATGGCAACTTTTCACAGGTTGATGAATTGCCTGCTTTTATGAAAATATTTGGTATTTTTAATGTCGAATCATTAAAACGACGATTGAGTCTGGATTTTTCTGATGTCTATAAGCCTGGATTAACGTATGACAGTTTCAAAGGTACTTTTGATATTAATAAAGGCATTCTTAAGACCACAAAACCTTTGAGTATCAGTTCTCCAACGGCAGAGGTGTCATTGGAAGGCACGGCAGATATAGTGAATGAGGCGTTAGATGAAACGTTAACGGCAACCTTACCTATTACGCGCTCTTTGCCGTTGGCAGGTTTGTTGTGGGGGTCGCCTCAATTGGCGGGAATTTTGTTTCTTACAGATAAATTGATCGGCGATAGTTTATCAAAAGTCACCAGTGTCCAGTACCATATAAAGGGATCATTTGATAGTCCTGAAATTACACCGGTAAAGCACAAGCAAGTAAAAAAGGTGAGTAATTAAATGAAATCACTTCGCATCGCAGCTATTCAGTTAACGAGTACCGCTGATTGGGCTCAAAATTTAGAAATGACGAAAAAATGGGTTGGTTTGGCGGCAAAAGATGGCGCGAGGTTGATTGTTTTACCAGAAAATGTGTTTTTATTTGATGGCAAAGCAATGCGTTATTTGGCAGATTCTCCTGCACAAGATGAAATTCTGAAAGAAGTAGTCCAGTTAGCTATCAAGCACTCTATTTATCTTGTTGTAGGCTCTCACCCATCAGCTAATCGTGTCACAGGCGAGGAAGTTGGCGGTGGGCGAGTGCGTCAGTCTTGTTTGGTTTTTTCTCCTGATGGAGAGCTGATAAAACGCTATGACAAAATTCACCTTTTTGATGTGGCGGTTAACGACAAAGCAGGAGCTTACAAAGAATCGGCATCGATTGAGCCTGGGGATATTGAGACCCAGATCATTGATGTGGATGGTTTTAAAGTGGGTCTAAGTATTTGCTACGATGTGCGCTTCCCTGAGCTTTATAGGGCCTTATCAAAGGCGGGAGCGGAAGTCTTGCTTGTGCCGGCGGCATTTACCTATGTTACAGGTAAGGCGCATTGGAACACTTTATTAGCAGCCCGAGCCATAGAGAACCAGTGTTTTGTACTAGGTGTTAATCAATGCGGTTGGCACAACGATACTCGACAAACTTATGGTCATAGTGTGTTGTATTCACCAAATGGTGAGTTTCTTGATGGGTTGGAAGAGGAGCCTGGGTATTTTGTTTGCGACATTACCGATGAAGTGTTGCTGGAGTGTCGTAACAATATGCCTTGTTTATCGCATCGTCGTCTGTAAAAAAAGCGCCTTAGGTATTTCACTTAAGGCGCTTTAATCAAATAACGATTGTTAATCTTGTGCTTGCATAGCGAATTGTTCTATTCGGATAAGCCTAATTTCTTTTCTTCAGCTTCTCTTAGAAAGCGAAACAGTTTTTTTCTGTTTGTTGTATTACTCTGTAGAGAGGCTTCTTTTTGTGATGAGCGAATAAGTTGTCTCAGTTGTTGAATATCTTCGACCTCAGGGTGATCTGTTAGATACTCAGCAAGCACTTCTTTGCTATGTTCTCCAATGAGAGCATCACGTTTAAGCTCTAGTTGGTGGAATAGCTTGTTATAGGCAGCAGACGTACTATCAAATATGGCTATGCTGTGAGCAATAGATTCATGATCCTCAGTGCGCATCACTCTGCCAATATATTGTAGATGTCTTCTTGAAGCTTCGTGCTGTTTTATGCGAGTGGCTTCAGTAAGAGCGGCTCTCAATGTTTCAGACATCTGGATTTTCTTTTGCTGATTTTTACTCAGGCTTAATAATTTCTTACCTAGCTCTTGTAGGCCTTCCATTTCACGCTTGATCTGCGTTTTACTTTTAATAATTTCTTCATCGTCATCAATTTGATCAAAGTCTGTCATGGGAACCTATACTAAAAAAATGGTAGCAAGACCGAGGAAGGCTAAAAAGCCAACGACATCAGTCACAGTTGTTAAAATCACACTGGCGGCTAAAGCTGGGTCGATACCAAGTTTTTTTAAGAAAATTGGTAATAGCGTGCCTGTGAGTGCGGCAAAAAACAGATTTATGATTGTCGCGCTTGCAATGATATAGGCAATCTTTATGTTGTCAAACCAAAGTGCTGTTAAAGCGGCAATAACGGTCGCCCAAAGTATACCATTTAATACGCCAACAATGAGTTCTCTGTTTAAAAGCCATCGAGTATTGGTCGCACCTATCTGGTTTAAGGCAATGCCTCGAATGACAAGAGTCAGTACTTGAGACCCCGCAATGCCGCCCATGCTGGCAACAATTGGCATCAGAATAGCAAGCGCGACAATTTGATCTAGGGTGTGCTGAAATAAGCCAATTACATACGATGCGATGAATGCGGTAATTAAGTTGATGCCGAGCCAAACTGCGCGTCGTCTCGTTGTTTTTAGTATGGGGGCAAAAGTGTCTTCGTCATCGTCTAGGCCGGCCATACTCAGCATAGAGTGCTCTGCTTCGTCGCGAATTACATCAACTACGTCATCGATAGTGATTCGACCTAATAATTTTTTGGTGATGCTATCAATGACGGGAGCCGATACTAGGTCCATCTTTTCAAAGAGTTGTGCTACTTCGCTAGCGGGTGTGTTGGCATCAATAACGGTATTGTCTGTTTCCATAATGTCGCGCACGGTGCAATTCACGTCTGCAACCAGTAGTTTTGTTAGAGGTAGCGTTCCTAGTAGGCGATCAGAGCGACTCACAACCAGTAGGCTATCGGTCATGTCAGGGAGAGTCTTATGTCGGCGTAAGTAGCGAAAAACGATATCAAGGGTGATGTTTGGACGGATAGTGATTGTATCCGTATTCATCAAGCCGCCAGCAGAGTCCTCTGAGTAGCTTAATAGTGCTTCCACTCGCATTCTGTCTTGGCTGGACATGGAAGCCAGAACTTCTTTTACAACGGTCTCTGGGAGGTGTTGTAAAAGATCGGCAAGGTCATCACTTTCGAAATGCTCAGAAACAGCGACTAGGCGTTCTGTGTTCATGTTTAACATGAATTGTACGCCAATCTCTTCACTTAAGTATTGGAGTACTTCGCCTTCGTTTTTAGAGTCGATTAAATCCCAAAGAAGTTTACGTTCTTTTGGTGGGGATGACTCAAGTAAGCGGGCAACGTCTTGTGCAGGTAGGGCGCCGTTAAGTAAATAACGGATTTGCATGGTGGCACCGGATTCTAGAGATTCGGTGACCGTTTGAAGATGAGCGAGAGTGGTTTGTTCTGACATGGCCGTCCTTACTCGTCTTCGCCAAAGCGATCATGGATCAAGGCGATGATCGCTTTGATTGCTTCCTCTTCGTCTTCTCCATTGGTTTTGATCTTGATGTCAGTGCCTTTACTGGCTGCTAGCATCATCATCGCCATAATGCTTTTCCCATCCACATTACGACCATCTTTTTCAATGGTGATGTCAGAAGAGAAGCGTGAGGTTGTTTCGACCAGTTTTCCCGCTGCACGAGCGTGAAGGCCAAGTTTGTTTATGATTGTGACAGACTCTTCCAACATGTTTTTTCCTTATAGTAGAGAATCTAGTGCTGCAAATAGAGCGTCGTTTGTTTCTGCTGCTCTAAGCTTGTTTAAGGCGTCATCCGACTGTGCCAACTCTGCTATTTCGGCAAGTGTAGATAGGTGTTCGTCGCATTCCTGTGGCGGTACGATAAGTGCAAAGACTAAATCAATGGGTTTCTTGTCTATAGCATCGAAATCGATAGCAGATTGTAACGAAATTGCGATAACAGCAGTGTGATTGGCAGTTTCTAGGCGACAATGTGGGATAGCAATACCATTGCCTATGCCTGTGCTGCCGAGTTTTTCTCGACTTAACAGTGCTTCATAAATGGCTTCTTTGTCACAATGAAGTCGGTTTGCAGCAACTTCAGCAATGCTTTCAAGAATGCGTTTTTTACTGACGATGTCTTGTTTTGCTAGTACAAGGTCTGTTTTTAATAATGATTTCAATGGCATAGGGAAATATTATCCGTATTAGATCAATCGTTTTCGTTCATTTGAAGGAGGAATATTCATTGCCTCGCGGTATTTTGCCACAGTACGTCGTGCTACCTGTATGCCTTGGTCGGCTAAAACGGTGGCCAGTTTATTGTCACTTAGCGGTTTTTTAGCCGGTTCTTCCAGTACTAATTTTTTAATCATGGCTCTTATTGCAGTAGAAGAGCATTCGCCACCTGAGGCGGTGTTTACATGGCTAGAGAAGAAATATTTTAGTTCAAATATGCCTTTAGGTGTGTGCATGTATTTATGCGTAGTAACTCGCGAAATAGTAGATTCGTGCATGCCTACTTCTTCAGCTACATCATGCAACACCATGGGTTTCATGGCTTCTTCGCCTAATTCGAAAAAATCAATTTGACGTTTAACGATACAGCTAGTCACTTTTAATAGTGTTTCGTTGCGGCTTTGCAGACTTTTCATGAACCATTTGGCTTCTTGCAATGAATTCTTTATGTATGTTGCGTCTTCTGAGGTGGACGCAGTGCTTGCCATTGCAGAGTAGGTTTCATTAATTTTGACAGGTGGAAGGGCGTCATTGTTTAGTTCGACTTGCCAAGTGTTATTTATTTTTTTAACAGATACGTCAGGTATTACATAATCTGTGTCATCGGAATCAATAATAGAACCTGGACGTGGATTAAGTTGTTGAATTAACTCAACCACTTCTTTTAATGATTCTTCTTTGAGTTTTGTTTTTCGACTTAATTGTACAAAATCACGATTACCCAGCAGAGGTAAATAATTATCGACTAAATTGTAAGTGCTTTTGTACAGTGGGTGGTCGCGAAAGGCTTCTAGTTGGACTAATAAGCAATCGCGTAAGTCGGTTGAGCAAACGCCAACAGGATCAAAGCGTTGGAGTCTATGCTGCACCGCCATTACTTCGTCAAGTTCTAAGTCTTCTAGTTCGCTGGAGAGCGATTCCCATATATCTTCCGCTGTAATGCTCAAATAGCCATCAGATTGGACGCACTCGATAATTGCGTAAGCGATTTCAATGTCTCGGTCTGACATGTGCGTTAAATTGAGTTGCCAAATTAGATGGTCTTGAATGCTTTCTGAGGGAGCATTACGGCTCTCATAGTCGCTTTCGCCTTCATAGTTTGTGCTAGAAGTAACCGCGGCCGCTGAGTTTTGAAAGGTGTCGTCCCAGTTGCTGTCGATAGATAGCTCTTCAGGGATGCTGTCGGTCCACTCCGATTCGACACGAGCTTCTTCGCTTGAGCTCGCTTCAACTTTCTTATCGTTTGCTTCTTGTTGTTCTCTTGTCGGTGCTTCTGAACTGGCATAGTCATCATCGTCTATTTCTAATAGAGGATTTGACTCTAGAAATTCATGAATTTCTTGTTTCAGATCTAACGTAGAAAGCTGCAGCAACCGAATGGCTTGTTGCAGCTGAGGCGTCATGGTCAGTTGTTGACCGATTTTTAGTTGCAAGGACTGCTTCATAAAGAAACACTTCTAATAAGAGAAAATTGGAACGAGTTATGCATACTACTCCCTTTCGGCTGCAAAGATAAGGGGCTATAGGCGGAAGTCGTCGCCTAAATAAACCTTTTTTACTTGTTCATTGTTTATGACTGTTTGGGCATCACCTGAAGCAATGATTTTTCCATTACCAACGATATAAGCCTTGTCGCAAATATCCAGCGTTTCTCGTACATTGTGGTCTGTAATCAAAACACCTATGCCGCTTTCTTGTAAGTGTTTTATGATTAATTTGATGTCGCCGACAGAGATGGGATCAACACCAGCAAAAGGTTCATCCAAAAGAATGAACTTAGGGTTCATTGCCAACGCGCGAGCTATTTCAACGCGACGTCTTTCGCCGCCTGATAGTGCCATGCCTAGGTTGCTACGAATATGGGTGACATGAAATTCATTTAATAATGTTTCTAATCTTTCGTGCTTTTGCTCTTTGGATAATTCTTTGCGTGTTTCTAAAATGGCATAAATATTGTCTTCAACGGACATTTTTCTAAAAATTGAAGCTTCTTGCGGTAGGTAGCCGATACCTTTTTGGGCGCGAGTATGCATAGCGTTTTTGGTGATGTCATGACCGTCAATAAAAATGCCGCCAGCGTCGTTAGACACCATGCCCACTATCATATAAAAGCACGTTGTTTTGCCTGCACCATTTGGCCCAAGTAGTCCAACAGCTTGTCCTGATTCAACAGAAATGGAGACATCTTTAACGACTTGTCTTTTTTTGTAGCTTTTAGCAAGGTTTCTAGCTTCTAACAGGGCCATCTATTTCTCTTTTTTGTCATCTGCTGGTTGTAGTGTCATGGATACTCGGCCAGAACCTTGTTTCTTAGCGTTAAAGGTGCCAGTGTCTATGTGGTATAGAATATGATCTGCTGTGATTTTATCATCCATTCTATTGAGGTAAGCATTGCCTGATATGTCTAATGTTGAGCTGGTAACTTCATAGTTAATTTGCTCACCTCGACTGATCATCATGTTGCCATTCCAATCAATTTGTTGGCTAAATTTTGCAGGCTTGCCTGTGGCTACCAATTTGCTGAATTTGCGTGTTTTAGGATCCGTTGTTACTTTCAGGAATTGAGCTTGTATCTCAATGGATCCTTGTTTAACAAAAACATCACCTTTATAAGTCGCTATGCCAGTTTTTTGGTCTAAAAATGCTTCGTTAGACTGTATCGTCAGCGGTTTGCTTAAGTCATCAGGCAGTGCAAGTGCGTGCTGGCTAATTATGAGTCCGGCCAGTAGCGCGCTAATGTTAATGAGTTGTTTCATACTGTCCTCGTACAGATCCTGTCATCACGACTTCTTCTGAATTAATGTAGGTAGTAATTGTTTTTGCGGTAGTTTTGCCTTGCGTTGAATAAAGGGTGGCGTTACCGCTGCTTGTTAATGATTGCTTGTCATCCAAATAATGAATGCTGTCTGCGTTAAGGGTGATATCAGGAGAATCTGAAAATTGTTTAACAGCGACAGCGTCATCTGTTAATAGGATATCATGACTACCGTCCTCTATTACTCCTTTTTTCCCTTTTGCATTCCAAGCCCCAGCTGAGTCATGTCGCTGAATTGTCGGATTGTCTAGCAAGGTGCGAGATTCTTGATTGTAGTGCAGAGCTTGTGTTGCCGTTAGCGTCTCTTGTAATGCGCCATTTTGATCATATTCTTTTGCTTTGATATTGGTGATGAAATAATCTGGCGTGCTGCTGAGCTTTTGAGTCGCCACCAGATTTTTAGTTAAAGGGGTGTCAGCAAAAAAAACGCCAGAGGCCAGAGCGATCACAATGACGCCAAGTACGGTGTATTTTGCGTTGAGTTGAATCATTAGACAGTACTTCCAAAGCTAATGAGAAGTAAGTAGGCAATATAGGATCCAATTAAAGGGATGCCAATCCATCTTGGGATGGTTGCCTTTTTGGATTTTCCAAAGACAAAAATAAGTATGGAAAGCGCTAGAGTAAGCCCAAGAACCCAGTAGTAATCTCGTCCGGATGCATTTGGATCTATAGCGCCTGGTGATATTAAGCCAGGAATTGGCAATACGGTGGCTAGGTTGAAGATATTTGAGCCAATGATATTGCCTATTGCAATAGAATGTAACCCTTTGCGAACGCTACTGATAGAGGCGGCGAGCTCTGGAAGACTTGTTCCTACAGCGACTATGGTAAGGCCGATAACTAGCTCACTAACGCCAAGTCCTTTGGCGATGCCAACAGCCCCCCAAATAAGTAGTTTAGAACTGCCGATTAATACGACTAAGCCAATTAAGGATATGATCAAAGATTTTGCGACCGAGTCACCGTCATTTTCTGGTAGTTCCTCTTTCAATTGGCTTTCTAAGTTCTTGCTGCCGCGTAATAAAGTAAACAATATGAAAGCGAATGCGATAAGAAGAATAACACCATCGTAAAAACTGAGGTAACTATCATGCAGCAACCACCCCGTTAATAATGTTATGCCAATAACCAGTGGCACTTCTTTCGTGATTAAGCCTTTCGAGATCGGAATCGCAGAAAACAATAAGGTTACGCCAAATACGAGTGCAACATTCGCGATGTTCGACCCTAGTACATTGCCGATGGCAATTTCCGGAGCGTTATCGAGGGCCGCCATGGTGGATACCACCATTTCAGGGGCTGACGTGCCAAATGCGACCAGTGTAACGCCAATGACCATAGGGTTTACATTGAGCTTTTCTGCAACAAGAGCAGCGTGTTCAATGAATTTATCAGAACTAATGATTAGCAGGATTAGACCTGCAATAAGAGCAGCGGAAAACAGCAGCATAACCTTGAATTTACTCGTAAATAAAATGATGCCCCATTTAATGAGGTTTACGGGTGAAATTCAAGACTTGATCTTTGAAACAAATTCGATTCTGTATGAAGCGTGATTCTCTTTGCGACAGGTGGGTGGTACTATTCTTCAATACTTTAATCAGGACTGGAAAGGTGAATAAGTGCTAGATGTGTATATAAAAGTGCAGAATCTTCGCTTCTCTAGAGGGGATAGGGTGATTTTTGATGATGTAACTCTAGTTATTCCTAGGGGAAAAATCACTGCAGTAATGGGGCCAAGCGGTACCGGTAAGACAACCTTGTTGCGGCTCATTGGTGCTCAATTATCTCCCGACAGTGGAACAATTACTGTGGACGGACAGAATGTGGATGAATTATCTCGATCGGCATTATATAAGGTTCGAGAAAAAATCGGCATGTTATTTCAAAGTGGTGCTCTATTCAGTGATATGAGTGTGTTTGAAAATGTCGCTTTTCCATTAGAGGAACACACTAAGTTTTCTGCTGCGAAAATTAAAGAGATTGTTTTAGAAAAACTTCATAGTGTGGGTTTGCGTGGAGCGGCTTATTTAAAGCCGTCTGAGCTGTCTGGTGGGATGGCAAGGCGTGTTGCGCTGGCGCGAGCCATTGCTCTTGATCCTGAGTTGGTAATGTTCGATGAGCCATTTGCTGGACAAGATCCTATTTCGAAAGGTGTATTGGTTGAGTTGATACGTAAGTTAAACGCTTCAGCAGGAATTACTTCTGTTTTAGTTTCTCACGACGTAGAAGAATCTTTATCTATCGCCGATCATGTGTGCATTATGGCGGGTGGTCGCGTGATTGCAGAAGGAACGCCTGAAGAAATTCGTGCGTCACAAAATGCGCAGGTGAAGCAGTTTTTACATGGTGAACCAGATGGTCCAGTGCCATTTAATTATCCTGAAGATACAATGTCGGACCATGGAGGAAAGCGGTAATGAAAAGTTTGATTGCCTTAGGGGCATGGTTTTTCGACTGGCTTGAAGCGATTGGTCGAGCTGGTATTTTTATTGCTCAAAGTATTTTTAGAGTTCCTGTTCGTTTTGGTGAATCTGTTAACCTTTTGGTGCGTCAACTTTATTCTGTTGGTGTCTTGTCATTCGTGATTATTGTTGTCTCAGGAACGTTTATTGGGATGGTGTTATCGCTTCAAGGTTACAGTGTTTTGGCTAAATTTGGCTCTGAGGACTCGGTTGGCCAACTGTTGGCTTTGTCTTTGTTGAGAGAGTTGGGACCTGTTGTCACTGCATTGTTATTTGCTGGTCGTGCTGGGTCTTCATTAACGGCAGAAATCGGTTTGATGAAGGCCACTGAGCAGTTGTCTAGTTATGAGATGATGGGTGTTGACCCGTTACGCCGAGTTATTGCCCCACGATTTATTGCCGGGGTAATCTGTCTTCCTTTGCTTAGTATGGTGTTTTCAGCCGCAGGTATTATTGGCGGCTTGTTAGTTTCTGTTGGTTGGCTTGGTGTTAGTGATGGCTCTTTTTGGTCCTTGATGCAGCAGTCGGTTAATTTTGATACAGACATACTTAATGGTTTAATAAAGGCCCTAGTGTTTGCCGTTGCTATCACTTGGATTGCGGTTTATCAGGGTTATGAATGCGTTCCTACATCGGAAGGAATTGGTAAGGCGACTACTAGAACGGTCGTGTTGGGCTCATTGGCCGTTTTGGCATTGGATTTTGTGTTAACCGCTGCGATGTTTGGAGATTTTTAGGATGAGAAGTAAGCGCGCTGAGTTATTAGTGGGAAGTTTTATTGTATTGGGCTTGTTGGCATTTGTTTACTTAGCAGTGCAAGTGAGTGGGCTTGGGTTTAATAGTAAAAAGGATTCGTACCATGTTGTTGCACGATTTGATGATATTGGTGGTTTAAGCGATCGTGCCAAGGTCACCATTGCGGGTGTGACCGTCGGTAGTGTTGATTCAATCTCTTATGACAAAAAACTTTATATGGCTAAAGTGACCATGAGTATTGATTCAGATGTGAATAATATTCCTGAGGACAGCTCGATAGCTATTTTGACCAGCGGTTTGTTGGGTGAAAAATATTTAGGTATTTCCATTGGTGCAGAAGATAAAATGCTGAAAAATGGTGATGAAATTCGTGATACACAATCTGCTCTTGTATTAGAGAACTTGATTAGCCAGTTCTTATTTAATAAGACCAGTGGCTCAGATAAATAGAGGAAATGAATGTGCCAAAAGTAATAAAGGTAATGCTGATGATGGGGGCGCTAATTTCATCTTCGGTGTGGGCAGGTCAAGAGGCGGCTCGTGAGACGGTTATTCGTGTGGTTGATTCCTTTCGTACCGAAATTATTGCGGATAAAGCTCAGTTGGCAAAGAATCCTGAATTATTGTCTCAACGAATCGATAAAATATTAACACCTGTTATTAATTTTGATGACTTTTCAAAAAAAGTGATGGGTAAGTATTATCGAAGAGCAACACCAGATCAGCGATCACGTTTTGTTACCGTGACTCGAGATACCTTGCTTAAGACTTACAGCGGATCTTTGCTGGATTTGGATCCTGATAAAATCAATGTGTTGCCATTAGGTCCGCAACGAAGTGGTGATGAAGTTAAAGTGGATGTGGATTTTAAAACGGGGGATGGCGCGCCTCTTAACTTAAATTTTTACATGGAAGACTATGGTAATGATGATTGGAAGTTGAGCAATGTTGTCATTAACAATATCAACTTCGGGCTTACCTTTAGAAAACAATTTGCCGTCATGATGCAGCAGAATCGTAATAATATCGATTCTGCGATTGATGCCTGGGAGCAATCGCTTAAGAAGAAATCTTAGCGGGCTTTTATAGGCAATGATTAGATATCCGAAGTAGGTCAGCCTGCTTCGGATTTTTTTTGTCGCAATAATCCTTAAGACTCAGAGATAATGACAAAACAGATGATTTTTTTACGATGAGTTGTGTGAATGGGTGTTAAGAAGTTGCTTCGACTAAGGTAGAATAATGGGATCTATGAATATTTAATATTGGAGCGATTGTGAACGCAAGCGAAGTTAAAGCACTTTTAGAATCTACTATCAATGATTGCAAAGTAACGGCTGAAGGTGAAGGGTGTAACTTTCGAATTATTGTTGTCTCCTCTGAATTTGAAGGTATGTCTACCGTTAAAAGACAGCAGCTGGTTTATTCACATCTAAATGACGCAATATCCAGTGGGGCTATTCATGCCGTAACAATGAAAACTCTTACGCCAGAACAAAACAGCGCGCTATAAAATACTTAAAGAGATTAAACATATGGATAAGCTACTGATTACCGGTGGTACAAGATTGAATGGTGTCGTTCGTGCTTCTGGAGCGAAGAATGCGGCGTTACCTATTTTAGCGGCAACATTGCTGACGAAAGAATTAATTACTATTAAAAACCTACCTCATCTTCATGATATTACTACCATGCTAGAACTGCTTGGTTCTATGGGGTGTGGTGTTGTTGTTGATGAAAAAATGAGTGTTCAGTTAGATGTTTCGACGTTAAACAACTGCGAAGCGCCTTATGATTTAGTAAAAACGATGCGCGCCTCTATTTTAGTGCTTGGGCCATTAGTGAGCCATTTTGGTAAAGCCGTCGTCTCTCTGCCTGGTGGTTGCGCCATTGGTAGTCGTCCTGTCGACCTTCATCTTCGTGGTTTAGAAGCGATGGGTGCCACTATTTCAGTTGAGAGTGGCGATATCGTAGCAAGTGTCGATGGTCGTCTTAAGGGCGCACGTATTTTCTTCGATAAAGTAACCGTCACCGGAACAGAAAATCTATTGATGGCAGCAACGCTAGCGGAAGGTCAAACGATCTTAGAGAATTCAGCGAAAGAACCCGAAGTGGTTGATTTGGCAGAATGCCTTATTGCTATGGGCGCTAAAATCACAGGTCACGGAACAGATACGATTGTCATTGATGGCGTAGAAGCATTGCACGGTGCGACTTATCCTGTCATGCCGGATCGCATTGAAACAGGCACCTTTCTAGTTGCTGCAGCGATTACTGGTGGCAAAGTTAAAGTGATTGATACTAATGTGAAGTCTCTCGAAGCCGTACTTGCTAAATTAGAAGAAGCCGGTGCAAAAGTAACCTGCGGTGAGGATTGGATTGAAGTGGATATGGAAGGACGTCGTCCTACCGCAGTTAACATTAGTACTGCGCCATACCCAGCGTTTCCAACCGATATGCAGGCTCAATTTGTTGCGCTGAACTCGGTTGCTACAGGGGTAGGTCGAGTGATTGAAAACATCTTTGAAAACCGTTTTATGCACGTTGATGAAATGTTGCGCATGGGTGCGGATATTGAAGTCAATGGTAATACGGCAATTGTACGTGGCTGTGAATCTTTGAAAGGTGCGCCAGTTATGGCGACGGACCTTCGTGCGTCTGCAAGCTTGGTGCTTTCTGCGTTAGTCGCGGAGGGGGATACAAAGATTGATCGTATTTACCACATTGATCGTGGTTATGAATGTATTGAAGAAAAATTCGGATCATTGGGTGCAAAAATTTCACGGGTTTTAAATTAAAATGAGCAAAACATTAACGATAGCATTATCGAAAGGGCGAATTCTCGGTGAAACTTTACCCTTGTTAAAAAAAGCGAATATTGTTCCAGCCGAAGACATTAGTAAAAGCCGAAAGTTAATTTTTGACACTAACCATGAGCATATTAAGTTGGTTATTCTACGCGCAACCGATGTGCCTACTTATGTTGAACATGGTGTAGCGGATTTTGGTGTGGCCGGTAAAGACGTTTTGATGGAAGCGACGACTAAGAATCTATATGAATTATTAGATTTAAAGATTGCTAAGTGCCGATTGATGACAGCAGGGGTTGTTGGTGAAGGTATGCCAAAGCGCCGTTTGAAAGTGGCCTCTAAATTTACTAAAACTGCGAAGGCGTATTTTGCTGAGCAAGGTATACAGGCTGACGTTATCAAGCTGTATGGTGCAATGGAATTGGCACCAATTATGGGCTTGGCTGATCTGATTGTGGATATTGTAGATACTGGTAATACGCTTAAAGCAAATGGATTAGAGCCAAGAGAATTTATTGCAGACATTAGTACGCGCCTAGTGGTTAATAAAGCGGCTTATAAAACGAAGTTCGCTCAAATTGAACCTATAATCGAAATGTTGCGTGGTGCTGTCGAAGATAGCGAGGGCAAGTAGTGAATTTAAATATTAGAGAGTTTTCAACGGAGTCGGAAGGTTTCTTAGTTGAGCTAGAGGCCTTACTTGCTTGGGATTCTGTGTCAGATATCTCTGTGCAAGAAAGCGTTGCTAATATCGTTACTCAAGTGCGTAAAAATGGCGATAAATCGGTTGTTGAGTTTACAAATCGTTTTGATCGTCGGCAGATTGTTTCGGCCTCTGAGCTTGAGATTTCACGTGAGGAAATGGCACTTGCAAAGGCAAGAGTAAGTGATGAGCTTATTGTTAGTCTTGAAGCAGCCGCTCAGCGAGTTCACGATTACCATGAACGTCAAAAACAACCTTCATGGCAGTATCAAGAGTCTAATGGCACTGTGCTTGGTCAAAAAGTAACGCCATTAGATCGTGTTGGTGTCTATGTTCCTGGTGGCAAGGCAGCGTACCCATCTTCTGTGCTAATGAATGTCATGCCTGCTAAAGTTGCGGGTGTGGGCGAAATTGTTATGGTGGTTCCTACGCCAGATAATGTTGTCAACGACATAGTGTTGGCGGCAGCCTACATTGCAGGGGTTGATCGAGTTTTTACTATTGGGGGTGCCCAAGCTGTTGCGGCTCTCGCTTATGGTACTGAAACTGTGCCTAAAGTAGATAAAATTGTAGGCCCTGGTAATATTTTTGTGGCGACAGCAAAGCGCATGGTATTTGGTGCGGTTGGCATCGATATGATAGCTGGCCCGTCAGAGATACTGGTTGTTTGCGATGGTAAGACGAATCCAGATTGGATTGCCATGGATTTGTTCTCACAGGCTGAGCACGATGAAGACGCTCAATCAATTTTGATCTCTCCCGATAAGGCTTTTATTAAAGAGGTGAAAGCCTCTATGGAGCGCTTGATCGAGACGCAAAGTCGCCAAGCGATTATTAAAGCTTCTTTAGAAGGTCGAGGTGCTTTTATCCATGTAAAAGATATGGATGAAGCGATGGATATTGCGAACATAGTTGCTGCTGAACATCTTGAATTATCAATTGATGAGCCTGAGAAATGGTCTGAAAAAATTCGACATGCTGGCGCTATCTTTATGGGTCGTCATACACCTGAGGCATTGGGTGATTACTGTGCCGGGCCAAATCATGTTTTGCCAACCTCTGGTACTGCGCGTTTTTCATCACCGCTTGGTGTTTATGATTTTCAGAAGCGCAGCTCGATAATTAATTGTTCTCCACAGGGTGCAAGTGACTTGGCTAAAATTGCAGCACCACTTGCAAGAGGAGAGTCTCTTGAAGCGCATGCAATGTCAGCTGAGTACCGTATTTTGTCTGAAGTGAATGGTACTGAGGAAAAAGAGTTGGAGGCGACAGGTGAGTAAGAAAGGTTCTTCTCACCCTAAGGCGTTATATCAGCTAAGAAAGATAACCAGAATATCTGCTCTGGTTATCTTGGCGGCGGTTGTGATTGGTTTCTTTCTGCCTACTGACTATCGTGTAGAACGCAGTATTATAATTAATAAGCCCCATGATGCTGTCGTGAAGGCTTTGCTAGGTGGTGACTCGTTATCTGATTGGATGTTTGTCAGTGGTGGTAAGGTGGATTTGCGCCAAGGGGATTACCAGCAAGGTGACAAGGCGACAATCTCATACGATGACTCGAAGGCGCAGGGGGAATTGTTTTTTACGGCAGTAACCACTAATTCAATCGCTTTTGATGTTAAGCCAAAGCCAGATGTTGACGTTGTTCATAACACAATTTATATCAGCGGCGATAATAAAAGTACCAATGTGGATTGGGAGATTAGCGGCAAGCTTAGAACAGGTTTTTTAAGTCCTTATCTCGCTTTTTTTGCAAATAAAATTGCTGGTCGCAATTTTGAAACAAGTCTTCAGCGTTTAAAAGAAAAGGTAGAATTGACTCAATAGGCAATGCTTTGCATTGCGGGTTGTGTCTCTAGTGTAATGCTGGTCTGGTATGATTGTTTTCCTCTAAAACCAAGTAGGGATATGGTGGTGCCAGGCTTCATTGAGGCAATTCGGCTTCTTGTTTTAAGCGGGTTGTCGCTGGTGGTGTTATTGATTTTTACTATGATATCCCCTATTTGAATGCCGGCTTTATCAGCAGGGCTTTCTTTTGTTACTTCGCTCACAAGTAGTCCATGATCCACAGGCAGTGCTAGGCTTTTTGCTAGTGCTGATGTGACTTTTTTTGCGTCCATACCTAAATAAGCTCTAACGACTCTTCCGTTCTTCACTAAATCCGACATGACTTGTACTGCGTCATCAATTGGAATGGCAAAGCCAATGCCTTGTGAGCCTCCGCTACTGGAATATATAGCAGAGCTTATGCCAATTAATTCACCTTTTAGATTGATGAGCGCGCCACCAGAATTTCCGGGGTTGATCGCGGCGTCGGTTTGTAAGAAATTTTCATAGGTGTTTAAACCAATACTGTTGCGCCCTTTGGCGCTGATGATGCCAAACGTAACAGTCTGACCTATACCAAAAGGGTTTCCTATGGCGAGGGTTTTATCACCAACAGAGACTGAATCGCTATTGCCTAGTTGTATTGGTGTTAGGTTTTGGATGTTTATTTTTAATACCGCAAGGTCGGTCGAAGGGTCTGAGCCAATTAATTTTGCTTCAACTTGTCGATCATCGTTTAGGCCTACGATTATTCGCTGTGCGTTCTGGATGACGTGATGATTGGTTAGAATTAAACCATCTTTGGAAACGATAACGCCTGATCCTAGGTTGAGATCCTGGGAGGCTGGGGTTTCTTTTAAAATGCCATCATTAATGAGATCGTTTTTTTGTAATACTTGGGTGTAAATGCTAACGACGGATGGCGCTGCTTTTTCCACAGGGGCAGCATAGCTGTTGCTCACTACCTTGGTTTTTTCCTGGATAAGTAGTGTGGTGAGGCCTATACAAGTACCAAGTAGTATGGCGATAATAGGTGATGTCCACTGATTTTTCTGATTCATAGATAGAGGTTGTTTTGCTGAGAAGTGAATTTAAACAGTTGTTAGATCTTACATTGAGCCCGCACAGATTCAAGGATTATGCGCCCAACGGCCTTCAGGTGGAAGGGAAAAATAATATTACGCGAGTGGTGACCGGTGTAACGGCCTGTCAAGCGCTAATCGATGCGGCTATTGAGTATGGTGCAGATGCTATTGTCGTCCATCATGGTTATTTCTGGAAAAATGAGGCGCCTGAAATAACGGGAATAAAATATCGCCGAGTGTCTGCTTTAATTAAGAATGACATTAGCTTATTTGGCTACCATCTACCCTTAGACGCTCATCCTGTGTATGGCAACAACGCAGGTTTGGCCAATGCGTTGGGCTTGTCTGCTAAGCGTCGACCGCTACAGGCCAACCTTCCGTTGGAAGAAGCTATCGGTGTTGTGGGAGAGCTTGATCAAGCGTTAACAGTGGAGGCGTTTAAGCGTTTGGTAGAAAAGTCAGTTGGTAGAAGTGTTTTGCTTGAAGCGGTGTCTGATAAGCATATTAAAACGGTAGCGCTCTGTACTGGCGGTGCGCAAGGTTATATCGAGCAAGCTCATCAGGCTGGTGCGGATGTTTTTATTACGGGAGAAGTGTCAGAGCAAACGATTCATCTTGCTCGTGAGCTTGGGATTCATTTTATTGCCGCGGGTCATCATGCGACAGAGCGTTTTGGTGCGCAAGCCATCGCGGCTTTTTTAAGAGATGAACATGGTATGGATGCTGTGTTTATAGACATAGATAATCCAGCTTAATCTATGGGAAAAGTATTGGCAAAAAAAAGAGGCTTATCATTAAGCCTCTTTTTTATTAAATCACTCTATTTGGTTCGAGTGGTTCTGATTTGTTTTTTAGTCCGAAATCTTCGCTTAACATTCCCTGTTCAGATTTCCCTTTTAGGGCATAATCTCTAGGGGGTTCTGTGATTTCATCATCATGCGCAATGGCATTTTGCGATACTGTTGTAGCCGGTATATCTATGTGGCTTAGTTGGCTTGCGCTAGCGGATAGGTTTTTTCTTAATTCAGCTAGGCGCTTTTCAGCGGTTAGTAGATATTCGCTGCTGTCTGAGAAAAAGTTATCAATGATAACCTGCTTTTTATCTAGCTCTTGTTGAAGAGACTTAATAGTAATTGAGCTAGAGGAAGAATCTTTCTCTGTGCTTTTTGATGTAATACTTTTCAATATGAGGGTGGCAGCAATGCCGACAATAGCCCCAGTAACAAAAACGATAATATTGAATTCTTCCAAGTTCATAATGTTCTCCCAAAAATCAGACGTTATTATAGCCGAAATCCTTCCCACGATAACACCTTGCTAGGTGTTGTTTTAACATCTATTTGTTAGAATGTATTTTATAAATTAATTGCAACGAAAGAGCAACGATGACACCTATTACTCGATATAGACAAGATTTAGAAAGAGATGACTTTCATTATGATCCGGCGCAGGAAGAGGCAGTAAAGGCACTGCAGGACTTGTTTGATCGATTAGTAGCGAAACAAGATCAGCCTTCTTCTGCTGGCTTGTTTGGTTTATTTCGTAAAAAGAAAGAGATTGAAGTAGAGCAAGGGCTATATTTCTGGGGTGGAGTAGGGCGTGGCAAAACCTATTTAATGGATGCTTTTTTTGATTGTCTGCCAACTGAAAAGAAAATGCGCCTACATTTTCATCGTTTTATGCAAATGGTGCATCAAGAGATGCGAAAGCTGGATCATGTAAAAAACCCATTAGAAATTGTCGGCAAACAAATTGCTGATAAGGCGCAGGTGCTTTGTTTTGATGAGTTTTTTGTCACAGATATAACCGATGCAATGATTTTAGCTGGTTTGTTAGAAGTGTTATTTAAAAATGGCACGACACTGGTCGCAACGTCGAATATTGAGCCAGATGGGCTATACACTAATGGCCTACAGCGTGCGCGCTTTCTACCTGCGATTGATTTGGTTAATAAGCATACCAAGGTGATGAATATAGATGGTGGTGTTGACTATCGTCTAAGGACGCTGAAACAGGCCAAGCTTTATTATCATCCATTAACACCGGCAGCGAATGAGGCCTTGGCTGAGCGCTTTATGAGTTTGATTTCAGATGTTTCTCATGTTGAAGAGAATGGCAGTGTTGCAATAGAGGGTCGTCAAATTCCTTTTATTAAAAGCTGTGATTTAATGGCTTGGTTTGATATCAATGCCTTGTGTGACGGGCCTCGTAGTCAAGTTGACTATATTGAAATTGCTAAGTTGTATTCAACGGTATTAATTTCTAACTTGCCGAAAATGGATTCTAGTAGAGATGATTTGGCGCGTCGATTTATCAACTTGATTGATGAGTTCTACGATCGTCATGTAAAAGTTATCATCACCGCCGAGGTCGCGATTCCAGACATCTACACAGGCACGAGATTAGCGTTCGAGTATGACCGTACTGTGAGTCGGTTGTTAGAAATGCAATCTGAAGACTATTTGTCTCTTGAGCATCGCCCATAGCGGTGTTTTGGCTTTCTTCTTAACGAGCGTTGTTATATACTTCGCTCGCCTTTTTAAAGGTAAGTGTACGTTATTGAGCTGCGTAGCGGTTTAATAACCAATAATAATAGGTATAGCGTGTCTTGAACACGTGTATTGAAAGGGTTTTTTGATGAAAACTTTTACAGCTAAACCTGCTGAAGTTCGCCGCGACTGGTTCGTGGTTGATGCTGAAGGCAAAACTCTAGGCCGTTTGGCTACTGAAATTGCACGCCGTTTACGCGGTAAGCATAAAGCGGAATATACTCCACACGTTGACACTGGCGATTACATCGTCGTTATCAATGCTGAGAAAGTTCACGTTTCTGGTAACAAAGCAGCTGCGAAACAATACTACCGCCATACTGGTTACCCAGGCGGCTTGCGTTCTATGAATTTCGAGAAGTTGATTGATCACGCTCCTGAGCGCGTTCTTGAAATCGCCGTAAAAGGTATGTTGCCAAAAGGTCCTTTGGGCCGCGCAATGCACAAGAAAATGAAAGTGTACGCTGGTACTGAGCATCCACATGCTGCTCAACAGCCTCTAGCCCTTAACATTTAATACGGAAGATCATTATGTCAGCTACTCAATACTACGGTACAGGTCGTCGTAAAACGTCTACCGCTCGTGTGTTCCTTAAAGCCGGTACTGGTAACCTAGTTATCAACAACCGTTCGCTTTCTCAGTACTTCGGTCGTGAAACGGCTCAGATGGTTGTTCGTCAGCCTCTTGAACTTGTTAACGCTACTGAAAAATTTGACGTTTTCATCACTGTTAAAGGTGGTGGTATTTCTGGTCAAGCTGGTGCGATTCGCCACGGTATCACTCGTGCATTGATGCAATACGATGAAACTCTACGCCGCACTCTACGTTCTGCCGGTTTCGTTACTCGCGACTCTCGTGAAGTTGAGCGTAAAAAAGTGGGTCTACGCAAAGCACGTCGTCGTCCTCAGTTCTCAAAACGTTAATTTTCGTTTTCAGACTTATCAAAACGCTTGGTGTTTATTCACCAGGCGTTTTTTTTATTTTAAATTTAGAAAATTTAGAAAATTTAGAAAATTTAGAAGCCATAGAGTTCAGCGTATTTATTAAGTGGAATGTGTTTAACTGTGTGTAGTCTTTGCAAAATAGTTATGGTTTTTCGATCGGTGATTCAATATAACGATATATTAGTGTGAAGTGGTTTTGGAAGAGGGTGTGTATTCAATGGCAGCAGAAGTGAATAAAGGGCGTCGTCAATTTCTTATCGGTTCAACTTGCGCCTTGAGTGCGGTTGGAGCGGCAGGTATAGCTACGCCATTTATCACCTCTTGGCAGCCAAGTCGTAAGAGTCGGGCCGCTGGAGCCCCAGTTCAGGTTGATATTAGTAAGTTAGAGTTTGGTCAGCAAATGACGGTTGAGTGGCAAGGGCAGCCTATTTGGATTGTAAGGAGGACAGCTAAAAATTTAGCGGATTTAGCGTCGTTAGATAAGCAGCTTATCGATCCATTATCAAATAAAGATCAGCAGCCTGATTATGCACAGAATGAATACCGTTCGATAAAGCCTGAAATATCTGTTTTGGTGGGTATTTGCACTCATCTCGGTTGCTCTCCAACCTATCGACCAGATGTTGGTGCGGATGATTCGGATAACAAATGGCGGGGTGGTTTTATTTGCCCGTGCCATGGTTCAAGGTTTGACCTGGCTGGAAGAGCTTATAAAAATTACCCCGCTCAATCTAATCTCCTTGTTCCTCCTTATTTTTTTAAAGATGATACGATAATCGAAATCGGAATCAGTCAAAAGGCGGCTGTTTAATGGCTTTTTTTGAGCAATTGTCCGATTGGATTGATGAGCGTTTTCCGATTAAATCACTGTATAAAAAGCACTTTTCTGAATACTACGTACCTAAAAATTTAAATTTTATGTATGTTTTTGGTGTGCTAGCTGTTTTCCTGTTAGTGAATCAGTTGCTGACAGGGATTTGGTTGGCCATGAGTTATGACCCTTCGCCTGACAAAGCGTTTGCTTCAATTCAGTATATTATGCGAGATGTGCATTTTGGCTGGTTGATTCGCTATCTTCATACGACTGGCGCATCGGCATTGTTCATTGTGTTGTATGTTCATGTGCTGCGTAGTCTGCTGTATGGTTCCTACCAAAAGCCAAGAGAGTTGGTTTGGCTGTTTGGGATGACGCTTTATTTTATTATTATGATTGAAGCTTTTCTTGGCTACTTACTTCCATGGGGGCAGATGTCGTATTGGGGTGCTCAAGTGATTACCTCGATATTTGGAAGTATTCCTGTTGTCGGTGTAGGCCTGCAAGAGTGGGTAAGGGGCGATTATTTTGTTTCTGGTGTGACGTTAAATCGTTTCTATGCTTTGCATGTCATTGCTTTTCCTATATTGCTTTTGTTGCTTGTTTTTTTACATCTTTCTACCTTGCGTCATGTCGGTTCAAACAACCCTAAGGGGGTTGATGTTAAAAAATACCGTGATGAAAATGGCATTCCATTAGATGCGATTCCATTTCATCCTTATTTTATAAGCAAAGATATTTTTGCAATTGGTGTTTTTCTATTTTTATTTTGTACGGTCGTTTTCTTTTTTCCCACAGTGGGGGGCTATTTTCTGGAGAAGGCAAACCTAGAGCCTGCAAACCGATTGTATACGCCAGAGCATATTTCGCCTCTTTGGTATTTTACGCCCTTTTATGCGATTTTAAGGGCGGTGACATTTTCTCTTTTTGGATTGGATGCTAAATTTATTGGTGCCTTGGCTATGTTTTCATCCGTTATTATTCCGTTTGCTTTGCCATGGCTGGATAAAAGCCCTGTAAAATCAATACGTTATAAGGGGTGTTTGAGTAAGATTTTCTTAGCCTTGTTTTGCTTGAGTTTTCTTGTTTTGGGTGTCGTTGGGATGCTGCCCGTCAGTGCTTCTTCTACTTTGATCGCACAAGTTTTTGCTCTATTGTACTTTGCCTATTTTCTTCTGATGCCTTGGTACACTCGATATGAAACGACCAAACCTGTACCGGAAAGGGTTTAGTGTATGAGCTATCTTTTGTCGCGAGTGATTGTCTTCTTTTTACTGATATTGAGTGCTTCTGCAGCATTGTCTACGGATGTGGTGCACAAGAAAATGACGCCCAATTATGACGATAAGGCTTCGCTACAAAGAGGCTTGGCTATTTATTCAAATTACTGTTCGGGCTGTCATCAAATTAAATATGTGCGTTATAGTCGTATTGCTGATGATTTAAGTATTCCTAAGTCATTATTTGAAGAAAATTTATTACCAAAATATGCTAGAATGGGCGACCAAATTACATCGACAATGACAAAAGCAGATGCTAAAGCTTGGTTTGGCGTTATTCCGCCGGATTTATCGCTTGAAGCGGGTCGACGGAGCCCCGATTGGGTGTACCGTTATCTGCAAGGTTTTTATCAGGATAGTTCGCGTCCTTATGATGTGAATAACGCGCTTTCTCCAGATTCAATGATGCCTAATGTATTAGAGCATTTACAAGGAGAGAGGGTGCTGAGTTGCCAAGGTATAACAAAACCTTCAGGCAATAAGTATTCTGCATTGACTAATTCGAGTTATTCAAAGTGTGATATTGTTGATGGGGTGAAAAAAGGTCAACTGACAGATCAAGAATTTAAACAAGTGGCTTATGATGTCGCGAATTTCCTGGCTTATGCTTCAGATCCTTCGCGATCGGACAGGGAGTCTCTTGGGTTGAAGGTACTGCTTTTTCTTAGTGTATTTGTATTCGTTACTTATCTGCTAAAAAAAGAGTTTTGGCGAGATATTGCGTAAAATTAGCGTCTAATTAATGAGTCTTAAAATAGATGAGTTAATTGGCCATTTTATTAGTTTGCCCTTTTGGGCTTTTGTTGTTTTTAAGATAGGGGTTTTACATGGGTGTTATTGCTAAGCGCTCCTCAATGACGTTTTTCTCTGATGGGGAAGATCACTATAGCCATCGAGTGCGTATTGTGCTGGCTGAAAAAGCCGTTACTGTTGACATCATTGATGTGGACTCATTCAATAAGCCTGCAGAATTGGCTGATGTGAATCCATACAATGAATTACCAGCATTAGTGGATCGTGATTTGGTTCTTTATGAGCCAAACGTAATGATGGAATATTTAGATGAGCGTTTCCCTCATCCGCCTTTACTGCCTGTTTATCCAGTTGCTCGCGCGGAAAGTCGTCTGTATATGTATCGTATTCAGCGCGATTGGGCGAAATTGGTAGATTTAATTCTTTCCAGTAAAGACAAAGAAGCGGTTGCGCAAGCACAAAAAGAATTGCGTGAAGGCTTAATCAGCGTATCGCCAATTTTTGAAGAAAAGCCTTACTTCATGAGTGATGATTTCACGATTGTTGATTGTTGTTTAGCGCCTATCTTGTGGCGTTTACCATCACTTGGTGTTGATATTCCAAAAGACCAAGCTGCTGCTCTTCATAAGTATATGGAATTAGTATTCTCTCGTGAGTCATTTAAAGAGAGCTTATCTGAAGCCGAAGAAGAAATGCGTCTAGACTAATTTGTCTATGATTTGATATAAAAAAGGAGCTTCTATGGCTCCTTTTTTGTTCGTTTATTTTGGTATTTATTTGAGATGGTGGTCTATTAGGGCTGCGTTTATATTGATTATAAAAGCTCAAAAAACGAAGTGTAAAATATCGGTTTAGCTGTAATGCGTTGAGGCTAAAACAATAGGAGTTATGATGTTACCGAAAAGATCTTACTTACTGGATGCTGCTTACAAATGGGTGTCTGATAATGATATGACACCCTACCTTTTGGTTGATGCTAACCATGAAGGTGCGGTTCTCCCAACAGAGTTTGTGCAAGACGGGCAGATTGTTTTGAACATTGGTATGTCTGCTGTGCGTCATTTAATTATGGACAAAGAAGCGGTGTCTTTTGAAGCGCGTTTTAGTGGTAAGCCTATGCAGGTATATGTGCCAATAAAAGCAGCATTAGCGCTTTACGCTAAAGAAAATGGAGATGGTTTTGTGTTTCCTGAGGAGGACTTTCCTGAGGGACCTTCTACGCCTACGCCCTTTAAATCAGAGAAAAAAGGCTTTACTTTGAAAGTCGTAAAATAAGTAACGTTAACTCAGGTTGTCGTTGTTCAGGAAAAGAGCCTTATTTTGATATGAGGCTCTTTTTTTTGGTCGTATGTCAGGCTTTTTTTATTCGTCGTAACCAAATAACTGGCGTTCAAGTAGGTCGATTAAGGTGTGAATGACGGTTATTTGGCACTCATGGACACGGGCTGTGCCTAATAGATTTATCTTTATCTCCGTGTCGTCACGTGATGTGAGTGACGACACGTTTTTAGCTTCTGGGCTCGTCAGGGCGACAATGCTCATTTTCCTCTCATGAGCCGCTTGAATGGCCTGAATAATGGGAGATGTATTGCCTCTATTCGCGATGACAAATAAAACATCACCAGGATTACCAATGGCGGTGATTTGCTTTGAAAAAACATCGTGATAGCTGTCGCTATGGGTAATGGCTAATAGGGCGGCGCCGTCACCGCTTAGGTTTATCGCAGGCAAGCCTGGGCGTTCTCTGTCCATTCTATCCAGCATTAGCGTACTAAAGTATTGAGCCAGATGTGAACCAGTACTGTTGCCTACGCAAATGACCTTGCCACCAGAAGCAATGCTTGAGAAGAGGACTCGAGCAGCATGTTCTATGTAAGGTGGTAAGCTTTCCAACGCTTGTTGTTGAGCTTCAAAGCTTTGAGCAAATTGTGTGTAAATCGCTTCTTGAAAATCCATAATGGTTAAAATACTGCTTTAAGCCAGGTTAAATGTTGGGTGTCGATTTCTTGATCAAACAATATGGCGTCAAAACGACAGGCACTTGTTGATTTGTTATTTTTTTGTAGCCAATACTCAGCTGTGAGCCTGATTTTTCTCAGTTTCGAGGGGTTTAGGCTCTCAGCTGCACTCCCATGAAATGCGTTCGCACGAAAACGTACTTCAACAAAAACATAGGTTTTATTATCTAGGAATATGAGATCAATTTCTCCCATACGACTATGATAATTTCTATCAATGAGTCGTAACCCTTGTTGTTGCAAGTAGAGCTCAGCTGCTTCTTCAGCCTTCTCTCCATTATTTTTGGGCGTCGCTCGTTTCTGCTTTGTGAAAAAATTGGGTACTGATGGCATTAACCAAATGTCCTCTTTGGTAAGTCATAATCTCAGGTCGTTTATGAAATATACCATTTTTATCCATAGTAATAATGCCTGTGTTTGCAGAAAGTCGTGTGCTCTTTAACTGAACAAACAAAGGAAAGCGATTAGCGAGTAAATACGCGTCGGCACCTAGCGCGTGTAAGCGGCGCAAAATATTCGAGTCGCGATCAGTAGACACTTCATTTAGGGTGTTATTTTTTTGTGCGATAGCGGGAATTTCTGTAAAGATAATGCGCTCTATATCACTAAAATTAATATTTTGTTCGGGCGGTGTGTCGTTTAATGTACTGCTAGACAGCATTGGAATGCTTTGAGCAAAGTAATAATCCAGCAAAGGGCGAACTTGTTTTGCTTCGCTTAGTTTGCCAACAAAATAGATATAGTCTAAATCTTGTCTTGGTCTTACGACACTGTCTGCTTTCTCACCTGTCCAATTTTCAATTTGAGCGATGCGTTGCTTGCTTTCATTTATTAGTAAGAGCTTTTGAACGGCGCGTTGGCGATCGCTTGATGTGTTCTTATATGAAAGGTTAGCCGTTACACTAATATTGTCTTTTTGTGCGGTCTGAAGAAATTCATCACTCTGCCGTAATGCCCAGGTGTCTTGGGTGCTTAAAATAGCGGCTTTTTTTGCCCCGGCTTGTTTTGCAAAACTAATTAGCTCATGTATGTCGTCTTCCGAGCTGAGTGAGAAATAAAATAGGTTCTGTACCTTGGCATTACTTTCAAGCTGATTTAACGCAATGACTGGATGCTCTAAGCTCATTTGGCTAATGCGTGCAACGTTGTTCTTTTTAAGAGGGCCAATAATCACGTCGGGATTCAGTTGATTGGCTGCCGCTATGGCGTCGCTTATTTCTTTATAATCATTGGTGTTAACAATGGCGATGTCAGCACGTTTGTTTGTTTGGTGATAATAAGCGGAGAAAAACCCTTTAATAATCGCTTGAGAAGCGCGTTCCAGTTTGCCACTCATCGGCAACATTAATACGATTTTAGTTGGCGGTGTTTCACCTAATTTTGCAATAACTTGGAAGTCCAATGGCGGGTTAATTGCAGCTGGGTGTTCTGGGTGTTGGCCTTGCCATTGTTGAAACTGTACAAGTTGTTGCTCTATGGAAAGCGTTTGGTTGCGTAAAATATTACTGATAGTGAGCCAGCCGTTGAGGTTGGGTAGGTTGGCTTGCTTCAGTTCTAGTACTTGCGTATCTGTCAGATTTTGGATCGATGTCCATAGCTGAGCTTGATTAAGCTTTTTGTTATCCCCAGTTAAAGTGTCGTCCAGAGAAAGGCGTAGCTTTATGGCTTCTGACCAATTGCCAGTGTGTTCAAAAATAGTGGCTTTTGTTTCACTTATTTGTATTTGGTTTTCAGTTTCATTAGCGGATGGTAGTGCTTCAGCTTGGGCTAATAAATCCATTGCACTCATTGGATCATCGCGCTTCGCTGCAATAAGTGATGCTAGTAACAATGCTTTAAATTGTATGCGTGAAGGCGTAGTTAATATTTTATCACCTAGTGCGTCTCGGGCTTTTAGGTAATCGCCATCTTTATAACTTTGTAGGGCATTGTCATAAGCGTCTGTTAATTCTTTTGGCGCTTTATAGGGATGATAAATACTGTCAGGCACTCCACTTTCTTGGCTTCCAGGTGGTGCGTACTGAGGTAAATTGTCCTGAGATCTATTTAAATTCGTCGAGCTACAAGCACTTAGCAGCAATGCACAGACGGTTAATGATATGATGCGGAGATTAATTAGGCTCATAAGCTCATAAAATGACAGATAAAAGAGGCAGTATGGTAGCACATAGTTCAGATGATGTGAGGGGCACGCTATACATAGTTGCAACTCCGATTGGTAATCTTGATGATTTTAGTAGAAGAGCTGAAAAGATTTTACGGGAAGTAGACTATATTGCCGCAGAAGACACGCGTCATACGCGCCGTCTATTGAATCACTTTGGTATCGAGGCGAAGCTTTTTTCGATCCACGATCATAATGAAAAAGACAAATCCGAGTACGTCGCCAGTTTGCTCGAAGAGGGCAAAAGCGTGGCCTTAGTGTCGGATGCTGGAACGCCGCTTATTTCTGACCCAGGTTATCACATTGTCAGCTTCTTGCGGGCTCGTGGGTTAACTGTTGCGCCTGTACCAGGTGCTTGTGCTTTGATTTCTGCTTTGTGTGCCTCAGGTTTGCCGACGGACCAATTCTTTTTTGCAGGCTTTGTACCAGCGAAGTCCAAAGCACGTTGTGATTTGTTTGACTCATGGAAAACGCAAGCGGGAACCGTAGTATTTTACGAATCAACCCATCGTATTTATGATTCAATTAAGGATGTTTTGAGTGTCTACGGTGACGATGCTAGATTGGTACTTGCTCGAGAAGTTACTAAGACGTTTGAAACTTTTTTATCGGGTACGGCGGCGGAAATACTCGCCATGTTTGATGTCGATGCGAACCAAATGCGCGGCGAGTTCGTGGTAATGCTGAGTTTTACGCAAGAAAGTGGTGATGAAAAAGAACTCGAAGCCAAGCGTATTTTGGGGATCTTGTTAGAGGATTTACCGGTTAAGCAAGCCGCGGCAATGGCGGCTAAATTAACGGGTGAGAAGAAGAATTATCTTTATAAAATGGCACTAGAAATGCAGGGTTAATAACACCTACTTGGCTTGATTTCTGAATATCTGGTCGACTCTAATGTGGGCGCTGAGTGTTTACATTAGAGAAAGACTGGGTATACTCGTTGGCACTTGTCGGAGTGCCATTTGGCTGAGATCGCATCATTAAGTGCGGGATCCGCAGAACCTGATCGGGTTAACACCCGCGTAGGAAACAAGAAAGTCTCTATTTTTCTTATCTGCATCAAATGAACTCCTGTGAAGGTTGTTAATTTGATGTCACGTTATTTTCATCATCTTTTAATACCTCCACAGGGCTCATCTTTTTTGCGAACTAAATCCCGTTAATAATGGGTATTTTTTGTCGTAATCGAGCACCCAGACAAGCAATTCTCTATTTTTTCATAGTAGGAACTGCTTATGTCAACCTCACAAAAAATCACTAAAAAAACCCGAGATCAAGCGCGTCTTGATGCCAAAACTTTTATCGAATCCCTACAAGCAAGGCCTTTTCCTGCGTCTGAGCGTATTTATCTGACGGGGTCAGAAGAGTCGATTCGCGTGCCAATGCGCAAAATCAATCTGACGGATACGCCAATCGGTTCAGATCCAGATAATTTGACCTTCGAACCTAATGAAGCGATTTACGTGTACGACTGCTCAGGTCCTTATGCAGACCCAGAAGCCAATATAGATGTGCACCAAGGCTTGGCGGCTATGCGTGCGCCTTGGATTGAACGCCGTCAAGACACCATAACATTACCCCATGTGTCGTCAGAATTTGCTCAAGCGCGATTAACGGATATTGCCCTTGAATCCCTGCGTTTTCAAAACTTACTGACAGTACGAAAAGCCCGCGAAGGCCAATGTGTGACGCAAATGCATTACGCTAGAAAAGGCATAGTTACCCCTGAAATGGAATACATTGCGCTGCGTGAAAATCAAAATTTAGACGCCATAAAAAGTGAGTTATTACGCAAGCAGCATCCTGGGCAAAGCTTTGGCGCCAATATCCAAACGCGCATTACGCCAGAATTTGTCCGCGATGAAGTGGCCGCTGGCCGCGCTATTATTCCTGCCAATATTAATCACCCAGAAAGCGAACCTATGATCATTGGGCGTAACTTTTTGGTAAAAGTGAACGCCAACATTGGTAATTCAGCGGTGACATCTTCCATTGAAGAAGAGGTCGAAAAGTTGGTTTGGTCAACCCGTTGGGGTGCTGATACCGTGATGGATTTGTCCACCGGTAAAAACATCCATGAAACCCGCGAATGGATCTTGCGTAATTCTCCAGTGCCCATTGGTACTGTGCCGATTTACCAAGCGTTAGAAAAAGTGAACGGCGTGGCTGAAGCGCTTAATTGGGAAGTCTTTAAAGACACCTTAATCGAGCAGGCTGAACAAGGCGTGGATTATTTCACCATTCATGCCGGTGTGTTACTGCGTTTTGTACCTATGACGGCAAAGCGCTTAACCGGCATAGTGTCTCGTGGTGGTTCCATCATGGCGAAATGGTGCTTGGCTCACCATCAAGAGAGCTTCTTGTATGAGCGTTTTCGCGATATTTGTGAAATCTGCGCCGCCTACGATGTGTCACTTTCGTTGGGCGATGGCTTACGCCCCGGTTCGATTATGGACGCTAACGACGAAGCACAAATGTCAGAACTGCGCACTCTAGGTGAGTTGACGAAAGTGGCATGGGAATACGATGTGCAAGTGATGATCGAAGGCCCTGGTCATGTGCCAATGCAGTTGATCAAAGAGAACATGACTGAGCAATTGGAGCATTGTCATGAAGCGCCATTTTATACCTTAGGGCCGCTCACTCAAGATATTGCACCGGGTTACGATCACATTACCTCTGGCATAGGCGCCGCGCAAATTGGTTGGTATGGCTGTGCCATGCTGTGCTACGTGACGCCCAAAGAGCATTTGGGTTTACCGAATAAAGAAGACGTTAAAGAAGGTTTGATTACCTACAAAATCGCCGCCCATGCCGCGGATTTAGCTAAAGGTCACCCCGGCGCTCAAGTACGTGACAATGCGTTATCGAAGGCGCGTTTTGAGTTCCGCTGGGAAGACCAATTTAATCTTGCGTTTGACCCAGACACAGCGCGCGCTTATCACGATGAAACCTTGCCTCAGGCGTCTGGTAAAGTCGCGCATTTTTGCTCTATGTGTGGTCCGAAATTCTGCTCTATGAAAATCACTCAAGAAGTACGTGAGTATGCCAAAGGCTTAGAAGATCAAGCGGCAGCGGCACAGCAAGATGCCGAAGAGGGTATGCAGAAAATGTCTGAGCAGTTTCGTGAGTTGGGCAGTGATGTCTATTTGACCACAGACAAGTTAACAACAGACAAGTTGACCACAGACAAGCTGGCTTAGGTTGAGAGATAACATGAATAAACTTCCCGTTATTTGGCAGGTTGGCGCACGTCAATCTCGCACTGGCTCGTTTGCCTTATCTGTGTCGATTGCCGAGCACTTACCGTGTGTTGTGAAGTATATCGACAGTTATCAGCAAGCAGGCGCGTCCACTTGCCCCTGCTCATTTGTCGAGTTCGATGACCAATGGCAAACGCTGCTTGATCAATCTATGGCCGATGTCATTTATCTGCATGCACTGCCATCCAACGAATTGATGGTGTGCTGCGCTAAATGGCTTCAGCATATCAAGGCGTTATTGCCGTCAGTGATTGTGGTGCTCAATGCTGACCTTGATAGCAATGTGAACGGTCAGCGCTTTTTGAGCGAGTTACTCACCAGTACGGATGTCGTTCTAGCGCCGAAGCGTCAGCTTGATTGCTTAATAGATTGTCACGATACGACGTCTGTAGCAGATGTTCATGCCGCGTTGGCGCCTTGGTTTGCAGTCTCTGACGCTGTGTGGCTGTTGACCGATGAGCAGGATTCATCGGTGTGGTATGTGACGAAGCAGAAAATGTACGATTTTTCGTTTGCCTGCGATTCTGTTGCTTTAACACAGGCGCAATCCTACCGCCGAGCGTTTTCAATGGCTTGTTTTTTAGGTCATGGTTACGACGAGCTGGATGCCACTACCATGGCACAAACCTATTTGGCCAGTGATCTTGATGGTCATACTGGCTGGCCTAATCAAACTCAGTACTTACCGACCGTGACTGAGTTAAGCGACGGCCAAGCAGGCGTCGTCGAATCTAAAACCACCGCGAGTAGGCTAACGTTTGCCACGATCGATAAACAGAAATTTGGCTTATACCCGGTGGTCGATTCTTTAGCGTGGTTGGAATTGGTACTAGAAAATGGCGCCACCACGGCTCAACTGCGTATTAAAGACCCTAGTACGTCGACATTAGACAGCCAAATTAAAAATGCGGTGGCTCTTGGTCAGCGTTATCAGGCTCAGGTGTTTATTAATGACTACTGGCAAAAGGCCATTGAACACGGTGCTTTTGGTATTCATCTTGGGCAAGAAGACTTAGAGGTTGCTGACTTGGCGGCCATTAGCCAAGCGGGACTGGCGCTGGGTATCAGCACCCACGGCTATTTTGAAATTGCCAACGCGATGAAGATCAACCCCAGTTACATCGCGCTGGGTCATATTTTTCCTACGCAAACCAAAGACATGCCATCACAGCCACAAGGGCTGACACGGTTAGCACTCTATGCTGCCTTGCTCAAAGGTGTTTATCCGACGGTTGCTATTGGCGGTATCAGTGCCGAGCGTGTGGCTCCTGTACTGAAAACAGGGGTCGACAGTGTCGCTTTGGTGACCGCGATTACGAAAGCTCTGAACCCAGAGCAAGCCACGCGCGATCTATTGTCTGTGTATCAAACCGAAAAGGCGCTTCTTGATGAGTAACGAAATCACGCTTTATGTGAATGACAGCCCAATGTCTTGTGTTGGCAAGACGCTAGCGGATTTATTGCAACAACTTGAGAAACCGTCTCAAGGCATTGCGGTGGCGATCAATCACGCCGTGGTGCCTAAAAGCGTATGGGCCACGACCCTGCTTGAAGACAATATGAATGTGTTTATTTTTGAATCTATTGCAGGAGGTTAACGTGTCATCTTTAATGATTGCAGGTCATGAATTTCAATCACGATTATTTACCGGTACCGGTAAATACGCCAGCGCCGAGGCGATGATGGCATCGATCAATGCCAGTGGCAGTGAGCTGGTTACCTTGTCGTTACGTCGTATGGATTTAAAACACCAAAGTGACAATATTCTTCAGCCATTGCAGCAGCATGGCATTAAGTTACTGCCCAATACCTCAGGTGCTCGCACTGCAAAAGAGGCGGTGTTTGCCGCCCAATTGGCGCGTGAAGCATTGGAGACTAACTGGGTTAAGTTAGAGATTCATCCTGATCCTAGGTATTTAATGCCTGATGCGATTGAAACCTTGGCCGCCGCAGAAGAACTCGTCAAGCAGGGCTTTATAGTGATGCCCTATGTGCATGCCGATCCAGTGTTATGTAAACGTTTGGAAGAAGTCGGTTGCCAATGTGTGATGCCACTCGGGTCGCCTATTGGTTCTAATATGGGCTTGGCGAGCAAACCCTTTTTGGAAATTATTATTGAGCAGAGTCAGGTGCCCGTGATTGTGGATGCGGGTATCGGAGCACCATCGGATGCGGCCTTAGCGTTAGAAATGGGCGCCGATGCGGTGCTGGTGAATACCGCAATGGCCGTGGCGCAAGATCCTGCGCAAATGAGTTTGGCCTTTAAAATGGCGGTAGAAGCAGGGCGCTTGGCGTATGAATCTGGCTTGGGTGAAAAGCGTCAGCAGGCGCAAGCGTCTAGCCCTTTCACAGATTTTGTTGGTAGCTTGTCATGAGTACCGCTAAAACACTTCATATTTGCCCGCAGAGTCCTGAGGTCGAAGGGCAATTTAGTGCTGTGTTGGCCGCGCAGTCTTGGCAGCAGACCAGCCGTTTGCATGAGTCAATAAACGATCAGGACGTTAAACTTGCATTGGCTAAGAAACGCTTGGACATTAATGACTTCGCGGCGCTTATTTCGCCTGCAGCAGAGCCTTATTTAATGCAAATGCTGGCAAAATCGGAGCAACTGACGAAACAGCGTTTTGGTAACACAGTGAGCTTATTTGCCCCTTTATACCTGTCGAATACCTGCGCGAATGAATGCACCTATTGTGGTTTTTCCATGAGCAATGCGATTAAGCGACTGACCTTAAACGAAGGGCATATCGCCAAAGAAATGACGGCGATCAAAGGCAAAGGTTTTGACAGTATTTTGTTGGTCACGGGAGAAACGAATAAGGTATCGATGCCGTATTTCGAGCGCATGATTCCCTTGATTAAGCCGCACTTTAGTCAGCTCTCTATGGAAGTGCAGCCGCTAGAATCTGAAGAATATAAAACCCTGCAAGGTATTGGCTTAGATGCGGTGTTGGTCTATCAAGAAACATACCGGCGACAAACCTATTTAGAGCATCATTTACGCGGCAATAAGTCCGATTTTAATTATCGTCTCGATGCCCCAGATCGCATCGGTCAGGCTGGTATTCATAAAATTGGCTTAGGTGTTTTATTAGGATTAGAAGACTGGCGTACCGACTCGATCATGATGGCCAAGCATTTACGTCACTTGCAAAAGCGTTATTGGCGCAGTCGTTTTAGCGTAGCGTTTCCTCGTATTCGCCCTTGTGCTGGTGGCATAGTGCCTAAATCAGTGATTTCTGATCGTCAGCTGGTGCAATTGATTGCGGCGTGGCGTTTATTTGATGCGGATCTTGAAATGAGTCTATCCACGCGAGAGTCGGCTGAGTTTCGAGATCATGCGGTGCGGATGGGCTTTACGACCATGAGTGCTGAATCCAAAACCCAACCAGGGGGGTATGCAGAAGACGCTCCACAAGCGTTGGAGCAATTTGAGATCAGTGATGAGCGATCGGTGGACGACATCGCAGAGATGATCCGCCGCCAAGGGCGTGAAGTCATCTGGAAAGATTGGGACCCAGCATTGAGTCATTAAGTTATTGAGCCATTAAATCGTTGAGTCTGGATGATTAAATAAAGCGTATTTTTATTCATGCTTCTGGATAGTATAGGATAGCCCCATGTGCAGTCACGAATCAGCGGCTGAGCATGGGTTTTTTTGTCTTAAATCATCATCAGCAAGGTGTACTATGTGGTATCAAAAAGAGCTTACACTGCCAAGAAAGCCAAGAGGTTTTCACCTCATTACAGACGATATTATCCGCGCTTTACCTGAGCTACGGACGATAAAAATCGGCTTGTGCCATGTCTTTATTCAACACACATCTGCCTCACTGACGATAAACGAAAACGCGGATGTTACCGTGCGCGAGGATTTCGAAAGCTATTTCAACCGGACAGTGCGAGAAGGTGAGCCCTATTACCGTCATAATTACGAAGGTGATGACGATTTACCCGCCCATATAAAAAGCAGTTTGCTTGGTACAAGCGTGCAGATACCGATTAGTAATGGCCAGCTCAACATGGGGCTTTGGCAAGGCATTTATTTAGGAGAGCATCGAGACCAAGGGAGCGAACGCTCGCTTATTATTACCCTTAACGGAGAGAGGTTATGAGTAAATTAACGCTAGATGAGGCGGATAAGGTCAAGATGACTGACCAATTAAAATCTTATTTAGAACAAGAGTTTGACCTGAGTGTTGGGGCCTTTGATGCCGAATTTCTATTGGATTTCATCACTGATAATTTTTCTGCCACTTATTATAACAAAGGCCTGAGGGACGCTCAGCAAGTGATGCAAGAAAAGATGGAAACTGTTCATGATGCTCTTTATGAACTAGAACTTCCGACGTAATAGCCGGCTAAGTGTCTGTTATAAATAGGGTTGTTGGGTGATAAGCCACGAATAAAGAATGATTCCTGACAGCAGTCTGACAAGATTTACTAAGCAGTTTCAGCGCACTGACATACATTGACAAAAAAACTCTTATACTGAATCCATGTTGTAGGGGTTGTTCTTTGTTCCCTTTGGGCAGCCTAGGCGATGTGGAAGTAAGTGTGAAAATCTGAAGATGATGCAGGTTTTCATACCAGTAAGGATATTAGAGCTCCAATTTTTCATTGATAGTTGTTGAGTGTTGCCCCAGTTGTCAAAGGCTGGGGCTTTTTTATATAAAGTACAATCAAATGATTTTAAATTCTTCTAAATTAAGATAATAAATCACATCACTTTTTTTAAATCTAGATGAGAGTGAATTCCAATGCAATTTAAAATTGAAAAAATCAATTTAAATTGATCAATATTATTTAATACTTTTTTATGCTTTAAATTTTTCATGCACTATTTTGTTATGTGTAAATAAATTATGCTCTAGTTTGGATCATAAATAATGAAGTTTATTAATATAGTCATCATGTTTTACACTGTTTTTATATAGTAAAGGTGTGGTGCTAACCAGCTTCTTGAACTCTTTTTGAAAGTGAGACTGGTCGCTAAAACCTAGATCAAAGGCTAAATTTGAAAGCTCAAGGTGGTCGCTGTGATTGATATTATAAACCGCAGACTGGCAGCGTACGATGCGACTAAAAAGCTTCGGTGATACGCCAATGTCATCAATGAATAAGCGTTGGATAGTACGTCTTGTGTAGCCGGTTAGTGTTTCCATATCTTGTATTTTTATATTGCCGTTATGCTGATAAATACTTTTCATTACTTGGTACGTAGTTGCTGAGCATTTTCGTGCTTCTTGGTGCCCGTAGAATTGTTCAAAATAGGCGACTTGTTCAGTGAAGCATTCTGTGTTTATTACTTGTTCAAATAATTGATTTATATTGGGATTTATTTCATTTAGGGTGTGTTCGTTGCAGACCAGTTCTTGTGCCGACGTGGCTAGAAAATCCGGCATTATGCCGGCAGAAAAACGCACCCCAAAATAACGATGACCGCGATTGAATGGTATGCTGGTGGCTTCCAGTGGCGTGCCATATACCTTGGCGCTTGGCCGGCTGCTGTCGCAATCAAAAAGAATATCTACACAGCCGTCAGGAATCGCAAAAATAGCCTCATCATCGTCTTTCACCTCAAAGCTGTAAAAATGTGAGATAGATGCATTGCGAGCATTCGAAAGGGAAAACTTTTGTGCAGCACTGAGTACCATCCAAGGTTGTTTAGAACGAATGCTTTTTAAATTGGATAACAATTCATGAGTAGACATACGTATAACCTGATATTTATGTAATCTATTACATAAAGCAAATTAAGTGCCAATATTATTTTGGTAATATTTATAGTCTTATTGTCCCAAAAATACAATACGAAATAAATCGGTATTACTAATATCGAAATTCCTGCTAAACATTCATTTTTATTTTATAGAGCTTGTTAAGTTTCTAAAAAGTAATTTTCGAATTAGCAGAATTTTATTCAATTTTATATTTTGGGTGATGCTATGTCTGACAATACAAAAATCGATTTTATCTATCTTTCTGAACAAGACATGATCAAGGCGGGCGTAACCGATATGCCGACTTGCGTCGACACCATGGAAGAGATGTTTGCTCTGCTTTATAAGGGTGACTATCGGATGGCTGGAGCCAACAATGATTCCCATGGCGCTATGGTGACATTCCCTGAGACATCTGACATTCCTAACATGCCTCATCATACGCCAGATCGTCGCTTAATGGCGATGCCGGCGTATCTAGGGGGCGATTACCAAACATGTGGCGTGAAGTGGTATGGCTCAAACATAGCAAATCGTGAAAGGGGTTTACCACGCTCCATTTTGATGATGACACTAAACGATGTCGATACTGGCGCACCCTTGGCCCATATGTCTGCCAATTTATTATCGGCCTATCGCACAGGAGCCGTTCCAGGTGTGGGAGCGCGTCATTTAGCACGTAAAAACTCAAAGGTTATTGGTCTATTAGGGCCTGGCGTTATGGGAAAAACGTCGGTTGCTGCGTTTATGGCGGTATGTCCGAATATTGATACCTTAAAAGTAAAAGGGCGTGGCCAGAAGAGTTTGGATGACTTTTTAACCTGGGTAAATGTCACTTTTCCACAAATCACCAATGTACAAGTGGTGGATACCCTTGAAGAGGTGGTGCGTGATTCAGACATAGTCACTTACTGTAACTCAGGTGAAACAGGGGATGTGTCGACTTACCCGATAGTGAAGCGAGAGTGGGTGAAATCAGGGGCGTATATTTCTATGCCTGCTTATTGCCGATTAGACGAAGATCTTGAAAAAGACGATGTACGTAAAATTCTCGACAACCCAGGTCTATACGACGCTTGGTATGAAGAAGCGCCAAAGCCATCTCATATGTACATTCCTATCATCGGCTGTCGCTTTCTAGATATGGTCGAAGAGGGATTAATGAGTAAAGACAGCCTTGAAGACCTAGGAGCCATAGCGGCTGGTGCTGCGCCGGGGCGTTTAAATGACGAAGAAATTATCATCTTGTCTGTCGGTGGGTTGCCAACGGAAGACGTGGCATGGGCCACTAAAATTTATCGTAATGCGTTAGAGAAGAATATTGGTGTGAAATTGAATCTCTGGGATACCCCAGAACTTCGTTAATTTCATCGTGCAATGGAAGAGTGCATTAAGTGTGTTTTGTGCTCTTCAGATCATTCTTATTTAACTTATTAGGTAACCCCATGGCGAAAATTATAAAACTAAAAACGGGCTCTAAATTCGAAGAGTCCGCGAGCTATTCCCGACTTGTAGCCGTTGATAATTGGATTTATGTCTCCAATACAGCGGGCCGCAATCCTGTCAGCAAAGAAATTCCAGACGATTTACTGCAACAAACTCAACAAGTGTTCGACAACATTGAAGCGGCGTTAGCGTCGGTAGAGGCCTGTTTAGGCGACGTTGTGATGTCTCGAGTCTTTATTCAGAATCCTGCGGACACCATGGCAGTGATGGACTTTATCGGCACTAAGTTTAAAGGCATTGACCCTGCTACGACGGTAACATCGCCACCATTAGGTTCCAGCGAATATAAGGTTGAATTGGAGGTGACTGCGTATCGTGGTGCCGCCACAGCAGAGCTTGAAACGAGACAGCTGTCTTAAGCGGCATTCCGTCATGATTGGGCCGAATGGCTCTGGGCATTAAGTAATGGATAGGGCAAGGGTATGACAAAAACACTCGATAGATTCAATACGACAGATGAACTCCCTGCAGCGACGACGGTGGTGATTATTGGCGGCGGTATTGTGGGGGTGTCCGCGGCACTGACGTTAGCCGAGCGCAATATTCCAGTTGTATTGATTGAAAAAGGCCATGTGGCGGGTGAGCAGTCTTCGCGAAATTTAGGTTGGGTGCGTAAAACCAGCCGGCATGCGGCAGATATTCCATTGGCGATGGCCGCAGATCGCTTGTGGTCCGAAATGCCAGAGCGTGTGGGTCATTCATTAGGTTACCAACAAGCAGGGATTATGTTTCTTGCCAAAGACGATGAGCAAATGGCAACTCATGAAGCGTGGCTAAACTCGGTGAAGTCGTTTGACCTTGATTCTACTTTATTAAGCTCCGCACAAGTTGATCAACGCGTTCCAGGTGGAAAAGGGGATTGGGTGGGGGGTATTTATACCGGCTCTGATGGTCGAGCCGAGCCTTCTGATGCTGTTCCTATGATGGCCAAAGCGGCGATTGAAAAGGGTGCCATTATCATCCAGCACTGCGCCGTTCGCATGTTGTCGACTTCTGGAGGAAAGGTGAGTGGTGTGGTCACAGAAAAAGGGGAAATCCGCTGTGAACAAGTGTTGCTAGCGAGTGGTGCGTGGTCGCGACGCTTTTTAGGGAATCATGGTATCTCGTTACCGACTCTGCCAGTAATTTGCTCTGTTATGCGTACCAAGCCGATGGAAGGTCCAACGGATATTGCCGTGGGTGCACCGGATTTCTCTTTTAGAAAACATCAAGATGGTGGCTTTATCGTCACTCAGCGTGGGGCATTAGATGCGCCTATTACGCTAGACCATTTCACTGTGGGATGGCGTTACTTAGCGCAGTTGCGTGCTCAACGACGTTTTTTACGTGTATCAATGGGGCGTTATTTCTTTAAAGATTTGGCGCTGAAACGCCGCTGGAAAGCGGACAGTGTTAGCCCATTTGAGCGTATTCGTACCATGAACCCTGCAGTAAACCCCGCGCTCAACCATGAAGCGATGACGAACCTTCGTGATGCTTGGCCCATTTTTAATAATGCGGAGTTGGCGGAAGCCTGGGCAGGTCTGATTGACATCACTCCTGACTCAAATCCTGTTATCGATCATGTAAAAGCAATGCCAGGACTGACGCTCGCAACGGGTTTTTCAGGACATGGTTTCGGTACTGGACCTGCTGCCGGACAATTGGCCGCGGACCTTGTATCCAATGCTGCTCCTCTTATTGACCCAAGCCCTTATCGATTTGATCGGTTCTGAAATAGCTAATTTCTATTCATTGAAAAGGAACATTATTATGAGTGACCTTACCGTGACACAAAACGCAAAAATGGCGAGCAGTAATGCCTTACTAAACTCAAGCTCGAAAAAGATTGGGTTATTGACCATGATGTCGATCTGTATCGGCTTGGTTATTGTACAGGGAGCGATGATCTCTGGTTTACAAGGAGTAGGGATGGGTGGAACCACCTTTCTATTCGCCATGATGGCAGCACTGTTGATTTCTCAGTGTAATGCCATGAGTTTTGCGGAATTGTCGTTGATGTTTCCTCAAGAAGGGACATTGGCCACTTATACCCAAAAGGCAATTGGTCATTTTCCAGCGATTGTTGCTGTGTTTGCCGGTTATGTTGTTGTGGCTTGCTTAGCAATACCGGTAGAAATGTTTTTGGTCGATGCCATGGTAGGTGAGCTATTGCCCGGCGTGTTCCCAGAAAAAGTCATCCCTTTAGCAATTCTTGTTGTGCTGACTATTACAAATTTGGTCGGAGCGGATGTATTTGCCAAGGTACAGAATGTGCTGGCATTCATTCTTGTAAGTGCGCTAATTATTCTCGGGCTAGTGGCCATTACCGGGATAGATCAGCCTCATGCTGTTGTTTCAGGCACCCATGTTAGCTGGGGATTTGATGGCGTTGTCGATGGTAGTTTTATCGGGCTTATTGCTCTGGCAATGTGGTTATTTGTTGGCGCTGAATATATTTGCCCAATGATTAATGAGGTAAAAGACCCAGTGAAAAATATCCCCAAAGCCATGCAGTTGTCGTTATTTGCCATCTTTGGAATATTTGCCTTGTTCGTATATGGTGCGAGTTTATATCTCAATACGGAAACTTTATTGGGATCACCCATTCCGTATTTAGATTACTCGAACGCGGTGTTTGGCAAAGCGGGTTTGTTCATTGCGACTATTATGGGACTGGCGGCAACATGCAGTACCATCAATACTATTTTAGCGGCTTTACCGCGTATGTTGCATGGCATGGCTAAAGATAAACAAGCCTTTCCAGTGTTAAAAGCAACGAACCGTTTCAACACGCCTTGGGTTGGAATTGTGATGATGGCCGTGTTGTCATCTATTCCTTTTGTAGCGCTTGGTATTGATTCACTGATCGTCTTGGTCATTGCCGCGACGACTAGCTACTTATTGGCTTATATCATTGCTCATGTGGATGTCATTGTATTACGTATGCGCATGCCAAAGCATCAACGCCCATACAAGACACCGTTTTATCCGCTGCCTCAGATTCTCGGTATTGCAGCCATGGTGTATGTAGCGCTGAACAACTCACCCTCTCCTGAAATGACGCAAACGGTCTACAGTATTGCTGGTGGCATGCTGAGTGTGATTTGTTTGATTGCTGCTGTGTGGGTGAAATTTTATATGAAACGAGATTTGTTTGAAGCAGACATGGATTAAAGAGTCGAATTTTGAGAGTCGCCGCCAGCTTAAATGATGAGTCGCTGGCGGCTAGCTTTTGTATGCGCTCTGGCGAGTATTCAACACTAAGGATGATTATGCTGTTTGGAACGAAACGAATTAAGTTGCTAGAAAATGAATTAATGGCCGTTAAAAAAGAAAAACGCTTGCTAGAAGAAGAGGTGTTTTCGCTAAGAGAAAAAAGTGTAGTGCAGGCGCTTGAACAACAAAATTTACCACCAACCAATAGTTATTCAGAACAATTTCTTGATGCGAAGCAAGCTGTTTTAGGCCCTGTATTAGACACCATTAATGAAATTTCAGAACGTTTGTTTGATCCGATGAGCGCGTCTGAAGGGACGAATGGCGATATTGAGAAAAACAAACAAGGGATTGTTACATTAACAAAAGATATGTCTGACATCGCCTTACAAACACGTCTTAGTTTGCAAGATATGAACGAGCTTAAAGGCATTGCCGCTGACATAAAAGGTTTTATTGATACGATACAAAGTATTTCTGCACAAACTAATTTACTTGCGTTGAACGCCGCTATTGAAGCAGCACGAGCAGGGGAACATGGACGTGGTTTTGCGGTCGTCGCTGATGAGGTTAGGTCGTTGGCAAATAAGACTAGGGAATCTAGTGAAAATATTTCAGCTTTAGTCCAGCGTATTGACGAAAGAACAACCTTAGTCTGTGGGCAAATTGAATTGCTTCATTGTTCATCTCAAAAGGTCAGTGATTCTAGCTCAGCGTTGGCGGCCTCTTTTCAAAACACCGCGAGTAATATCGCTATGCTTATGGAATCCGGTTATCAATCGATGGGTTTTGCTCATATGTCCTCTGCTGTTCTTGAGTTGAATAAATGGCAAACAGAAGTGGTTTTGGCTGTTTCAAAAGGGGATTTATCTGCGCAAAATTTGGATGTTAAAACAACGAAGTTTGCAGATTGGTACTACCATGGCACTGACAATGAATTTAACTTTCGCTCTCAACCTAGCTATCTGAGTATTGCAAATGAGATGGACTTGTTGAATCAACTGGCTCAAGAGCTTTGCCGGATACCGAAATCTGACATTGCTCAATTAGTTCAAATTGATCGTGAAATGATGAACCATGTACTGGCCATCCATGACTTTATGCATACGCTTTTGCAGTATTTATTCAAAAACATTTGATCAAAAAAACGCCCCCCTTCACTACGTGGATAGATATGTATTTTTGTATGACACTCTTGAGCGTTGCTTCGGACTTTACTAAATTACATTGTAATGACGACTTTTCTTTTACGTTTTGATGACAAGTTTGGCATCTTATTCCTCTCTCTTTGGTATTGTTTGGCGAATTTATCGCCATAATGAAATCTAATAAATCAGTTGAGAAGGGGCTTAAAGAATTATTATGCTGAATCGCAAAAAAGCAGGAATACTAAGTGTTGTTGGGTTAAGTGCCGTTATTCTGTCGGGAGTGGCCACCAATGCACTTGCAGACACCCAATCATCATTGCCAAAAGCTCATACCACCGCAGCAACGAGTCAACAAATTGCGGATAGCATGGCCGCCGATATGGCCAAAAAATTAGATTTGAATGCGGTGACTGAAAAGAAGGTCTCTTCATTGTTTAAAGTAGATGGCGAAAAAATCCGCACTATGCAAATGCAGCTAGGTGAAAATCGTCATGCGTTGAATGCGCTATCCCCAAAAGATAAAACGTACATGAAGCAAGTGGATAAATTAGCCGAGAAAAGCGCCGATCTTACTAAGCAATTAACCATTCAATACGCGAAAAGCCGTGCTGAGTTGTATGCATTATTGACTCCAGATCAAATTAAGAAGTTAGAGAATTACGGAAAACAAGCACCTAAGCCACCCAAAGAAAGTTGATTTTATAGCTTTAAGCTATGTTTCTTAAAATAGCTTAATTGAGTCAGATTTAAATACATTATTCGATTGTTGTTGAGAGTATTGCCTCAGTTTGAAAAAAAACTGGGGCTTTTTTAATGCCAAAGCAGAGACGATCCATGTCATACAATTCGCATTATGTTTCCTGTAAGGACGATCTAGATCAATCTTGTGTGAATATTAGACAGCGCAAGCCGAGCAAAAGAGTATGCTAATAGTAGTAATTTATTTATATCTTCCTTAAAGCCGTAACAGGGGTTCTTTTTATGAAAGAGAGACATTATGGAGTTTAAAGACTATTACAAAATTTTGGGTGTGCCTGAGCAAGCTGATGTCTCGACGATAAAATCGAGCTATCGAAAACTCGCTCGAAAATATCATCCCGATGTCAGCAAAGAAAAAGATGCTGAACAGCATTTTAAAGAAGTTGGTGAAGCTTATACCGTATTAAAAGACGCCGAAAAACGAGCTGAATACGATATGTTGCGTCAGCAAGGGACACGTCAGGCAGATGGTGGATTTAGACCACCGCCAAATTGGCAGAATGCTCACGCTGATAATGGCGGGTTTGGTCCAGGAGGGAGTGGCGACTTTAGTGATTTCTTCGATTCAATTTTTGGCGCTCAAGGTGGTGGTTTTCATCAGGCCGGTGGTTCAACTCATCGTTCTCAAAGTCACCATTCGGCCAATCATCGCGGGCGCGATATACACCATAAAATCGCCCTGTTTTTAGAAGAAGCCTACGAAGGTTGCCAGCGACAATTATCTTTGCGGGTTTCTGAACCAGATGAAAATGGTTTTATAAGACAGCGTGATAAAGTACTCAATGTTAAAATTCCTGCAGGCGTGATGCAGGGTCAGCATATTCGTTTGGCTGGACAGGGCGAAGCGGGTGTTGGTGAAGGTAAAGCAGGTGATTTACTGCTTGAGATTGAATTTGCTCCGCACCCTTATTTTGCTGTAGATGGAAAAAATATTTTACTTACTTTGCCTATTAGTTGTTGGGAAGCCGCGCTGGGTACGTCAGTAGAAGCACCTACTATCAGTGGTAAGGTGAAATTGAAAGTGCCTAAAGGCGCCAACAGTGGTAACAAGCTGCGCATTAAAGGCAAAGGCTTGGTTGGCAAAACAGGTGAAAAAGCAGGCGATCAAATTGTTACACTACAAGTTAGCTTGCCAACTTCACACAGTAGTGAGGCAGAAGCGCTTTATCAGAAGTTATCTGAATGTGAAGCTGATTTTAACCCACGCCATGTTTTCGAGGGGTAGATTATGTCTAAGTCAGAGATAGTGGTTATCGAGTCTACTCTAAGCGAGCATAGGCTATTCACTTTAGAGGAAGTCTGTGAGCGATGTGGTTCACATACTGACATCATTATTGAAATGATTGAATACGGTATTGTGGAGCCCATCGAGCGTCCATCTCCTGCTATTTGGCATTTTAATACGCAAGCAGTGGTCAGATTACAGCGTGCGCAAAGATTGATGGATGAGTTAGAGCTAAACTTATCGGGTGTTGCTCTTAGCCTTGAATTGCTGGATAAAATTGACGATTTGCAAAATCACATAGCGGTATTGAAAAGTCAGCTGCCTTAAGTTAAATCAAGCCAATAGATTGATGTTGAACTGAGCCTCGGTTGTATAAAACTGGGGCTTTTTTATTGATAATATCAGACCGTAAAAAAGGGCAGTGGCATTATCTACAGTGCCAAAGGAGTAAGGGATGTTACCTACATGAATAAGACACCGCCTCATCTTACAAGATGGGAGGCGGTGTCTTCTATTTCAAATGACGTTTTAGCTAGTAACCGTGTTGAATAACTCAAAGTAGGTCGGGAAGGTTTTTGAGGTACAACCCGGATCATTGATGGTGACTGGGGTGTCTGAAAAAGCAACCAGTGAGAAACACATGGCAATGCGGTGATCATTGTAGGTGTCGATCGCAGCATGGTTTAGCTTGGCTACTGGGGTAACGGTAATAAAATCTTCCCCTTCAATAACGTCAGCGCCCAGCTTTTTAAGCTCGGTTGCCATGGCGTATAAGCGATCTGTTTCTTTGACGCGCCAGTTATAAATATTGCGGATCGTAGTAGGGCCTTTAGCAAATAGTGCGGTTGTCGCAATGGTCATGGCCGCATCTGGGATGTGATTCATATCCAAGTCTACGCCATTTAATTCACAGTGCTCAGCTTCTATCCAAGTTGGGCCGTAAGTGATTTTAGCGCCCATTTGAGCTAACACATCGGCAAATTTCACATCCCCTTGTACGCTGTCTGTACCGACACCGTGTACCTTAATTTTACCCCCAGCAATGGCTGCGGCCGCTAAGAAGTAAGATGCTGAAGACGCATCGCCTTCCACCATGATTTCACCAGGGCTTTGGTATGTTTGCTGGCCTTTGACAACAAAGGCTTGGTAATTTTGATTTTCTACCTCCACTCCGAATTGCTTCATCGCGTGCAGTGTAATATCGATATAAGGCTTAGAGACTAATTCACCGTCTACTTTGATGGTTAAGTCGCCTTGAGCCAGAGGGGCGCTCATCAGAATGGCGGTTAGGAATTGGCTAGAAATATTCCCTTTGATAGAGACTTCGCCACCGGATAAACCATTGGCTTTAATGCAAAGTGGTGGGTAGTTGGTATCGCCTTCGTAGCTAATGTCTACACCAAGTGCTTGCAACGCATCGACTAGATCGCCGATTGGGCGCTCGTGCATGCGCGGCTCACCGTGAAGGTGGAATTCACCTTGTCCTAAGCAAAGTGCTGCAGTCAATGGTCGCATGGCGGTACCTGCATTGCCTAAGAATAAGTCGCCAAAGTCAGCTTGGATTGGACCTGCAAGGCCTTCCAATATACAGGTGGTGCCTTGGTCTTCTAGAGAGTAGTTAACCCCTAACTTTGTTAAACTAGCGAGCATGTGTTTGATGTCGTCACTGTCTAGCAAATTTGTAATTTTAGTGGTGCCCTTAGCTAGCGTGGACAGTAGTAAAATACGGTTTGAAAGGCTTTTAGATCCAGGTATTTGGATTTCGCCATTGGCGTGGGAAAGAGGGCCAAGTGTTATTGAGTTCATCATAAAGTCCGTTAGGTTTCTTATATATATTCGTATTATGACGGTGAGTGATTCACCGTTTGCTTATTCGTTTTCGCTAAAATTATCGATTAAGGCGCCATTGTTTAGCGCCGCCATATCTAACTCGTTGAGTGTTTGATAGGTGGCTTCGATGGTTTGGATGCGCTCATTTGCGCTGTCATAGCTTTCTTGATAAACACTGCTGGCGATCATGCTGATTAGGTTCATCACGCTGGCATAGGAGTCAAAGGCAGAAACGCCACGGACGACACAAGGGAAATGTAAGTCGCTAATTTCGTGAGGATTAACATCTGCATGGTCAGTAATGTAAACCAGCCTAATGCCTTTTTGGCGTAAGCTTATCATGAGGTTTTTTAGCCAAGAAGGACGACGTCGCACTCCCATAATAATCACGATGTCTTCTTTGGTGAAACCGGCCACTTCTTCGCCCAGTGTTTGGCCTGGTAGTGGCAATAGTTGCACTCCAGTTCGACATTGAGTGAGCTGTTGGCGCAGGTGTAGACCAAGGGCGTGATTATTTCGATAGCCAATAATGTAGACTTTTTCTGCAAGGCTAATCCAGCGAATAGCCGTTTGATAATCTTTTGTATTGATCGACTCTAAGGTGCGACGAATATTGCTCTGATCACAGGTAACGTAATCTTGAAAGAGTGTCGACAGCGGACGATTATCCGGTTGTTTCTCGGCAATAGGGGCTCCCCAGCGACGAGCAGCGCGTACCTGTTTTTTGACTTCGGTAAAATCCTTGTACCCTAAGCGTTGTAATAAGCGCGTTACGGCGGATTTAGAAACATCAGCAAGCTTAGCAAGCTCAGTAGCAGAGTAGGTCGCAATGTCCCCCTGATGGTTTAGGATACAGGCAGCCAGCTTTTGCTGAGTAGGCGAAAGTTGGTCGTAAATAAGCTTAATTCGTTGTTCTATCGATTGATCTTGCATCATTAGTGTCATATTAATTCGCGAGTTGACAAATAATGAAGGAAAACGCGGCGACAGGGAAGGGGGCGTGCAAAGTTAGTTCTCGATTGGTTACTTAAATAAAAGATTCAAAAGTTTTATCTTTTCTTATTTTGAAACAAATGTATTATCTATGTATTCATTAAATCACAATTATGCTTGGAATGTTTCTCTGTTCTGTGCCGCTATATAAGGAGTATTCATGTCTCAATCTACCACCGTTTGGTATGGTGTAAATCTAGCCTCAGAGCGTTTAGGTGCAAAAGCACTGTTTGCCAACGACGATTTTTTTGCGCCAAAAGAAAGAATGCTACAAGACAGCGATCCTGTCTTTATCCCTGGAAAATACGACGATAATGGTAAATGGATGGACGGCTGGGAAACCAGACGTAAACGTGAACAAGGCTATGATTACTGTATTGTTCAATTAGCTGTATCTGGGCGCATTAATAAAGTGGAAATTGATACGCGCCACTTTACGGGTAATTTTGCACCGGCGGCAATGTTAGAAGCGTGTTTTAGTGATGGCGCGCCAACGGAAACGACTGTATGGACACCGCTTACAGAAACAGTTGCACTTGAAGGCAATACCCAAAAGCTTGTCGATATAGAAAGTAACGAGGTATATACCCATATTCGGTTAAATATTTACCCTGACGGCGGCGTCGCTCGCTTGCGTGTTTATGGTCAGCCTGAAGTAGAGTGGGACGGGTTAGCATCACAATCGTTGGATTTGTTAGCGATGGAAGTGGGTGGTCGTGCGATCAGTGCTAATGATGAGCATTTCGGCACTAAGCACAACTTAAACTTACCAGGTAAAGGTCTTAATATGGGCGATGGCTGGGAAACTCGTCGCCGTCGTGAACCAGGTAATGATTGGGTTATTTTAGCATTGGGTCATCGTGGTGACATTGAAGAAATAATCATTGATACCGCTTTCTTTAAAGGCAACTTCGCTGATGCGTGTTCTATCCAGGTCGCGGATGTTCAAAATTTACCAGAAAGTACATTGGCGGCTCAAAGCTTATATTGGCAAGAGCTGTTACCAAAATCTAAATTAGGTGCCGATCAAGAACATTCATTTAAAGAAGCGTTGGAGAGTGTAGGTCCGATTACACATCTACGGGTAAATATCTTCCCTGATGGTGGTATCAGTCGTATTCGAGCAATCGGTAAACCCGTTCTTTAAGGCGTTGTTATGATACTTATTCCAGAAACATTAACGGTAGAGGCTTTTGCGCCTTTTGGAGATGTGATCGAGGCGAATGAGGCGGCTCATTCGTTTTTGATCAATGGCGGGACGACTCAGCGTTTTCATAATCTAGCTGAGGTGGCTTTTGAAGGAGGTGACAGTGCTCAATCAACGGATAACGCTCGTGCTGGTATAAGCGTCTTCCGAGGGCAAGCTAGGCGCTTCCCAATGCCTATTAATATGCTGGAAAGGCACCCGAAAGGGTCGCAAGCTTTTGTTCCACTGCAAGATCTGCCGTATTTGGTTGTTGTTGCTCCTAATGGTGACAATGATCAACCGGATCTTGCGAAACTTCGCTTGTTTTATGTTCATTCCAAACAAGGTGTTAATTACCGACAAGGTACTTGGCATCATCCATTATTAGCGTTACAGGAAACGTCTGATTTTTTGGTGGTGGATCGAATCGGTGGTGGTGCTAACTGCGACGAGTTTTTCTTTCCAGAAGAAGGGATATTCACCATTGAAAAATGGAAATAAACGCTGAGAGTTTGCGATGAAAGTGAGATGGCTTAGAATGCATATTTGTATTTAAAACACAAAAGGACGTTCCGTTATGCGCCATCAATATCACCCTTTGGGGTTTGAAGGATCTCGAATCGCACAAGGCTTTTGGCGTTGTGCTGAATGGAATATGTCACCGGCCGAGCGATTGGCTTTTATTGAAGCAAGTTTGGCGTTAGGCGTGACCACGTTTGATCACGCCGATATTTATGGCGATTATCTGTGTGAAGGGTTATTTGGTGAGGCTTTAGCGCTAAAGCCTGCATTACGCGATAACATGGAGATCATCACTAAATGCGGTATTCTTCTGCCTTCTGGTAATCGACCTGATGTTGGTTTTCATCGCTACGATTACCGTAGCCAACATATTATTGACAGCGTGGATGCTTCGTTAGCGGCTTTGCAATGTGAATACATAGATACCTTGTTGTTGCATCGCCCCAGCCCTTTGATGGATGCTGATGAGGTGGCGCAAACGCTTGATCACTTATTTACACTGGGTAAAGTAAAGCATTTCGGTGTTTCTAACTTCACCGCTTCTCAGTTTGATCTTTTACAGTCTCGCTTGGATGCGCCTTTAGTGGTTAATCAACTAGAGCTGTCGCCTATTGCACTACAGCATTTTGAAGACGGCACCTTAGACCACGCTCAGCAACATGCAGTGACGCCAATGGCGTGGTCGCCGTTGGCAGGAGGGGCTTTGTTCTCAGCTTCTGATCACCAAGGGGTAGAGGGAAATGAAAAAATACTAAGAGTGCGGTGTGTGTTGCAAGAGATTGCAACGAGACGCGAAGTTTCTATAGATAAGGTTGTTATTGCTTGGTTGTTGCGCCACCCATCAGGGATTTGTCCAGTGATGGGGTCGGGAAAAATTGAGCGACTTGAGCGTGTTGTTAGCGCGACTAAATTAGTATTGAGCGATGATGATTGGTTCAGAATTTGGACTGCTTCTCAAGGGCATTCAGTGCCTTAGGCGGTAAGTTTTATTAATCTAAGGCATTTTCTAAGGCCGTTTAAGTATTCACTTAAACGGCCTTTTTAATGAGTAAATTCGGGCCGTTTTTTACTGATTAAAAGTGTATTTGGTTATTTTTGAATATTTCTTGGAACTTATGAGAATTGCTAGGGTCAGTTAAACTGTAAAAGAACAGTAATGATAACAAATCTCATTCAAATTTTATTTGAGTCTTATCATTACCCATTTTTGTTCTGATCTTTTTTGAATGTAACTAGGTAGCTTTTATGAAAAAAACAATACTTACGGTTCTTATTGGAGCGAGCGCACTGTCGGCTCATGCACAGACTTATGAGTTTCCAGTTTCTTTGCCAGATTATAAAGGCGATGCGACTTCATCGGTTTCTTATGGCGGTCAAATCGCTCGTCATGCTTTGCACAACTCTCTTAAAAAAGCATCCAAAAGCGGTGATTTGGCGTTGATGGAATCGTACTTTTCCAGCAAAGCAGAAGGCCTAAGCATTTTAGACCCGGTCAGTAAAAAAGGTTTCCCGATCAAACAGTCTAGTATTGACGAGCTGTCAAAAGGCAAAGACTTAATGTCGAGTGCTTACCCTGGCACCATTACCGGTTGGCCTGGCAATTTGACTGGCCCAGAAGTGTTGCAGCAAATGGTCACCAACGCCGCCAACACAAAGGGCGGTTATGACCCTGTTAATGGTTATGATTACACACAGTTGATTTCTAAATTCACCATGGGTGCGGTGTTTTATAACAAGGCAGTGAACGGCTACCTTGATGAAAAACTCGAAGCGGATGTTAAGCCAAACGATAAGCCTTACAGCAAGGGCGCGGCTTATACTGGTAAAGAGCATGTTTGGGATGAAGCGTTTGGTTACTTTGGTGCGCCAATAAATGGTTTGGAATTGACGCCAAAAGAAGTGGTTCAAATCGTAAAGTTGAACCCTGATTACTTCGCAAAAGCGGATTTGAATAGAGACGGTGTGGTTGATCTGAAAACGGAAATGGCCTTTGCGCACGCATATTACGCTGCGAGCATTGACGCCAGTGGTAAGACAAATTATTTCCATACGATTTTGCAAGCCTTCTACGATGGTCGTAGCTTGATTCAAGACGCCAAAGGCAAAGTGCTTAGCGCCGCACAACGTGAAGAGCTAAAAGGTTACGCGAACGTGATTGGTGTGGCTTGGCAACAAGTGATTGCCGAAGCGGCATTCAAATACGCGGGTAGCGTGTACGCAGATTTGGAAAAAATCGCCATTATTGAAGAGTCTAACGGTGATGTGAAAAAAGCTTACCGAAATTATGTAAAACATTGGGGTGAACTGAAAGGTTTCGCTTTGTCTCTTGGAGCGGCAGGTCGTGATCTAGGTCGTGCCCAGTCACAACTGGATCGTTTGATTGGTTTTAGTCCAGTGTTGTTTGGCAATGCTCAAGTTGTTGCAGCCAACAGCAAAGGGGACTTTACTCAAGCGGAATCAATCAGCATGCAAGAATACAAATTGAATATGTTGAAAGTACAAAATCTATTAGGCAGTCATTTTGCCTTAACGGCGAAATTAAATGACCGTACAGGCGGCATGGACGATGTGTTAGAGCAACTAAAATCCGGCCCTAGTGCAGAAAACGATTAATCCGTTTTATGGCTAGCGACGTTTTATCATCATGATAATGGCCGATTATGGGGTTTGGTTAATCAACGAGCTGTCTCTGGCAGCGAGTGATTTGCTAAACCCTAGTAAAAGAGTGTCGATCTGCTATTTAGCATCGGCGCTCTTTTTTGCGTTTGCTCTCTTTCTGTTTCGCTATGGAAAAAAGGGCATCGGACGCTTGAAAATGCTGTTTTCTTGGCGTCTCTGGTGGCACCCATCCGCGCGGGTCGATTATGGTCTTTGGTTGTGTAACCGGCTGATATTGTCGTTGGTGTTTCCCAAGGTGATTACCACTCTTGGGGTAGTAACGTGGTTGATGTATCAATTGCGTGAGCTAGGCTTATCGCCGTTGCCTGTCGCTCTGCCAGATTGGAGCGTCGTGGCGATCTTTTCCTTGTGTTATTTTTTACTGGATGACTTTTCACGGTTTGGTTTGCACTGGTTAATGCATCGTTGGTCATGGTTGTGGGCTTTTCATCGTGTGCATCATAGTGCCGAGGTGTTAACCCCCTTTACCGTATTAAGAACGCATCCTGTTGAAGGCTTGCTGTTTTATGGCCGTTCTTTACTGGTTCAGGGTGCGTTAGTTGCACTGTTCGTTAGCGTATTTCCAGGCCAAGTCTCATTGTTGATGATAGGCGGCGTGTTTGTCGTCACTTATGTCTTTAATGTGTGCGGTGCGAATTTGAGGCACTCTCCAGTACCGATAAGTTATGGCAAAACCATAGAGCGTTGGCTAATTTCACCGGCTCAGCATCAATTGCATCATTCGGTTGCCGTAGAACATTATGACTGTAATTTTGGGGTGGTGTTGTCCATCTGGGATCGATGGTTTCGGTGTTTTCAATTCGGCAGTGACCAGCAAACATTGCGCTATGGTACCTTGTCTGCTCTCGACCAAGCTGGCGTGATAGGGCAATACGTATCGCCTTTTCAGCGTATAAAGATACGAGCGAAGAAAAAAACAGCGACGACAACAGAATCAAGACAAGATAGCCCTCTCGCCTAAGGGGTATCTTGTCTTGATTGTGAATTACTGGTGATTGGTTTTCGATTCAATATTAATGGATGATGCCAATTATATTTTATTATTGCGAACAAATAAGAGAGTCAATTATGACGTTTCAATGGTCTGCACTTTCATCTTTCTCATCGCCAGCGCGCGCCTCTCATGTGGTGTTGGCCGCGTCAATTTTAGGCGCTTCAATGACCGCTTCTGCCACAGAAGAAGTCAATGTCTACTCGGCTCGCAAAGAAGCCTTGATCAAACCTATGTTGGATCGTTTTACCACAGGCACAGGCATTAACGTGAATTTGGTGACTGGCTCTGCAGATGCGCTACTACGTCGTTTGCAAGTCGAAGGCTCAGCAAGTCCAGCAGATGTCTTTATTACGGTAGACGCCGGTCGTTTGTACCGAGCTAAGAAAGCGGGTGTCTTACAGCCGATTCAAGACGCTGAATTGGAAAGTACTATTCCTGCTAACTTGAAAGACAGCGACGACTACTGGTTTGGTCTGTCGCAGCGCGCGCGAGTGATTTTTTACAATCCGAAAAAAGTCGATGCCAGTGAGTTTTCAACCTATGAAGGGTTGGCCGATGCAAAGTGGAAGGGTCGTATTTGTGTACGTTCATCAAGTAATATTTATAATCAGTCGCTGGTAGCGTCGATGATTGATGCCGATGGTAAAGAAGCGACGTCAAAATGGCTAAAAGGTTTTGTTGCGAACTTCGCTCGACCACCGTTTGGTGGCGACACCGACTTACTTAAAGCCGTTGCGGCGGGTGTGTGTGACGTTACCTTAGCCAATACCTATTATTTTGGGCGTATGGGCAATAGCGACAAAGCGAAGGATCAAGCGGTGTTTAATTCGTTGGCCATTTTCTGGCCTAACCAAGCGAAAGGGCAGCGTGGCGCCCATGTTAATGTAAGTGGTGCTGGGGTGACGGCGTCCGCTGAACATAAAGAAAACGCAGTGAAGTTGATTCGTTTTTTAACGAGTCATGAAACGCAAGAATGGTACGCAGAAGTGAACAATGAATACCCTGTGGTGAAAGGCATTGAGCCACCTAAAGTATTGCAAACTTTTGGCACTTTCAAAGCCGATTCATTGTCATTGAGTGTCTTGGGTGATAACAATCGCCTTGCGGTTGAATTGATGGATGAAGCAGGTTGGAAGTAGGATTCTTGTCTAAAACCTTGTCTTTTTGGGCTTTGTTTTGTTGGCACTCGATGTGGACGAATGAAAATGTCTAAGCAAAAAATAGCGCAGACACAGGCTCCTTTTGCTTGGTTAAAGTGGCTGACCATGGCGATTGCTGTGGCTCTTGCTTTGCCTGTGTTGGTGGTCGTGGCCAATGTGTTTGCGGGCAGTGACGGCGTATGGGCCCATTTATGGCGCACTGTGCTAGCGGATTATGTAAGCAATTCGTTGCTCTTAATGGTCGGCGTTGCTGTTGGTGTGCTGTTGATCGGGGTGCCTGTTGCGTGGCTAACCAGTGTCTGTCGTTTTCCTGGCTCGTCTTTTTTGAGCTGGGCGCTGCTGTTGCCGTTGGCAATGCCCGCTTACATCATTGCGTACACCTATACCGGTTTACTGGATTTTGCTGGCCCTGTTCAAGAGACCATTCGGGCCTTGAGTGGGCTGGGTTACGGTGAGTACTGGTTTTTTGAAATTCGCTCCTTAGGTGGAGCGGTGATCATGCTCAGTCTGGTGCTTTATCCTTACGTGTATTTGATGAGCCGAGCGGCCTTTCTAGAGCAGTCGGCGAATACATTAGAAGTGAGTCGAACGCTGGGCTATTCAAATCTCTCGGCGTTTTTTTGCTTGGCTTTGCCATTGGCACGTCCAGCGATTATCGCGGGCTTAACACTGGCGATGATGGAAGTGCTTGCCGATTACGGTACGGTGCAATATTTCGGTGTGGCTACTTTTACGACGGGCATCATGCGCACCTTTTACGGTTTTGGTGATCTTGCGGGGGCGTCACAATTAGCGGGCGTCTTGCTATTGTTTGTCTGTGTGCTGATTTTCACCGAACGATATTCTCGACGTAAATTACGCTATCACGCGTCGGGATTACGCAAAGCGAGTCAGAGGGAGTTGGTGTTGTCGGGTTGGCGTGGCGTGGTTGCGTGTGTGTTTTGCTTCTTGCCAGTGCTATTTGGCTTCTTATTGCCTGCGGGAGTCTTATTGTATTGGTCCCTATTTGAGGCTGAGCCTTTGACGTGGGATTTTCTTCTGCTGGCGTGGCACTCTTTTTACTTGGCCTTTTTGGCCGCCTTAATTGTTGTGGCATTGGCTTTGGTGTTGTCTTACGCATTGCGTTTGCATCCTAGTCGAAGTGTTTCCAGTGCGGTTGCCAGTGCTGGCGTCGGCTATGCATTGCCCGGCACTATTATCGCAATTGGTGTGATTGTGCCGTTGGCTTGGCTGGATCATAGGCTGATTGAGATGGTAAAAGAGGTCACCGGTGATAACATTGGCTTGCTGTTCTCTGGCACCATAGTTGCGTTATTGTTTGCCTATGCGGTGCGCTTTATGGCGGTGTCTTTAGGGGCGGTACAAAGTGGCCTCGGTAAGATTAAACCCAGCATGGACATGGCGGCGAGATCTTTAGGATTGACGCCTCTGCAGGTGTTAAAGCGCGTGCATTTTCCATTACTTAAAGGGTCTGTACTGACGGCCTTGCTGATTGTTTTCGTCGATGTGTTAAAAGAGCTGCCAGCGACGTTAATTCTGCGGCCATTTAATTTTAATACCTTGGCGGTACGTGCGTTTGAATTGGCCTCGGATGAGCGTTTAGTGGACGCGGCTCCGGCATCGATAATGATCGTTTTAGTGGGTTTGATTCCAGTCGTGTTGCTCAATCGTTCAATATCAAAACATCATTAGGCCGCGTTGAGTGGCGTTATTTTTATAAAGCCCGGTTAGCCACAGGGTCGATTCAGGAAGCGTCATGAGTTCTTTTTCATCAAGTAAGGTACTGCAAGAGTTAACAGTTAGCGGATTGTCTGTCGGGTATCACGGGCAAGCTGTAGTACATAATGTGTCGTTTGATTTAAGCGCCGGCCAAATTGGCTGTCTATTGGGCCCCAGTGGCTGTGGTAAATCGACCTTGTTGCGTGCTATTGCGGGTTTTGAAGCCGTCTTATCTGGGGCTATTTCATTGAATGGCGAGGTGATTTCCAGCGTTGACTATTTGCTGCCTCCAGAGCAACGTCAGATTGGCATGGTGTTTCAAGACATTGCGCTTTTTCCGCACCTTACCATAGTGGAGAATATTGCATTCGGCCTTAAGGGCATGACTAAAAGTGCGACCAAAGCTCGGGTCGATGAGCTGCTGGAATTGATTGGTTTGGTCGGCTATGAAATGCGCTATCCGCATTCATTATCTGGTGGCCAGCAGCAAAGGGTGGCGTTGGCAAGAGCCATGGCACCTAAGCCTAAATTGTTATTAATGGATGAGCCGTTTTCTGGCTTGGATGCTAAGTTGCGCGAAGAGTTGGTACCAGACATTCGCCAGATTCTAAAGCATGAAGGTATGAGTGCTATCTTGGTTACCCATGATCAGATGGAAGCGTTTGCCATGGCGGACGTCATCGCGGTGATGGAAGCGGGGGAAATTCATCAATATGGAACGCCATATCAGATCTACCATCGACCTGAAAGTCGGTTTACGGCAAGATTCGTTGGCCAAGGGGATTTTCTGTCTGCGGTGGTGTGCGATTACCATTGCTTAGAGTCGGATCTGGGGCGCATTCGTGGAGTATTGAGCGATGAACTCGCCATTGGTACTGAAGTGGACTTGTTAGTACGTCCAGACGATGTGATCCACGACGATGCCAGTGAGTTTAAAGGCTTGGTGATGAGTAAGTGGTTTCGTGGCTCGCACTTCTTGTATCGGGTGAAATTGTCATCAGGTCTGGTGGTGTATTGCTTTGCCTCTTCTCATCATAATCACGCGATTGGCCAAGAAATTGGCATCAATATTGAGCTCGATCATCTGGTGGTGTTCACCAAATAGCATTTTTCAAGTCAACTTTTGATCTTGCCAGAAAAATAGCGGGCAAACTCTCATAGGGTTTGCCCGTTTTTCGAATCATTCTTATCTGATGCTTATCCGCAGCACTTTTTAAACTTTTTGCCTGAGCCGCAAGAGCAAGGGTCATTACGTCCGACTTTATGGCTTTCTGCAGGGGCGGTTTTTTGTGGGCTTGAGCTCACTTCATGGCGGCCGGATACATACAACCATTGGCCATTTATTTTGTTAAAGAGTGACTTTTCGCTCAACTCACCTTGGTGTTTGCCTTCTGTAAAGCGGGCGCGAAAGGTGACACTGCCAGTGTTGTCCTCTGCTTGGCCTTGTTCGGTTTCCAAAATGTCTAATTGCGTCCATAACGTTGTGCTGTTTTCTTCTTTTATCGCTTGTGTGTCATCTTCAGTGTCATCGCTGTCGAGCTGCTGAGTGCGTTGAATATAGTCTATGTCGTTGCGTGCAAACGCGCTAAAACGTGAGCGCATTAAGGCCTCAGCCGTTGGTGCTGATCCAGGATTTTGGTGATAGACAGCGCAGCAGTCTTGGTAGTTTTTTTCAGTGCCACATGGGCAGGGTATTTGGTTTGCCATTGTTCGGCTCCTCGCATCGCCAAATCGTCATTAAGATGCGTATAATACGGGTTTCTTTCATGGCTAACAGGAATTATTTGTGACCTCATCGGGACCCACTTCATTTTTATGGTTTGATTTTGAAACCACTGGAACAGACCCCGCACGAGATAGGCCAATGCAGTTTGCGGGTATTCGTACCGATCTTGAATTTAATGTGATCGGCGAACCTATGATGTTTTATTGCCGCCTTCCAGACGATGTTTTACCGCAGCCAGAGGCGTGCTTGCTAACGGGTATTAGTCCGCAAGAAGCCAATCGAGAAGGGCTTTGCGAAGCGGAGTTTATGGCGGCGATTGAAACTGAGTTGTCATTACCCGGCACCTGTTCGTTGGGCTACAACAGCATTCGTTTTGATGATGAAGTAGTACGCCACGGTTTTTATCGTAACTTTATCGATCCGTATGCCCGTGAATGGCAAAATAATTGCTCGCGCTGGGACATTATTGATTTAGTGCGCATGACCTACGCCATGCGTCCAGAGGGCATTGAGTGGCCAACGGGTGACGACGGCCAGGTCTCGATGAAACTCGAAGCGCTGACCAAGGCCAATCATATTGCCCATGAGCAAGCGCACGATGCCCTATCTGATGTCTACGGCACCATTGAAGTGGCTAAGCTAATCAAAACAACACACCCTAAATTGTTTGATTATTACTTGAAGATGCGTCAGAAACACGAGTTGCAACAGTTTATTGATCCGGTTCGGATGAAACCGTTTTTGCATGTTTCTGGCATGTTTGGTCAGGTGAAAAAATACAGCGCATTTGTGGCTCCGATCGCACCGCATCCGACCAATAAAAATGGCGTGATCGTGTTTGATCTAATGAGTGATGCGCAACCTTTGATTGATCTTAGTGTCGAGGAAATTCGACATCGGGTTTTTACTCGTCAAGATGAATTGGGCGACCTTCCACGCTTACCATTAAAAGTAATTCACTACAATAAGGCGCCAGCGGTGGCACCAGCGACCTTTTTAAAAGACGAAAAAGTCGTGGCGCGTCTTGAATTGGATGGCGATGCCTGCCGTAAGAATCTTGCCTTGTTAAAGTCTTTCCCAGGCTTGGCTGAAAAAATCAGCAAGGTGTTTGTGCAAGAAGAGCGCGGTATTCCTAAAGACCCAGATTTGATGTTGTATTCAGGCGGATTCTTCTCTCGCGAAGACAAAGCTCGAATGGACACGATTCGAAGTACGCCGCCAGAAGCGTTAAGCGAACTCGAAATGTCATTTGACGATCGTCGTTTGCCGGAAATGTTGACGCGGTATATTGCGCGTAATTACCCTGAACAGTTAACTGAGCCGCAGCGTGAAGAGTGGGAAGAATACCGCACCTTTAAATTGCTGGACAAAGAAGGCGGAGGTTCGATTGAAATGCAGAGTTACTTTGAGCGTTTAAACGCTATTGCACAAACACCAGACTTGCCTCAGTCAAAACAAATCATGCTGCAAGATTTGTCAGACTACGCCCAAAGTATCTATCCAATAGAATAAATTAGGAGTTGAAATGAGCGAACAGCGTAGAGGAATACACTGGTTAGTTGGTCTGGCCGCTTTTGTGATCATCATCGCTGGATTGAAGGCGGCAACACAGATTGTGGTGCCTTTTATGTTAGCGGTGTTTATCGCCATTGTCTGTGCCCCTTTAATGGCCAGCTTACGTCGTAGAAAAATACCAACATGGCTCTCTATTTTACTTGTGGTAGCGGTTGTTTTAGTTGGTGTTGCTGTTGTGGCAGTATTGGTTGGCTCGTCTTTGGACAATTTATCGAATCAGTTACCAACTTATAAAACGCGTTTTGGTGAAGAAATGTCGAATCTTTTTGCCCATTTAAATGATGTTGGTATTCATATTTCTTATGACAAAATAAAGGGGTATATAGATCCTTCATCGCTAATGCAATTGGTGGCCAAGGCGTTAAGTGGTTTGGGCAGTGCGCTGACTAATTTTGTGTTGGTTATCATGACCGTTGTGTTCATTTTGTTTGAGGCGGTTGAATTGCCTAAAAAACTGTCTCTTGCTTTGACTGATGCCACTCAGTCTTTAGAGCATTTTCGATCTTTTATTAATTCGGTGAATCGTTATCTGGTTATTAAAACTTCTGTGAGTTTGCTAACGGGTGTGGTGATCACGCTCTGGTTATGGATTCTGGGCGTAGACTTTCCGATTTTATGGGGTGTGTGTGCGTTTCTACTGAATTTCGTACCCAACATTGGTTCTATTATTGCGGCAGTACCGGCGGTCTTGTTGGCATTTGTACAGCTAGGGCCGCTTTCTGCCGGACTAACCGCGTTGGGTTTTGTGGTAGTCAATTTGTTTGTCGGCAATGTGATCGAGCCTCGCTATATGGGTAAAGGGCTGGGGCTTTCTACCTTAGTTGTTTTCCTCTCTTTGTTATTGTGGGGTTGGGTTTTTGGGCCGGTAGGCATGCTGCTTTCTATTCCACTTACTATTATTGTAAAGCTGGCGTTAGAAGCGAATCCTCGTATGAAATGGCTGGCCGTTATGATTGACTCCAGCAGCAATCAAAAGTCAGATGACTAATCTCTTAATACAAGCGAGCGCAATGTGCTAATTGGTAGAATATGCTAATTATTAGAGTGTGCTCTTAAGCAAAAGAAAGGGGTTATATTCTGGCTAAATAAGCAAAAAAGGCGACATTGTCAAAAGTTTTTCTCACAACGTTGATTTTGAATTGCTTGGCTGGATACACTCAGGCCACAGAATTCACACCGCCGCCCATCGCGGCGGTATTTTAAGGTTAGGAGACATAGTAATGAGCGACAATTTTCAATCTCTTTTTATCGACAATGTGAACCGTAAGCATTACCAAGTGGACTCATCTGTCGCTGATAGTAAGCCTATCCATGTGGTCATTTGGCCAACTTTTTCGGGGTTGTCAGAGTTTGAAAAATCCATAGCTGACAAAGTTGCCTCGTTTGGTTATTCAGCTACCGCCGTCGATTTGTATGGTTCAGATCGTATATTGGAGAGTGTGGAAGAGAAGTTATCCCTAATGGGTGTATTACTTGAAAATGCAGAATCGCTTCATGGTTTGCAGCGTTCTTTAACCGAGCAATCAACGGCCAATATCAGTGATAAAACGGTCGTGCATATCGGCTTTTGTTTAGGTGGGCGTTTGGCATTAGAGGCCGGCCTACATTTTAAAAATACTGTGGGTGCGGTGAGTTTTCATGGTTTGATGAGTTTTAATCGAGCGGCAGAAAATCAAGTTAATCGTGATTTAAAAATCATGGTGTTAAATGGCTATGATGACCGTTCTGTCACTGATGAGAATGCCTTGGCTGCAAAGCAGTACTGGGCAGGATTAGGGATAGATTTTCAGTTCATTGATTTTGGCAATACAATGCATTCTTTTATGTTGCCTAGTGCCAATAATCCAGAACATGGCAGCATGTATAACCCAATTGTTGCGGAACGTGGCTACCGTTATTTACAAGGCTTTCTGAACGAACTCTGATCAAACTTTGTTGCTGTGTAGTGTATCTAATAAGGCGATTTAAACAAAAATGCCCTTAATTAATTAAGGGCATTTTTGTTTCACTATTACAAAATTGTAATGTCTTATTCGCGGACAGGAACAGGGCGGTTAACTAATGCTTCCCCTTTGCTGTTAAATAAGTAGCAGTCTTTTTTGGTGACGCCAACCGTTACGAGTTCACCATTTTTAGTTAGATTTTGACCACTCGCTTCAATGGTGAGTTTGTGTCCTTTGTAATGGCCGTATAAGAAGGTAGTGCCCCCTAGATGCTCGGCTACGTCTACTTTTACATCAAGAGAGAAATCGACATCTTCTGTTGTTTCTTTTACGTGCTCTGGGCGAAGACCAAGAGTAACGCTTGCATTAACGCTTACTTTTGATGTGTCGACTGTCAATTGTATTGTTTGTCCTGCTACATCAATCGTGGCAAGACTTTTCTCGTCAATTTCAAGAACCTTGGCGTCTAAAAAGTTCATTCTAGGAGAGCCGATAAAACCAGCAACAAACTCATTCGCAGGATTATGGTAAAGCTCCAACGGTGATCCAACTTGCTCAACGTTACCGGCACGAAGCACGACGATTTTGTCTGCTAGTGTCATCGCTTCAACTTGGTCGTGAGTTACATACACCATTGAGGATTTCAAACGATTATGAAGCTGAGCGATCTGAATACGCATATCCACACGAAGTTCTGCATCTAGATTCGATAATGGTTCATCAAATAGGAAGACTTCCGGTTGGCGGACAATAGCACGACCAATGGCCACACGTTGGCGCTGTCCACCTGAGAGTTGTTTTGGTTTGCGATCTAACAAGCTCTCTAGTTGAAGGATGCTGGCTGCATTAGCAACTTGTTTTTTGATTTTTTCTGGATCAACGCCCGTCATTCGTAAGCCAAAACTCATATTCTCTTCAACTGTCATGTGCGGGTAAAGAGCATACGACTGGAATACCATGGCAACGCCGCGATCCGCAGGCGCCACATCATTCATGTTCTGGCCATTAATTTCTAGGGTGCCGTCTGTAATGTCTTCTAAACCTGCAATCAAGCGTAGCAATGTTGATTTACCGCAGCCAGATGGGCCAACGAAAACAACAAATTCGCCGTCCTCCAAATCTAGGTTAACACCATGTATTGTTTCAACCTCATTGAAGCGCTTGATGACGTTTTTTAATTTTATTGTTGCCATGAACTTATTCCTAATGCTTATCGGAGGCGATGGCCCCCATTCGTGTGGAGACTTCCAAACAAGCTTCTTTAACTAAGCTTTGAAAGTGTTGAAAACGCGCCTCATCAACTCGAAACTTCGGAGCTGTTATGCTGAGTGCTGCGATGGGTTCATTTAAGTGATTAAAAATAACAGAAGCAGCGCACTGGATGCCTTCTTCGTGTTCTTCTAAATCTACAGAGATTTTAGTTTCTCTAATTTTTAATAGTTCTGCTTTTAATGCTTCTGCGTTTGTAATGGTGGTTGGAGTGTGACGGATGAATGATTGCTCATTGATGGCTTCTTCAAGCTGCTCTTCTGTTAAAAAGGCCATTATCGCTTTTCCGATGCCAGTACAATAACCAGGACCTTTACTTCCAACCGCTGAGAACAAGCGTAAGCTTTTCTGGCTTTCAAGTTTATCAATATAGATCACATCGCCATGATCTAGAACGGCAAGGTGAACGGTTTCTCCCGTATTATTCCATAGATATCTTATCTGATCAGCCGCTACATCTCTGACATCCATACGAGACCAAGCATTATGAGCAAGCTCTAATAAACCATATCCAGAGTTATATGATTGGGTGCTGTTATCAAAACGTAGTAAGCCTTTTGAAACCAGAGATAATAAAATGCGGTGAACGGTTGCTTTTGGAAGCTGTGCCTTTTCAACAATTTCTGCAAAGCGTAACGGTGTGCTTGCTTTGCATACTTCTTGGAGCAAGCTTAAGGCTTTATCCAATGAGGAACCTCCGCTTTTTTGCTCCAACTTTGTCATTTTTTTCTCCAAAAATAATTTTGTATTATGGTTATATGTGTTTTTGGCACTAAGTTCCACATTTTTTTCAATATCTGTTGCAAAAACTAAAACTCTATTCCATTATTTTATCAGGTGAGTTGTCTGTCAAGTATGACAACCCGTATTTTAATAAGAATAAGAGGTGGGTTAGCCATGCAGAAAATGCATAGCAAACAGCAACAATGGATGCCGTTTTTGTTTCTTGCCCCGGCAGTCATTTTGTTTTCGGTCTACGTTATCTTCCCTATTGCTCAAAGTATCTGGTTAAGTTTCTTTGAGTGGGACGGACTTGGCGCAAAAACCTTTGTAGGTTTTGGTAATTACATTGAATTGTTCAGTGATAGCCAATTTTGGACAGCATTAGTTAATAACATTTATTGGTTAATATTTTTTATGCTAGCGCCGCCTATTGGCTTGATGCTGGCGTTATTTTTGAATCAGAAGGTGATGGGGATTCGTTTTGTTAAAGCGATGTTCTTTTTCCCTTTTGTAATATCTCAAGTCGTTGTTGGTCTTGTATTTTCTTGGTTTTACGATCCAAGTTTTGGTTTGTTTAACAAAGCAATTGAGCTATTTGGTTTTCAACCAATCGCTGTCTTATCTGATGAGAACTGGGTCACGTTCGGTATTATCGTTGCTGGCTTATGGCCACAAATCGCCTACTGTATGATTTTGTATCTCACAGGCTTAAATAACCTTAGTCCTGACCAAATTGAAGCCGCTCGATTAGACGGAGCGCATGGCTGGAAAATGCTACGTCATGTGATTCTTCCTCAGTTAAAACCAGCTACTTTTATTGCCATCGTAGTTACCGTGATAGGGGCGCTTCGAAGTTTCGATTTGGTTGCCACAATGACAGCTGGTGGGCCATTTGGTAGCTCTAGTGTGCTGGCTTACTTCATGTATGAACAATCTATCTTCAATTATCGTGCGGGTTACGGTGCAGCTATTGCCACTATCCTGTTCCTGATTATGGATATTTATATTGCCTATTTCCTATGGCGTATGCTGAAGAGTGAGAAAGCCTAATGTTTCCTACACCTATAGAAAAAAAGTCTTTACCTTTTAATATCAGTTATCGAGTGGCCATCTGGATTGCTTTGATTTTGTGGTTGTTGCCTTTGATTGCCGTGTTGTTGACCTCTGCTCGATCTACGGCGGATTTGAATGCGGGTAATTACTGGGGCATACCTACTCAGTGGATGTTCATACAGAACTATACGGAAGTGTTTACTAAAACACCGATGTTACGTTACTTGTTAAACTCGTTAATTATTACCGTGCCTGCGGTTATCGGTGCGGTTGCGCTATCGACACTTGCTGGATACGCACTAGCGAAATTTAAATTTAAGGGCCGTATGGGTTTGTTTGCGGCATTTATTGCCGGCAACTTTGTACCTTTTCAGATTTTAATGATTCCAGTGCGAAACCTCACTATCGATATGGGGTTGTACGATACCGCTAGTGGTTTGATTCTCTTTCATATTGCCTTCCAAACAGGGTTTTGTACTTTGTTTATGCGTAATTTCATTATTGGCTTACCAGATGAGTTGATAGAAGCGGCGCGTGTTGAAGGTGTAAGTGAATGGCAAATATTCCGTCACATCGTATTACCTTTGGTTAGACCTGCTTTAGCCGCCTTATCAGTATTGATTTTCACCTTTATCTGGAATGATTATTTTTGGGCATTAGTCTTGGTACAAAGTGATGAAGTGCGACCTATCACGGCTGGTATCAGTGCACTGAAAGGTCAGTGGATGGCATCTTGGCAATTAATTTCAGCGGGTTCTATCATCGCTGCGCTGCCTCCTGTTGTTTTATTCTTCGCAATGCAACGTCACTTTATTGCTGGTTTAACGTTAGGTGCTACAAAGGGATAAAAAATGGACGACATTTTAAATGCGGAACTATATCGACAGGATCAAGATGGCAAAACGTTAGTAATTGCTTGCCCTTTTGAAGGCGCGCCTGAGTTGGTATATTTTGGTCAAGCTTTACCTGATGACACGCATTTAAAAAGTTTATACCTGTCACAGCAACAAGCCATACCACAAGCTTATATGGACAAGCCCGTTCGTATGAGTTTGATCCCCGAAGCGGGGCGTGGTTGGTTGCAGTCACCCGGTGTTGAAGCTAGCGCGGTAGACCGACCAGCTTGGGCAATGTGTTGGTCATTGAAGGCCGTTCATCAACTTGAATTTGGCTTTGATATTGAGCTAGAAGACACAGTAGCGCAGTTGTCAGTGTGCTTATCAATTGGTTTGACAGGTTCTGGTCTATTGCGTCAGCAGTTGGCATTAACCAATGATGGCCAATTGGATATCACACTTCATCGCCTTGCTTGCACTTTGCCAATGCCTTGTCATTTCACTCAAATGATGAGTTTCTATGGACGCTGGTGCCAAGAATTCCAGCAACAATCCAGTGATTGGCAATCAACATGGTTACAAGAAAATCGTCACGGGCGAAATTCTCATGCCAATTTCCCTAGCGTCATTCTTGGGGAAAAGGGATTTACTGAGCAACAAGGTGAATTGATCGGAGCGCATTTGGCATGGAGTGGTAATCATCGCTTAAAAGCTGATTATACCCTTGAAGGCCATCGTTACCTGCAAGCCGAAGCGTTATATTTACCTGATGAAATCATACTTAATTCAGCTCAATCCACCGCGACACCAGAGCTATTTGCTAGTCACAGTTGCTCTGGCCTGAATCTCATGAGCCAGTCGTTCCATAAAGAAGCACGTCAATACTTAGCACTCACTAAGCCACGTCCTGTACATATCAATACTTGGGAAGCCTTTTATTTTGATCATGATGTTGATCGTTTAAAAGCACTGGCAGATGCCGCCTCAGAAGTAGGTGTAGAGCGATATATTCTAGATGATGGTTGGTTCCGCAATCGTAATAATGACAAGGCGGCACTGGGGGATTGGTTTGTTGAGCAGGCAAAATACCCCGAGGGGTTACTGCCACTTATTCATCATGTTAAGACATTAGGGATGGAGTTTGGTTTATGGTTTGAACCAGAAATGGTTAACCCCGATTCAGACCTTTTTCGAGCGCATCCAGAATGGGCGTTACAGTTACCGCAATACGATGCGGCCTTAGCTCGTCATCAACTGGTTTTGAATTTGGCTGAACCAGATGCCTATGCTTATATTCGTGAACGCCTGTTTAGTCTGTTAACAGAGTATCCTATTGACTATATTAAATGGGATATGAATCGAGATTATACTCAATCCAGTGGTGCGATTGCACCGCAGGCTTATGAACAAGTAATGGCTTTGTACCGCTTGCTTGGTGAATTAAATGCCGCATTTCCCGCATTAGAAATCGAAAGCTGCTCTTCTGGGGGCGCGCGCGTTGACTTTGGTATTTTAAAATTCACAAAACGTTTTTGGGCGTCTGATTGCAACGATGCATTAGAGCGTCAAAGTATTCAGCGTGGTTTTAGTTATTTCTTTCCGCCGGAAGTGATGGGATCGCATATCGGTCCAGATCAAAGTCATACTACGAGCCGAATCCATAATGTCGCATTTCGTGCCGGTACCGCTTTATTGGGGCATTTGGGCATTGAGTGGAACTTGCTGGATGCGAATGCCCAGCAGAAAGAGACCATTGCTCGTTGGATTTTACACTACAAAAATCATCGTTCAATTTTGCATACTGGTCGCAACTGGCGATTACCTAGTGCTGATGGTCGCGCACAGACTCAATGGGCGCTAAGTCAGGATGGCATGGCAGGCATATTGGTTTACAGTCAGCTTGCGATGCCGAAACAAGCACAAACATTGCCAATTCGTTTGCCCGGACTTATCCCGCAGCAGCGCTATCGAATTACCGTATTAGAGCACAGTCCACTGCCAGGGCATTTGATGAAATCCCTCCCTGAATGGTGGAAAAACAACCTTATTTTAAACGGTGCGACCTTAGGTCAACTGGGTTTGCAATTGCCTATTTTGGACCCGGAATCCTTACTATTGCTTTCGATTCGTGCCGTATCGAATTGGGAGCCAACCTAAAAAATTCAGTCATCGGTATCGAATAGCATTGTCTTTTCACAATGTCCGTACTCAATCATTAGAAGCGAGTGAGGCAAGTATTCGAGGTCTAAAGCGCTTGGCTAGTCAGTATTTACCAAGCTGCATACAAAAAAATAATAGAGAGGAATGGCAGAATGAAATCTTTCAACGAATTAATGACCGAGTTTCCAATGGTGGCCATTATGCGAGGCATTCAGCCTAGTGAAGTGGTTGCACACACTCAAGTCTTAATCGACGCAGGATTTAGATTAATTGAGGTGCCTCTTAATTCACCCGATGCGTTTACGAGCATTCGTTTATTACAAAAGACGTTTGGTGACCAAGCGCTCATTGGGGCTGGTACCGTTTTAACCATGCCTCAATTGACTGAGCTTGTTGCTACTGGCGCAAAGTTAATGGTTTGTCCACATACCGATGTAGAACTGATTAAAGCAGCCAAAGTCGCTGGTTTGTATGCTATGCCAGGTTTTTTCACAGCGAGTGAAGCGTTCGCTGCTTTGCATGCTGGTGCAGATGCGGTGAAGCTTTTTCCAGCAGAAGCATTGCCTAGTATTAATGTTATTAAAGCATTAGGTGCTGTGATTCCTGCTCAAGCTTGGTTGTGTCCTGTCGGCGGTGTGACACCAAATAATGTTAAAGAGTATTTGGACACAGGTGCTAGGGGATTCGGTTTAGGGTCTGCTTTGTATAAAAAAGGACAAGAGGTAGCGGTTACTAAAGCCAATGCAGAGTCCTTTATGGCGGCTTGGAAAAAATATCAGGCATAATATGCGACCAAATTGGTCGTTTGAGGCATCAAAATAGCGTTGAATACGATCATTAGGTGTTGCCTAAAAAAGTGTCTTCTGTATCTTCTACTTTAGAAATATCTTTTTCAAAACCAACAAGTTGTGTTTTTGATTGAGTGGATAGAGAGTCCCTTTTTTATTGCGCTGGCCAGTGTTGATACAACTGAAGAGCAATTAGCTCAACAGAATTGACTGGTCATGTTATAGCCGTTGAACTAATTGTGTCTGGCCTATTAAGCCAGTCATGTGCAGGAGCCTAGAATGAAGTTAGGTGTTTGTTATTATCCAGAACATTGGCCGAAAAGTCGTTGGCAGCAAGACGCTAAAGAGATGCGAGAGATTGGCATTGAATATGTGCGAATTGGCGAATTTAGCTGGAGTACGATTGAGCCACAACCCGGTGAGTTACATTGGGAATGGTTGGATGAGTCATTGGATACGCTATATGCTCAAGGGCTAAAAGTTATTTTAGGGACACCGACGGCAACGCCGCCTAAATGGTTGGTTGATCGTCACCCATCCATGTTAGCAAAGGATGAGCTGGGTCGTGTTCGTCACTTTGGTTCACGCCGCCACTATACTTTTGCAAGCCTTGAATATCGTGAAGAGTGCCATCGGATTGTCACCTTAATGGCTAAACGTTATGGTCAGCACCCAGCGGTTGCTTCGTGGCAGACTGATAATGAATATGGTTGCCATGATACGATTTTGAGCTATGCCGAAGCAGACTTAATCGCTTTTCGTATTTGGCTAAAAGACAAATATACCACCATTGATGCATTAAATTCGGCTTGGGGGAATGTCTTTTGGAGTATGGATTATTGTTCGTTTGATGAAGTCGATTTGCCTAACCTGACAGTGACAGAAGCTAATCCATCTCATCGTTTAGATTTCCAGCGTTGCTGTTCAGATCAAGTAGTCGCGTTTAATAAATTACAAGTAGATATTCTTCGTCAGTATTCTAAAGAGCGCGATTTAGTTCATAACTACATGGGCTTTTTTACTGCGTTTGATCACCATAAAGTGGGCCAAGACTTAGACGTAGCGAGTTGGGACACTTATCCATTAGGCTTTTTGGATCAAGAAGACATCTATACACCAGAAGAAAAGCAGACTTATTTACGAGTTGGTCACCCAGATTTTGGCGCTTTTCACCATGATTTATATCGAGGCTGTGGTAAAGGGCGCTTGTGGATCATGGAGCAGCAACCGGGACCTGTAAATTGGGCACCACATAATCCAACGCCAGCGGATGGTGCTGTACGTTTATGGACGTGGGAGGCCTTTTCGCATGGTGCTGAACTTGTCTCATATTTCCGTTGGCGTCAGGCTCCGTTTGGGCAAGAGCAAATGCACACTGGTTTGTTGCGCCCTAATGGACAGAAAGCTGAAGCGGCAAAAGAAGCGGCGCAGGTAGCTCAAGAGGTTCGTGAATTGTCTCAAGTCATGGGGCTAGATGCAGATGATTTGATGGCTTTACCAGAATCTGGCAAGGTCGCGTTGATGTTTGATTATGACGCATGCTGGTCGCTGGATATTCAGCCTCAATCACGAGCATATAGCTATATGAGCTGGTGTTATCGTTTATACGAAGCATTACGTGAGATAGGCTTGTCCATCAATATTGTGTCGGCTGATGCGCCACTTGATACTTACGAAATGTTAATACTACCCGCTCAAGCGCATATTTCTTGCGATCTTCAAAAACGGCTAGACGACTATAAGGGCGTGCTTTTAGCTGGCCCGCGTACCGGCAGTAAAACGGACAGCTATCAAATTCCTGAAAATTTAGCACCAGGCCCGTTAGCGACATTACTACCTTTGTCGGTTGAGCGAGTTGATGCATTACCAAAGCATACCCAGCCTGAGGTATCGGGTCATTGGGGTGAGGGTAAATTACATACTTGGCATGAGCAAATTGCCACCGACTTACCCTGTCTGTTAAAAGATAATGCAGGCAATCCTGTTTTGGTGGGTGACAATAAACGCTTTTATCTTGGCTCTTGCCTTGATAAACCTTTGTTAAAAGCGTGTCTTGTGAAATTATCAGAAAAGGCTGGATTGGCAACGGAATACTTGCCATCTGGTGTACGAATTCGTGAGCGAGGTAAATTAATTTTTGCCTTTAATTACGGACTACAAGCAGCGTATTATCATCCTGATAATGCTCAGCTTATAATTGGTGCTGATACTTTACCAGCAGCAGGTTTGGCTATTTGGCAGAGAGACACTGCTGATAGCAAGTGATTGCTGTTACTTTCGTCAATAAAAAGAAAAAGGGAACTATCAAATGAAAAAAATATCACATTTACTTATTGGGGCATTTGCTTTTGCAGCGGTTTCGTTCGCTCAAGCCAGTACCTTGGTGATTAACTCAGATCAAGCGGATCCGGCGCCTAAAAAAGCGTTTCAAGAAGTGATTCAAAAATTTGAGGCCGAAAACCCTGATATCAAAGTGAAATATAACCTATATGATAAAGAAGGTTATAAAACAGCCATTCGTAACTGGTTGGCAACAAGTCCTCCAGATGTTGTATTTTGGTATGCGGGTAACCGCATGAAAACATTTGTTGATCGCGGCATGTTTGAAGATGTGAGTGACATTTGGAAAAAAGAAGATCTGAAAAAATTAATGCCTTCTGCTACTGCGGCGATGACGATTAAAGGCAAACAGTACGGTATACCATATACTTATTACCAATGGGGTATTTACTACCGTAAGGACATTTTCGCTAAATTAGGCCTAGACGTTCCAAAAACTTGGGATGAGTTTTTAGCTGTAAACGCTAAGTTAAAAGCGAATGGTGTAACACCTATTACGATAGGGACTAAGTACTTATGGCCTGCGGCAGGTTGGTTTGATTACTTAGATCTACGTGTGAATGGCCTGAAATTTCATATGGACCTAATGGACGGCAAAGTGGCTTACACTGATCCACGAGTTCGTAAGGTATTTCAATACTGGGACGAGTTGGTTAAACCTGGTTACTTCTTGGAAAACCACGCGTCTTATTCATGGCAAGAAGCGCAACCTTTCTTGTATAACGGTAAGGCTGCTATGTACTTAATTGGTAACTTTATCACGCCTAATTTCCCGAAAGAATTAGATGGAAAAATTGGTTTCTTCCAATTCCCTATTATCAATTCTAAAGTACCAGTGGCTGAAGATGCACCAATGGATACTGTTCATATTCCAACACGAGCTAAAAACAAAAAAGACGCGCGTAAATTCTTAGAGTTTATGGCACGAGCTGATAATCAGACTTTGGTTAATGCGGCGTTATTGCAAATACCAACGAATATAGACGCTCATGCTCCAGATAATGTGTTCCTAAATGATGGTGTTAAAATGCTTAAAGCTGCTTCTGGTACATCGCAGTTTTACGATCGAGATACATCGCCTACTATGGCTCGTGAAGGCATGAAAGGTTTCCAAGAATTTATGGTGAAACCTGATCGTTTAGACGCTATTTTGAAACGCCTTGAAGGTGTGAGAAAACGCTCTTTTGATGTGAAATAATTGTTATTGGTTAGAAATTTTTAGAATTGTATTTCTAAATACATAGTAAAAAGCCCGCTAGTGAAGAGACTAGTGGGCTTTTTTATTGCCTTAAACAAGCGTTTTATCTTTTGGGGATAATTAAAGAGAGATCTTGCTTGAAGAGGGTGATTAGGCAAATATCACGACACACAGCACAGTGTGTAGTGGCATAGTAGGCCGTGATATCTATGCCACTACAATCATTATAAATTATGATTGCTTAGAATTTATAAGTGACAGAAAGGTAGTTAGATACTCCCGTTGATCTCAAGCTAGAAGAGTCTCGGATGCCGTAAATATTTTTATAAAGTTTCAGACCGTACCCAACCGCATAGCGTTTAGAGTGCCAGTAAATCCCCTGAAATGTTGCACCACCAGAACTTGCGGTGCTGTATTGGCTTTTTAATCCAAATTGATAGTCAAGATACCCTTGATACGCGATAAAAGAACCGTTATCAAACGTTTTCACAGGCTTGAACCAGTTCGTAGAAAATTGATAGCCATTCCAGTCATCACGGTTATTCGTTTCATCGTAAAGTGCGTATAGATTCATGCCTACTTTGCCTAGCCATGGCATCTCTACATCCGCACCTAAGCCAACGAAATAATTGTTTACAGCATATGTGCCATAACCACCATCTTGGTTAAATAGTGTGGAGATGTATAATTCCTTAACAGGGCCGAATGAAAGGTCTTTACCAGTAATGCCATCCAGTGAGAATCGAGGGTTAAGTTTCAGAAACATTTTGTCTTTGCCATACTTATCACTGTCGGCATCGTTAGTGATATTGAAAACGTCAAGGTATCCGTATAAATCTACAATACCTGAGCGCCCGCCAAATTCCATTTCTAGGTAGTCATGACTATTTTTCCCTGGTAGCTCATTAAAAGCATACATCAGGTTAAACTGCTTCCAAGAGTAATCGTTTTTATGAATGTCATCGGAATAATCAGTTGCTAAGGCGGTTGTCGTTGCGGCTGCCATGCCTAGTGCCAAAAGTAATTTGCGCATTTTTTTCTCCATTTTATGTGGATATTAGTATTTGAATATATAACCAACTGGTCAAAATTAAGACCTTAATGTGGATGTTACATCGTTTTTTTGTCATTACAATGGCAATTTATGTAAATAAAATGATGCCCTTTTTTAGAGAGATTTTGTTCTCAGTGCACCAATAGGCTGACGTTAGAATTTGTTTTTTTATTCTTAAAATTCAAGTCATTACATTTTTTTAAAAAATAAATAACGAGTAAATGTTAGCTTTTGGTGCACTTCAGTTGAAAAATAATTTTGAATGTTTTTTTTAAAAGTTGTCCTAGTGGACAATTTTTCAAACTTACAGTCAGGAGCGAGGTGCATCTATAAGTAAATAACAGGTTTTAGAAAAAGCTGTATTTCGTTATTATTGATTGCTCTATGGGTTGGTTTATAAAGGTTGTGTTATATGTCGTTAAAAATTGGTTTTGTTGCGTTAAGTGGTGTTCTTATTTTAAGTTCATCTAGTGCTTTTGCTTTCAAGGATTATTGCACTCCTAAGCTAAATACGTATTTAGAGACGGTACAGCAGACAGTAGATTCCAAATATGTGCCAGCTAGGCAAAAGGAAGTGGCTCAAAAAATATTGGATAGAGTGAAATCAAGCCGAAATGAAACAAAAGACTGTGTGTTACTAGACAAATTTTTGCCATAAGGCGTCACTTACATTTTTATACGTAATAGCGCTGTATGCCTAATGTGCTTATTCTATTATTGATTTATCAAAATGGAGTGTAAGTTGGCATGATTGCGTTAATTTCAGCATTGAAGAGCTCAGGGCGTTTTTTGAATATGCGTTCAGCCGCTATTATTTTTGAAAATAGTAGTGTGTTGGCAAATGATCAAGATACGCAAATGGTGCAACTAATAGAGTCTTTTCGAGACTCATCTTTGACGTCTGACCTTACTGTCGAAAGTCTTGCAGATTCGCATGATCAACTAAATGCCTTCTGGAAAGGTATTGTATCCCACGGAAGTATCATAGTCCGGCGACTTGATGATCGAGGTGCTGAGGCTGTCTATTTGATGCTTTTCAATAAAAATGAAAGTGTCGGTTTTTCTGATGAGTTTTTTGATGATTTATATTTTTTAGCAAATAGTTTGAAGCAGCTTATTTTGGTGAATACCACTAAGCAGGATTTCACGCCATTTTTTGATCATTATGATGATCTGCTTGAGTTTGCGGATGATAACTCAAGCGCCATTGCTATTCTTGATGAGCAGTTTCGCTTTCGATTCGCTAATAAAAAACTCATAAATAACTTTAATTTACCCCTCGACGAGGTAATGGGCAGGCACATTTGTGACCTCCTTGGCGAGAGGGTCTATTGTGCAGTAAAGAGTGATTTAGACTCAACATTAAGTGGTTTAAAAACATCGTTTCGAGTTGAGTTACAAGGTGCTTTTGATGCTGAGGGGCTTGTGTTAGAAGCTATTTGTACGCCTAAGAAAAATAACGGCCGGATTGTAGGCTTGTATCTTGTTGCTCAAGATGTAACAGCACAACGAAAAACATTAAAAACACTGCGAGACCTTCATCAGATCACGGCTAATTCCACGACAACTTTAGAAGAAAAGTTACAAAGTATTTTAAGTGTTGGTGTCTCTCAATATAATTTACCTTTAGGGATTATCAGCTCGATCAAAGATGAAGCCTATACAGTAGAGTTTTGTATTTCCCCAAATAATGAACTTTCTCCCGGTATGGCGTTTAATTTAGGCCATACGTACTGTGTGCATACCTTCAATAACGATAGACCAACCTTTTTTCATCATACAGCCAAAAGTACGCTCAAAGATCATCCTTGTTATCAAAATTTTGGCTTGGAAGCCTATATTGGCGCAATGATTAAAATTGATGGTGAAAGCTGGGGTACGCTTAATTTTTCCAGCCCTAACCCTAAAGTAGAATTGTTTAGTGAAGATGATATTGAGCTTATGAAACTACTCGCTCAATGGGTAGGTAATGAAATAACTCAAGACAATGCTCTGAAAGAGCTAAAAGCCTCGGAGCGTCAACAAAGCCTGTTACTTAATTCAGCCCATGATGGTTTTCTTGGTGTAAATTTGGAGGGAGGAATTGTTTTTGCTAACCAAGCGGCCAGTCATATAACAGGTTATCGTTTAGATGAGCTATTGGGGCAACACTATCACGATATGCTTCATCATTCTCATCTTGATGGTCGGCCTTATTTACTTGAAGAGTGCCCGTTTAATCGGACGTTGATAACCGGCGAGAGTAGCCAGTCACTGGCAGAGCCTTTGTGGGGGAAGGAAGGTGTCTTTATTGGTGAATATAATTGTGTCGCCATGAAGGACGGCGATAATCTGGTTCAAGGTGCTGTCATTACTTTTCAGGATAGAACTAAGCAGTTTGAAATTGAACAAGAAGTGTTGGAGCAGAAAAAGCTCTTTGAATCTTTATTTGTGGACGCCCCTTCTGCGATTGCATTGGTCAATAATCTTCGCAAGGTCGTTATGGTAAACCCTGCATTTTGTGCTCTTTTTGGGTATTCAGCCGAAGAGGTTGTGGGTCAAGATACTGCTATGTTGTATGCAGATCAAGGTGATTATGCTCGTATTGGTGCTGAGTGTTATGCAGAAAATAGTACTAATAGACAGCCGGTAAACCGCATTGCTTACAGAGATAAAAGTGGTCGTATTTTTTACTGTGAGACCGCTGGAAGCATGATTAAAGGGAAAGACGGTAATGTCGAAGGTTATATTGGTCATATGACAGATATTACTAGCCGACTTCAAGGCGAGCAGGAAGCATTAAGAGCAAATCAGCGCTTTACCATGGCCTCAAATGCCGCTGGCATAGGGGTTTGGGAATGGGATTTAAATACATATGAGCTGGTGTGGGACGATTGGATGTATCGTCTTTTTGGCGTACTTAAGGAAGAGGTAAGTGATCCATATAGTGTCTGGTTGCAATTAATCCACCCTGATGATGTTGCCATGTTAAGAGATAAGCTAGAAAAGTTTATTCAGGGCGTAGGCAGTTATGATACAGAGTTTCGGATAGTGCGTTTAGATGGTCAAATTCGGCACTTGAAGGCAAAAGGTATTTTGGAGCGTAGCCTAAATGGCCTGCCATCAAGGCTAATTGGAGTGAATTTAGATATTACGGCGCAAGTCGAAACGGAGGTTGTTCTTCGTAAAGCAAGTCATGAAGCAGAAATGGCGAATAAGGCAAAAAGCAATTTTCTGGCAACGATGAGTCATGAGATTAGAACGCCACTTAATGGTGTATTGGGTATGGCTGAGCTGCTTTCACATTCTACTTTAACGGATGAGCAGGCTTCGCAGCTGGTTATTCTTCAGGAGTCTGGCGAAAGTTTGTTGGAATTAATTAATGAAATATTAGACTTTTCCAAAATAGAAGCGGGTCAACTAGCGATTGAAAATGTCGACTTCAATCTTGAAAAAACGATTTATGATGTGGTTCGCTTATTAATAGTTAGTGCAGAAAAAAAAGGCTTAGATTTATTAGTTGAGTATACAAGTCACACGCCTAAGCGCTTTGTTGGTGATGCTTTTAGAATTAAGCAGGTATTAATTAATCTTGTTAGTAATGCGATTAAATTCACTCATCAAGGTCAGGTTGTTGTGAGTGTTAGGTCACAGGCCGATTTACTTGGAAGCATCAGCCTTTCTATAGAGGTAAGGGATTCAGGTGTTGGCATTGCTGCCTGTGTTCAAGACTCCTTATTCAAAGCTTTCACGCAACAAGATTCTTCAACAACGCGTAAATTCGGTGGAACTGGACTTGGGTTGGCCATTACTAAGCAGTTAGTCGAATTAATGGGCGGCAGTGTGGTGTTGCAAAGTGAAGAGGGTGTTGGTTCCTCTTTCACTGTGTCGCTTGTGTTGATGGAAAGTTATGTCAAAGAATCTCCCGAAAAAGTGGATCTTTCTCGGTGGCGAGGTGCCAAAACATTAGTGGTGGATGATAATGCGATTAATTTGATGATTTTATCAAATCAATTATTAGAGCTTGGTATTCAGTGTGATCAAGAGCTTGATGCGCTGCATGCTTATCAGAGTGTGGTCAATGCAGGGCATGAAAAGAAACCCTATGACTTAGTTATCTTAGACTACCAAATGCCAGAATTAGACGGTTTAGAATTGAGTCGCCGTATTCGAGAGCAAAGTCTTGATAACTATTGTCCTGCAATCATTATTGCATCTTCGTCCGGGCGTTTAAATCGAAGTGATCTACAGGAGGCTGGTGTGAATGTTTGTTTGACCAAGCCTGTGGATAATCATTCTTTATCTTTAGGTCTTAGCGCAGCACTTAATAGTCAAGTGATAGGAAAGCAAATATCTTACTTTGAATTTGGTGAGCGAATGGTACAACCGCTAGAAGAAAACCATCAGCAGTTTTCTGGAACTGTGCTTATTGTTGAGGATATGAAAGCTAATATTGCTGTTGCTCGAGGTCTAATTGAAAGAATGGGGCTCGGTATTATTGAGGCTGAGAACGGGGAAGTAGCGGTGCAAAAGTGGAAGGCTTATCGGCCTGATTTGATTCTGATGGATTTACATATGCCGGTAATGGATGGTTTAACGGCTATGCGAGCAATTCGAAGCGCAGAGAAAGGGTCGACTGATAATAAAAGAGTACCTATCTTTGCATTGACGGCAGATGCGCTTAATGAAAGGTTGTCTGATGTGGAATCAGCCGGTGGGGATGGCTTAATTGCTAAGCCGTTTAAAACACAGGATCTGGTGCGAATTTTCAAAGAACTCTTTCATCAGAAAGAGAGTCTGGTTAATTCAGATGCCAAAAGCGAGTTAGGCAATGATTGGCAAGAAAGCAAAGAAACTAGATTAGATCTAACAGTATTAGATGAATTAAAGGATGTGCTAGGCGACGATGTGAGTATGTTGTTTGATGCGTTTTATGAAGATGCAGACTCTATTGTTATGATCTTAGAAAAAGAAAATAAGAAAAAAACATCGCAGGTGGATCTAGATGTAGTTTCTAGAGCGGCCCATAGTATGAAGTCCATTTCTCAAAATTTAGGTGGGCGAGGGTTGTCTGCTCTTTCTGCACAATTAGAAAGCATAGCTCGGCAGGGAAAGGTTCAAGGTGTTCACTCGTTAATCATCTTGTTGGTAAAAGAGTACATGCTATTTTCTGAAGTGCTTAATAAAGAACGATAAGGTTTTATGAATATACTCATTGTTGATGATACGAATGCGGATCGACTTTTGCTGAAAATGTATTTGTCTAAGTTGAAGCATAATGTGATTGAAGCGGCGAATGGAGAGCAAGCCATTACCCGGTATATCGAAGGTGCTGATGAACTTGATCTCATCCTTATGGATGTGCAAATGCCTAAAATGGGTGGCTTTGAGGCGGTGAGTGAAATTCGCCGCATTCAAGAGTCCCGCAACTTAGAGTGGGTGCCTATTATCTTTTTGAGCGTAAGTGCTGAAGTGGATGATATTGAAGAAGGTATTCATAATGGGGGAGATGATTATTTAATTAAACCCATTCATCAAAAGGTATTGGTTGCAAAAATGTTAGCCATGCAACGAATTGCTGATATGCGACATCGCCTTCTTATTGCGAATGGTATTTTAGAGAGCCAGGCGTCAATAGATCATTTGACTGGAATACTTAATCGTCGAGCTTTTGAAGCAGTGTTAGATAAAGAGGTCGCACGCTCACAAAGATTGTCGTCTTCCTTTTCTCTTGCTTTGTTTGATTTTGATTACTTTAAGCGAGTTAATGATGAGTATGGCCATGATGTTGGTGATATTGTTCTGGTTGAAATAGTAGATAGAATCTCTAAAGGGTTGCGTACTGATGATGTAGTAGGGCGTGTTGGAGGTGAGGAATTTGGTGTCTTTATTTCTAATGCCGTTGGTGATGGTGCTCAGTTGGCTTGTGAGAGGTATAGACGATTAGTCGCTGAGCGTCCAGTTGTCTATAAGGGCGTCAGTATTCCAATTACGATTAGTATAGGGTGTGCTGCATTCAATGTAGAAACGGATTCAAAAAAATCGATCTATAAAAAAGCGGATGTTTGTTTATATGATGCGAAGAGGACAGGTCGTGATAGAGTGGTATATCAGGATTAAGGTGTACTTATTCAAAAACATTAAAAAATAAACATGTAAAATGCCCGTATTAGCGGGCATTTTGCTTTTTATTGCAGTAGGGAAGAAATATCCAATAGGTTAATGTCGTTTCTTTTAGTAAACTTTTAGGTCTTAGTGCAAAGTAGGTGAATTATGGTAAGTCGACCGTCTTTAGAAACGGCTACAGCATCGGACCCTGATCGCTTTGTTGAGCCTTTGGAGTTGGGGAAGCGAGTGAAAGAAATTCGCTTAACCAAAGGGTGGACGTTAGAGGAAGTCAGCAAAAGGACAGGGATTGCGCGATCTACTCTTTCTAAAATTGAGAATGACCAGGTGTCGCCGAGTTTTACTATTGTTCAAAAGCTGATTAAAGGGCTGGGAATGGATTTGCCTCAGTTGTTTGTTGAGGCTAGTGAGCATTCGATTGCAGGGCGTCGTGATATTACACGCAAGGGCAAAGGAGAGCCGCACCCGACAGCGACTTATGAACATGAATTGTTAAATTTTTCCATCAGTCGAAAAAAAATGGTGCCATTTAAAACGAAGGTGCGAGCAAGAAGCTTTGATGAATTCAAAGAGTGGGTTCGTCACGATGGGGAAGAGTTTTTGTTGGTGTTAGAAGGAAAGATTAATTTTTTCTCTGAGCTCTATGAGCCAATTGAATTAAAAGAAGGGGACAGTGTGTATTATGATGCAAGCATGGGTCACACTGTGGTATCGACATCTATTAAAGATGCAGAAATTCTCTGGGTCGTTGCTCGATAGAGATCAACGCCAGAATAATAATAGATAAATAAAAAGGTTTTAAACGTTATGAATCAATGGAATCCAGCCAGTTGGAGAGAAAAAACCGCATTGCAGCAGCCAGTGTACCCAAGCGCCGAGCATTTGGCTCAGGTAGAAGGCACACTTGGTAAAATGCCACCTTTGGTATTTGCTGGAGAAGCGCGTCAATTGAGGTCAGCCTTATCTAAAGTCGCAAAGGGTGAGTCCTTTTTGCTTCAGGGTGGAGACTGTGCCGAGAGTTTTGCTGAATTTCATGCCGATAATATTCGCGACACATTCAAAGTGATGTTGCAAATGGCGGTGGTACTGACCTATGCCGGAAAATGCCCAATCGTTAAGGTAGGGAGAATGGCGGGGCAATTTGCTAAGCCGCGCTCTGCAGGCACTGAAACTATTAATGGGATTGAGCTGCCAAGTTACCGTGGCGACATTATCAATGGCATTGATTTTACCGAAGCAGCGCGGGTGCCAGATCCTGAGCGTTTAGTTCAGGTTTATAATCAAAGTGCGGCAACCATGAATCTGTTGCGTGCCTTTTCTCAAGGTGGCTTTGCAGACCTTAATCAAGTACACCAATGGAACCTGGACTTCTTAAAAGCCAGCCCTGCGGGCGAGCGCTTTCAAGGCATTGCCGACAAAATAGACGATGCGATGCAGTTTATGCAGGCGTGTGGTGTTGGTAGTGGTATGGCTCAGCTGCAAGAGACGGAGTTTTATACGTCTCATGAAGCCTTGTTGTTGCCGTACGAACAAGCGTTGACTCGTCAAGACAGCTTAACTGGCAATTGGTATGACTGTTCTGCTCATATGCTATGGATCGGAGATCGCACTCGTCAGCTAGATGGTGCGCATGTGGAGTTCTTACGAGGCGTAAATAACCCTATTGGTGTTAAAGCGGGTCCAACAATGGACCCTGAAGACTTATTGCGCCTGTGTGATGCCTTAAATCCGAACAATGATCCAGGTCGTTTAAATATCATTGTTCGTATGGGTGCCGATAAGGTAGAAGAAGGTATGCCTAAGCTGATTCAAGCCATTCAAAAAGAAGGCAAAGAAGTGGTTTGGAGCAGTGACCCCATGCACGGCAACACAGTGAAAGCGAGCTCAGGCTATAAAACTCGTCATGTGAATCATGTGTTACGTGAAGTTCAGCAATTCTTCCAAGTGCATAAAGCAGAAGGTAGTTATGCTGGTGGTGTGCATTTTGAAATGACCGGTCAGAATGTCACTGAATGTGTTGGTGGTGCGTTTCAGGTGACAGAAGAGGGACTTGCGGATCGTTATCATACGCATTGTGATCCACGTTTGAATGCGGATCAGTCTCTAGAGTTGGCATTTATGATTTCGGATACGTTAAAAAAAGCGCGTGCGTAAGTGTGTTGTTCTGAGGTGAATGCTGTTTTGCATACCTAGACAAAAAAAGCCCAGTGAATAAATATTCGCTGGGCTTTTTAATGTGCTGATCAGTCAGAGCGAAGCTCTTCGACTCTATAGTCTAGCCTTTACGGCGACGGAAAGAAGATGTAGCGGTTTTTGATGTGATATCAATTTTCGCCATAATCATTGCCATCTCTTCAGCTTCGGCTTGTTGTTGCGCTTTCAGCTTGTCTTCGCGTTCCTTTTTAGAGGTTTTCTCTGCTTCACGAAGCATGCGTTGCATGCTTGCTTTGCTTTTAGGGCGCTCGACTTTTGTTATGTCAGAGGGTTTTGTGGGGTCTGCTGCTATAGCGGTCGATGCAGGAGAGTCTAAACGATCTTCACCTATGAGCTCACCAAAAAAGGAGCGAGCCGTCGGCTTCGGTGCAACTTCTTTTTTTATTGGTAGCTCAATTGACTTTTTTACAGCGGCCTTGCGTGTTTTCTTAGGCTGCTCGGCAGTAGAGACGCCGTTTGCGTCAAACATAGCCTTTTTGCCAAAACTTAGACCAGCTGACTTTGCTGTTGTTTGGCCAATTTTATAACCGCGTAGACTTTCTCCGTTATAAATGGAGACGTAGTCTTTTTCTAATTCGTAAAGCTCTTGCTTATCTTCTGTTTCAAAAAGCTCTTCGACAGCAAATGCACTTATGTCATGCTCTCGAATGTCATCATAAAGTGGGAAATCCAGACCTTCATTCGCTGCTTCAACGTATTGTTCAAAGCGTTGAAAACCGCTATTGAAAGACGTGCCAATGTAGTGTTTACCGGTGATATTATTTGTGATTTTAAAAACGACCAAAATCGCTGCCTCTTACTTAGTATCTTTTGAATAGCACACAAACCCGATTTGCTAATGGTTGTCCGAAAGCGAATCAGGTCTATAGAAAAATAGAATTTAGATTTTTACGACGAGATTTAGTCCGTCGCGGACGTTGAGGTGAACATTTTCGACTCGGTTATCTTGCGCAATTAATTGGTTTAAATCATTGACGGCGATGTCGCTATTCTCTTTAGGGTCTAGGACTCGGCCCTGCCATAAAGAGTTATCAATGATTATTAACCCACCTTTACTTACGAGTGGTAATACCGCTTCGTAATAATTAAGGTAATTACGCTTATCTGCGTCGATAAATACTAGGTCAAAAAGACCTTCAAGACTTTGGATTGTATCTAAGCCAGGACCAAAAATTGTTTTAATTTTGTATCCGTGCGGACTACGATCAAAAAAAGACTGAGCAAACTCAATTGCTCGGGGATTGGTTTCACAGCAAATAATCTCACCGTCACTTGGCATGCCTTCAGCAATAGATAAAGCAGAGTAACCGGTAAACATACCGATCTCTAAAGCGCGCTTAGGTTGCTTTATGGTGGTAAGAATCTTCAAAGTACGGCCAATGATTTTGCCAGACAACTTATTAGGGTATCCCATGTCTGAATAGGTTTTATCAACCAATTCAATGAGAAGATCTGGTTCTGATTGAGTGGTGTCAATGCAGTAGTTGTCGAGATGGTTAAGATCCATAAGGCCTTTCAATGATTTATTTTGTTGCGAAACAGCCGACAATTTTACCCTGACCGACGAGAATGTCTATGGTTAAAAAAAGAAAAAAGACTTGATTTTAAACTATTCTCTTTTGTTGGTTTTTTCACTGATTGTAATTGGTAAATAAGCGTTCGCAAGATATCTGTAAAAATGCTATTTTAGGCGCCTTAAATTGACATGTGCTCTTTGGTATGGAGCACCACTGACTCCAATAGGAGAAAAAAATGCCTGTAATTACTTTGCCTGATGGCAGCCAACGTACTTTTTCTAACCCAGTTACTGTTATGCAAGTGGCTGAAGATATCGGGCCGGGTCTTGCGAAAGCAACGATTGCTGGTCGAATTAACGGTACTTTAGTCGATGCCTGCGAACTTATTTCTGAAGACTCAGATGTCAGTATCGTAACGGGAAAAGACCCTGAAGGGGTTGAAATCATTCGTCACTCATTCGCGCACTTGGTTGGACACGCTGTAAAGCAATTGTTCCCAACGGCAAAAATGGCGATTGGTCCGGTTATTGATGATGGGTTTTATTACGATATTGCGTATGAACGTTCTTTTACCCCTGAAGACATGGCGGCGATTGAAAAACGCATGGCTGAGTTGGTAAAAACGGACTACGACGTTGTTAAGAAAATGACGCCAGTTGCAGAAGCTCGGGCTGAATTTGAAGCGCGCGGTGAGTCTTACAAGATCTCTTTGATAGATGGTTTGGATGACTCGGTAGAAAATGTTGGCTTGTATTACCATGAAGAATACGTCGACATGTGTCGTGGGCCTCACGTCCCGAACACTCGCGTATTACGCCACTTTAAACTGATGAAGTTGGCAGGCGCCTATTGGCGTGGTGATTCCAATAATGAAATGCTGCAGCGTATTTATGGCACAGCATGGAATGACAAAAAAGAATTAAAGGCGTACTTGACGCGCATTGAAGAAGCAGAAAAGCGTGACCATCGTAAGTTGGGCAAAAAGCTTGATCTGTTTCATGTGCAAGAAGAAGCGCCAGGTATGGTGTTCTGGCATCCTAAAGGCTGGAGCTTGTACCAAACAATTGAGCAGTACATGCGTAACAAACAGCGTGAGAACAATTATCAAGAGGTGAAAACCCCTCAGATTGTTGACCGCGTGTTATGGGAGAAGTCTGGGCACTGGGGTAAGTATCATGAAAACATGTTTACGACTCACTCAGAGAACCGTGATTACGCGGTGAAGCCAATGAACTGCCCATGTCATATTCAAGTGTATAATCAAGGCTTGAAAAGTTACCGTGACTTGCCGTTTCGTATGGCTGAGTTTGGTTCTTGTCACCGTAATGAGCCTTCTGGTGCGTTACACGGTATTATGCGAGTGCGAAACTTTGTGCAAGATGATGGCCATATCTTTGTTACGGAAGGCCAGATTCAGCAAGAAGTATCAGAATTTATCGATTTGTTACACGAAGTGTATGCAGACTTTGGTTTTGATCAAATTATTTATCGTTTATCAACTCGTCCGGAGCAGCGTGTTGGCTCTGATGAAGTGTGGGATAAAGCGGAGAAAGCCTTATCAGATGCATTAAATGTCGCTGAATTGGATTGGGAAGAGTTGCCTGGTGAAGGGGCTTTTTACGGACCTAAGATCGAATTTTCTCTGAAAGACGCGATTGGTCGTGTTTGGCAGTGTGGTACGATCCAGGTTGATTTCTCAATGCCGACTCGTCTGAATGCGCAATATGTGTCTGAAGATGGCTCTCGCCAAACACCGGTTATGTTGCACCGTGCCATTGTTGGTTCGTTGGAACGATTTATCGGTATTTTGATCGAAGACACAGAAGGTGCCTTTCCGGTCTGGCTAGCGCCTGAACAAGTTGTTATCATGAATATTACAGATCGTCAGGCAGATTATTGTTCTGATTTGGAAAAAAGATTAAATTCAAACGGCTTTAGAGCGAAACTTGACTTGAGAAACGAGAAGATCGGGTTTAAAATTCGCGAGCATACTCTTCAACGCGTACCTTATATGATCGTAGTTGGGGATAAAGAAGTGGAGCAGCAACAAGTTGCTGTCCGAACTCGTTCCGGCGAAGATCTTGGAGTGATGAGTATTTCTGATTTTGAAGATTTGCTTAATAAAGAAGTAGCTCGCTGTAGTCGTAAACAAGAAATGGAGAAATAGCTATAAAAGGTAATATGAATCGTGGACGTAATGCAAGCAAGCAGCGTCCTCTAATCAACGAAAACATTCGAGCCACCGAAGTGCGTTTAATTGCAGCTGATGGTGAACAAGTTGGCGTTGTCTCGCTTGAAGAGGCACTTAAAGCGGCTCAAGAAGTAACCCTTGACCTAGTGCAAATTGCCGATTCAGACCCCATTGTTTGTAAAATCATGGACTACGGCAAGCATATTTTTGAGGCGAAGAAAGCGAAAGCGGCTCAAAAGAAAAATGCTAAGCAGATTCAAGTTAAAGAAATGAAATTCCGTCCAGGGACGGAGGAAGGGGATTATCAGGTAAAACTCCGCAACCTGATACGTTTCCTTGAAGGCGGGGATAAGGCCAAAGTATCACTACGATACCGCGGTCGTGAAATGGCCCATCAGGAGCTTGGCATGCATCTTATGAATCGAGTCGCTTTAGACTTAGAGGATTATGGTGTAGTGGAGCAAGCTGCGAAAATGGAAGGTCGCCAATTGACTATGGTGCTAGGCCCCAAAAAGAAGAAGTAGTTTGAATAACATCTGTTATTAAAAATTACACTAACATTAACGAATGCGAGAGTGGTTTTATCATGTCCAAAATTAAGTCACACAGTGGCGCAGCTAAGCGCTTTAAACGTACCGCGAATGGTTTTAAGCATAAGCAGTCTCATACTAGTCATATTTTGACTAAAAAATCGACTAAGCGTAAGCGTCATCTTCGTGCAATGAAGAGTATCGCTCAAAGCGATAAAGCTTTGATTGTACGTATGTTGCCATACATCTAGGTCGATATTTTTTAGTTCATTAATTCATTAGTATAAGGTTTATATTATGCCTCGCGTAAAACGTGGTGTTCAGGCTCGTCGCCGTCACAAAAAGATTTTAAAGCAAGCTAAAGGTTACTACGGTGCACGTAGCCGTGTATTTCGTGTAGCTAAACAAGCAGTTATCAAAGCTGGTCAATATGCATACCGTGACCGTCGTCAACGGAAGCGTCAATTCCGCGCATTGTGGATTGCTCGTATTAACGCCGCTGCACGTATCAATGGTTTGTCTTACAGCCGTTTCATTGCTGGCTTGAAAAAAGCAGCAATCGAAATCGACCGTAAAGTATTGGCTGATCTAGCTGTGTACGAGAAAGAAGTTTTTGCTGCAATCGTTGAAAAAGCGAAAGCTAGCTTGGCTTAATTTCTGACGTAGCCTTAGGGTGATTTGATCTTGCAAGATCCTGTCTTAATAGAAAGAATGACCCAATGCAGTCTTTAATAGGGGAAGAGCTAACGCTCTTCCCCTATTTTATTTTTTGGAGTATGTAAATGGAGAATCTAAAACAGATTCTTGCTGATGCGTTAAACGCAGTGGCAGCGTCTGAGACTGAGTCCGCCTTGGATGATGTACGTGTGCATTACCTAGGAAAGAAAGGGGCTTTGACCGCTTTGTTGAAACAGTTAGGTAATGTTTCTGCAGAAGATAGACCGAAATTTGGGCAGTTGGTAAATGAAGCCAAAGGCCAAGTTCAGGAAAAAATTACTGAGCGTAAGGGTAAGCTTGCTAAGGCGGCACTGGATGCAAAATTAGCAACCGAAACCATTGATATTTCATTGTCAGGGAAAGGCCAAGAGATTGGTGGTCTTCACCCAGTAACACGCACAATGGAACGCATTGAAAACTTTTTCCGTGGGATTGGCTTTGATGTGGCTGCAGGGCCAGAAATCGAAGATGATTACCACAACTTTGAAGCGTTAAATATTCCTGCGCACCACCCAGCGCGAGCGATGCAGGATACTTTCTATTTTAATCCGACAACGGTATTGAGAACACATACCTCTCCAGTGCAAGTGCGCACTATGGAGACCTCTCAGCCGCCAATTCGTATTATCTGTCCTGGTCGTGTTTATCGTTGCGATTCTGATCAGACGCACACGCCGATGTTTCACCAGGTAGAAGGGTTGTTGATTGATGAAAATATCTCTTTCGCTGACTTGAAGGGTATTTTGCAGCAGTTTTTGAATGTCTTCTTTGAAGATGATCTTAAGGTGCGCTTCCGTCCTAGCTATTTCCCCTTCACTGAACCTTCTATTGAAGTGGATATCATGCGTACCAACAGCAAAGGCGAAGAGTCTTGGTTGGAAGTATTAGGTTGTGGCATGGTTCACCCTAAAGTGCTTGAGATGTCGGGTATCGATTCAGAAAAATACACAGGGTTTGCATTTGGCATGGGCGTAGAGCGCTTTGCTATGTTGCGCTACAAAGTAGATGACCTTCGTATGTTTTTCGAGAACGATTTACGTTTCCTTAAGCAGTTTAAGTAACCAATCGACCTAGGATGTTTTTATGAAAATTAGTGAGAATTGGCTAAGAGAATGGGTCAATCCAAGCATCAATAGTGATGATTTGGTTGCTCAGATTACTTTAGCTGGCCTTGAAGTGGATGAGGTTTTACCTGTAGCGGCTGAATTTTCCGGCGTTGTTGTTGGTGAGATCATCAGTGCTGAGCCACATCCCAATGCAGACAAGCTGCAAGTGTGTCAGGTGTCTGATGGCGCTGAGCAGTTCCAAGTTGTGTGTGGTGCGCCAAATGCGCGTGCTGGCATCAAGATTCCGTTTGCCAAAATTGGCGCGGTGTTGGGTGCGGATTTTAAAATCAAAAAAGCCAAACTACGTCAAGTTGAGTCTTTTGGTATGTTGTGTTCTGCCTCAGAGTTGGGTGTGAGCGATGACAATGATGGCATCATGGAATTGCCGTCTGAAGCTCAAGCGGGTGACGATTTTCGTGCTTTCTTGGGGTTAGATGATCACATTATTGATGTGGATCTAACGCCAAATCGTAGTGATTGCTTGAGTTTGGCGGGCTTGGCTCGTGAAGTGGGCGTATTGAACAAAGTTAATGTTACGCCTGTTTCTGTCGTTGCGGCAAATGTGGCGATTGATGATGTTTTCTCTGTTCGAGTTGACGCATCAGAGGCGTGCCCTCGCTATTTAGGTCGTGTTATTCGTGGTGTAAATGTTACCGCGAAGACGCCGTTATGGATGAGCGAGAAGCTGCGTCGTAGTGGTATTCGCTCAATCGATCCTATTGTCGACATTACTAACTATGTGATGCTTGAGTTAGGTCAGCCGATGCACGCATTCGACTTGGCGCATTTATCCCAGTCTGTTGTTGTACGCATGGCGAAAGAGAATGAAAAAATTGTCTTGCTTGATGGTCAGGAAATCTCGTTGCGCGAAGACACTTTAGTAATCGCGGATGAAAAAGCGCCATTGGCCATTGCTGGAGTGATGGGGGGTGAAGGGTCAGGTGTTAATACGGCTACGCAAGACATTTTCCTTGAAAGTGCTTTCTTTACGCCGCTTGCATTAGCAGGTAAAGCGCGCTCCTACGGTTTGCATACGGATTCTTCCCATCGCTTTGAGCGTGGTGTTGATGCAACCTTGCAGGAAAAAGCCATTGAGCGAGCAACGGCCTTGGTGCTTGAGATCGCTGGCGGACAAGTAGGTCCTATCGTTCGTGAGGAGGCGCCTGCTTCTTTACCTGAAGCGGCTGTGGTGACATTGCGTCGTAAGAAGCTAGATCAATACTTAGCAATTTCAATCGACAAAGACCTAGTGACGGATATTTTAACGCGCCTTGGTCTTGAAATGCTTGAGGTGACGGATGAGGCTTGGGTGACGAAAGCACCATCTCATCGTTTTGATATCGCGATTGAAGCGGATTTGATCGAAGAAGTGGCGCGTATTTACGGCTACGATAATCTGCCTTCTTCTATGCCTCAAGCGGCGGTGAACTTTACACCTCAATCAGAAAGCAAAACACCGATTCAGGCTTTGCGTTCAGTGTTGGTTGCGCAAGGGTACCAAGAAGCGATTACGTACAGTTTTATTGATCCTGTGCTTAGTAAGCAATTTTTACCAGACATCGAGCCAGTGCCACTAGCGAACCCAATTTCTGCCGATATGGGTGTGATGCGTCCGAGTTTGATTCCAGGCTTGGTGAAAGCGTACTTGCATAACCAGAATCGCCAACAGTCTCGAGTGCGTTTGTTTGAAACGGGTCGTCGTTTTATTGGCACGGTTGATGCGCTGGATGAATTGGATCAACAGCAACAGATTTCAGGTTTAATTGCGGGCAGTCGTGATTCTGAGGCTTGGTATCACAACAGTGATAAGGTCGATTTTTATGACCTTAAAGCTCATGTAGATGCTTTGTTTGACTTGAATGATGGTCGTCAGCCTACGTATGAGCGTTCTCAGTGTGAGTTCTTACATCCTGGTCGTTCTGCTGATGTGTTCGTTGATGGTGAGTTTGTTGGTATCTTGGGTGAGTTACATCCGCAACTATCAAAAACATTAGGGGCGAATCAGCCTTTGTATGTATTTGATATTGCGTTGGCGGCTGTGATTGATGCGAAATTGCCAGAATATAAGGCGATCTCAAAGTTCCCTGAAGTGCGTCGTGATTTGGCTTTATTGGTCGATCGTTCTGTGCCGGTTGCTGATCTTGAAAAAGTTATTTCTGAAACCGCAGGGGAAGCTTTTAAAGGTGTGCTTGTATTTGACATCTATCAAGGCCAAGGCATTGATGAGACGAAAAAAAGTGTCGCTTTGGGCTTGACGTGGCAGCATCCTTCCCACACTCTTAGTGATGAAGAAGTAAACAATTCTGTGGAAACAATTGTTGCGGCATTAGCTGAGAAGTTAGGGGCCGTTGTAAGGGGGTAATCTTATGGCATCGTTGACAAAAGCGGATTTAGCCGAAAATTTAGTAGATTCTGTTGGTCTTACTAAAAAGGATGCAAAAGATCTTGTAGAAGGTTTTTTTGATGTGATCCGAGAGACTCTTGTTGAGAGACAGCAAGTGAAGTTATCAGGTTTTGGTAACTTTGAAGTTCGCGAGAAGAGTCAACGGCCAGGTCGTAACCCTAAAACGGGTGAAGAGATCCCAATTACTGCTCGAACTGTTGTTACCTTTCGGCCTGGGCAGAAGCTTAAGTCAAAGGTAGAGAGTTATATGCAAGAATAGCTTGCAGTGAATCCAGAAAAGCCATCCTGTAATAGGATGGCTTTTTTCATATATTGTTATATGTTGTACGTGATGCTGTAGGCGCCTAAAGAAACGATTGTTTGTTGGTTATGGGAGGGCGGCGAGTAGGGTTGCTTTGACGAAGTCAGAAATTTATGTAGATCAATAGGTAAGCGATATTCCCTTACTCATAAATAGATCCGATTAAATTAAAAAAAACTTTATAAAACTCTTCCCTTTTCAATTCGTTATAGTAATATACGCCCCCGCTGACAGCGACAGTGTTGCTGTTTGCATCGGGGCGTAGCGCAGCCTGGTAGCGCACTAGCATGGGGTGCTAGTGGTCGCAGGTTCAAATCCTGCCGTCCCGACCAAAAATTTGAGAAATGCCGCTATAGCTCAGTTGGTAGAGCATCTGACTTGTAATCAGAGGGTCCCGAGTTCGACTCTTGGTGGCGGCACCATATTTTGGTCGAAGTTCTTTTCTTCTTTTAGAAGGAATGAATAAAAAATAGATTTTGCTTTTATTAAAGCCGCTATAGCTCAGTTGGTAGAGCATCTGACTTGTAATCAGAGGGTCCCGAGTTCGACTCTTGGTGGCGGCACCATCTTCTAATAGAAGATGAGTTTAAAAGTAAACTGCGTCATTGAATTGCCGCTATAGCTCAGTTGGTAGAGCATCTGACTTGTAATCAGAGGGTCCCGAGTTCGACTCTTGGTGGCGGCACCACTTCTCTTAATTGAGTCGTATAGAAAATTGATTCAGCGTTAAGCCGCTATAGCTCAGTTGGTAGAGCATCTGACTTGTAATCAGAGGGTCCCGAGTTCGACTCTTGGTGGCGGCACCATTTAGCTTGAATTGTTATTTTCTCATCTACAAAAGATGTAAAACTATTGTTGGGTGTGTAGCTCACTTGGGAGATTCGTTTCCTAGCAAGGCGCGAGATACCGGGAGTTCAAACTCCACATCTAATAAGATGTAAAATTATGACGGGTGTGTAGCTCAGTTGGGAGATTCGTTTCCTAGCAAGGCGCGAGATACCGGGAGTTCAAACTCCACATCTAATAAGATGTAAAATTATGACGGGTGTGTAGCTCAGTTGGGAGAGCGTCGCCCTTACAAGGCGAATGTCGGGAGTTCGAACCTCTCCACACCCACCACTTACTAAACAGTGGGCTTATTGGAAGATAAGCGAGAGTTTTAGATTGTGTTGGAGTGGTAGTTCAGTTGGTTAGAATACCTGCCTGTCACGCAGGGGGTCGCGGGTTCGAGTCCCGTCCATTCCGCCAATTACTTATTTAAGCAATAAGTTATTGGTTAGTAGGGTTTAGCTTAATGCGGGTGTGTAGCTCAGTTGGGAGAGCGTCGCCCTTACAAGGCGAATGTCGGGAGTTCGAACCTCTCCACACCCACCATCGCATCGATGTAAAAGATGAGTCTGCTGGGACTTAAAACACACAGTGTTGGAGTGGTAGTTCAGTTGGTTAGAATACCTGCCTGTCACGCAGGGGGTCGCGGGTTCGAGTCCCGTCCATTCCGCCAATTACTTATTTAAGCAATAAGTTATTGGTTAGTAGAGTTTAGCTTAATGCGGGTGTGTAGCTCAGTTGGGAGAGCGTCGCCCTTACAAGGCGAATGTCGGGAGTTCGAACCTCTCCACACCCACCATCTGATTTTCTTCAGTTAATCCTTTCTAACTATTTGATTATAAGGATTTTTCTTCTTCATGATGCAGAAAATTATTTGTGACCAATCTGTGACCATATTTTTTTGAAATATATTGTGTGACCTCAGTGTGACCGATCTGTGACATAAATGATAATCCCTAATTTTTGTTGCTTTATTTCAAAAGCATTTCTTGTGTGTTTTTGAGGTTCGCCCTAATAAGCCACAAATCCCCTAGCTTTCTCTTCTCGAGTACCTTATTTCACCTCATTGACTCTTTTTGTCTCTCAGCTATTGTGTAATATTTATTGCTTTGTGTGTTCGCCTGGTTTTGTGTGAGTAGATTTCTATTTAAAGCTGTGTGACCTAGGCTTTTTCTTAGTCGGTGCTTGGAGAGGCGCTGAGGGTGGTCTGTACACGGGTTTGTTTACGATGTTTTTGCTTGTATCAACGAGGGCTATTTCGTTTTAAGGTGACATCTAATTGACAATCAAAGCGGTCTCTAGGATAGAATTTACCTTAAATGGGTAATGAGTTTTAAAGATGGATTCTATCATTCGATATATCAGCATACTGGAGCTAATGCCGATTGAGCCTAAGCCTGGTATTTCAACAAAAGACATACTTAAAAAGTTAGAAGAAAAAGGCTTTTCGGTATCTCTTCGTAATTTACAACGTGATCTTGTCGCCTTAGCAAAACATTATCCAATCATCTGTAACGATAAAGTCCGCCCGCATAGGTGGTGTTTTGCTTCAGATTATCAGGGAAGTTTTGCGACAATGGATGCTTCTTCAGCGGTGAGTACCATTCTCGTAAACGAATACCTGCTTGGTATAATGCCAGTGCCGCTTTTATCTCAGCTATCTCCCCAATTAAACCGAGCGAAAAGCTTTATTCAATCTCATTCGGACAGCACGTATGTAAACTGGTTGGAAAAAGTGAAAATAGTTCCAGAAGGTAAAATGCTTGTTCCTGCATCCATTGATCCAAAAATCTGGGCTACTGTGTGTGAAGCAATCATGTCAAATAAAGCATTAGATGTTGTATACACCAGTCATGCTAAAGACAATATTCAATCATTTATTCTTCATCCTTATGGGTTAATGATCCGAAAAAGCGCCACCTACGTGCTGGGGTCTTACAACGATTATAATGATGTTAGGCAGTATGCTCTGCATCGTTTCATAAGCTTGAAGTTATCCTCCTCAGACCTCCGCCCCAATCTAAGTTTCTCACTTCAGCGATATATAGACGCTGGCGAGTCAGGTGTTAAGTACTCTGATGAGTCAATCCATCTAGTGGCGCTTATTAATAGGGGATTAGCGAAAAGGCTTGAGGAAACAAAATTAAGTGATACTCAGGCCATTCTGGAGACTGAGTCTGAGAAGTGGTTTCTCTTGCGAGCCGTTATTCCTGATGATAGGGATACACGTTCTTGGTTGCTTGGTCAGGGGGCTAGTATAATTGTGCGTGAGCCAATTTCTCTAAGAGAAGAGTTGCTTAAAGAGGTGGCTTCTATCGAAGAATTATCTGAAAGTTTGAGAGGGTTAAAGCATATCTGAGGTATGTTTTATTATGTAATTTTTGTAACTTTATGTTAATAGGCGTCGTAATTTGACGGCATGGTTTTGATTGTTTATTAATTGTGTGTAAATTCTAAGCAAGATTAATTAGTTGCTGCAGGAATGTAGTAGATAGTGCTTGGAGGCTTAATGATACAAACCGTATGCAGAATTAACGTAAAACTTAAAGATGTCACATTTGATAAAAAACTAAATGCGATTGTATTTAGTAATATCAGTAAGAGTGGGAATAAATCAGTAGACTTGATTGGTAACCTTGTCACTTTACTTGCAAAAGTTGCTAATGGTAAAGGCTCTCCAATAGAAGGTCGTAAGAAGGATGCTGGCTTTAAACTTGATGCGAGAAAGTTTTCAGTCGCCGCGCTTGAGGAGCATATTCAGATAAATTATGACTTTTCAGGTAGCTCTTCTGACCTCATTCATTCTGTAAAAGAAATTGTCTGTGATGTGTTGAATCTACATTTCAAGGGCATGACGGAGTCAATTAAACAGCTTAACGAGGTTGATCAACCTGCATCAGATTCCTACGAAGTGTCAGGCTTTCCAAAAGTTCAGGATGCGTTCGAGGCTATTAAAATTCTTGATGAAATCGCTGATCACCAAGGAGTTAAAGGCTTTGATATTCAAGTAGAAGGGTATGAAGAGCCTCATCAAATTGAAATTCTTAGTCCACCTGAAAAGCCGGATTTTAGGCCTGACGCTAAAGAAATCTCATTACTAGAGTATGAAATAAATAAGGTTGAACCGATGCTGCAATACCCTTGCCTGACGTAGAGCCTAATGAGCTCGCGTTCGCAATTGTTCTTGACGATCGAAGTTGGCAGTACTTTTTACACAAAAATAGGCGGTAGCTCAGTTATTGCGCTGGTATGTATCTGTCACTCATAGTTAAGAAAGGTGGTTTTATAAAATATGCATTTGAAGCGATGCTTTTATTGTATTTTTCTGTAAGTATTCATCAAGCGTATCGGTCTTTTATTTATTCAATATTGGTAATGCCATTTTTTATCCAGAAGAACAAAAAGATGCAGATGTTCTGGTTATCACCGTTAACAATAAATCAACAACACTTTACAATACCAAGGAAGATACATGACAGGGTCATCAGAAACTCACCTAATAAATCAACAAGCAATTAACCAACAAGAGAGCTTGTTTGCGCTTTATCAGGAAATGGAATGGTTGAAGTTGGTTATTAATCAGGTGATTTGTAGCTACCTAAAACAAGACGGGCACGAGAGCCATTGGTGGGAGATACCTCAGCCGCCCATAGAAGCGGGCTCTAGCCTGTATGCGGATTTACTGATTGACTGGGAGCTTAATGTATTTGAGCGCTTGGCATTGGCGCTTGCCATGGCACCCTCTCTTAAACCGGATACCCTTGATTTTTTCTTTGGCTTAAATGGCTTGATTGACCGACCATTTACCGAATTTGGTGGCGTATCGGATAAAGCGTTCAGTGGCTTTCTGCCAACGGGTCAAACTCTGAACTTTCTTATTAGTGTTAACAACCCTGAATGGCGAGAACACTGCATGGCCATCTTGTCGCACAAAAACCGCTTAATGACGGAACAAGTGATCGAGTTGAAACCAGTGGATTCAGGCCTGCCAACTTGGGCGGGAGTGTATCAAATGAGTGACCATTGGCTGAATTATTTGGTCACGGGAGAGCATTTACGTCCTGAGCTAAGCACCAATTTTCCGGCCCATCCGTTAGACACACCGATGATTTGGGATGACCTAGTGTTGGATTACAGTGTGATGAGTAAACTCGATGACATACGCGCTTGGTTATCCCATGGTAAAACCTTAATGCAAGATTGGCAGCTTGATAAAAAAGTCAAAGCGGGTTATCGAGCGGTATTTTTTGGTCCTCCGGGCACAGGAAAAACACTCACTGCAGCCTTGTTGGGCAAGTCGACAGGCAGAGAAGTGTATCGAGTGGATTTGTCCATGGTGGTGTCCAAATACATAGGGGAAACCGAGAAAAACCTTTCTCGTGTATTCGATGCGGCAAGTTATAAAGACTGGATTTTGTTTTTTGACGAAGGGGACGCCCTGTTTGGCAAACGCAGCGAAGGCAGCTCTTCCAATGACCGCCATGCCAACCAACTAACTGGATACTTGCTGCAAAAAATTGAAGATTTCCCTGGCACCGTCATTATCGCCACCAACTTGAAAAGTAATATGGACGACGCCTTTACCCGTCGCTTCCAGAGCATGGTGCAATTCACCATGCCAGGTGTCGAAGAGCGTCTACAGCTTTGGCAAAACGCCTTTCGTGGTGTTTGTGACCTTGCAGACGACGTGGATTTACCTCAAATAGCCAAGGATTACGAAGTAGCCGGTGGACATGTGATTAACATCTTGCGGCAATGTGCTCTGAACGCGGTACGCCGTAATGAGCGTATCGTCTATAAAGCCGACTTAATACAAAGCATTCGGCAAGAGTTTCAGAAAGGAAATAAAATTATTGTGTGAAATTCAATGGAAAAAAGGTAGATTGTCTATAAAATGATCAGAAAGGCCTTTGCGTGACGTCGTGAGCAAAGGCTATAAGATACATTCACAACTCATAGGAAATGGGCGTATGTATTCAGAACGCAAAGAAAAATCCACTCGGCTGTTACAGGCACCTGTGCAACGCAACGCCAGTCATACAGGTAAAACACTGGAAGATAACCGAGAACATATCCCTGTTCAGCGCCAGCCTAATCGTACAGGCTTGCCAGATAATCTTAAAAGCGGCATGGAAAACCTCAGTGGTATGAGCCTTGACCATGTCAATGTCCATTACAACTCCCCCAAACCTGCTGCGGTACAAGCCCATGCCTATGCCCAAGGCAGCGACATTCACCTTGCTTCCGGTCAAGAAAAACACCTGCCCCATGAACTAGGCCACGTTGTTCAACAAGCCCAAGGGCGTGTTCAACCCACTACCTCCGTGGGCGGCATGGCGGTGAACGATAGTCAATCGCTGGAGAGTGAAGCAACCTCATTAGGCAACAAGGCATTGCAAATGAAGCCAACACAGAGCTACGGCGACTGAGTCTCTATATAAAGGTATTGTGGGGATTCGATCTCCCTTGGATGAAATTGATGTAAAGAGTGGTTCTTTAAAAGACGTGAAGGGTGTTAAAAGACCAGTATTGATAAAGAGATAGTCTAAATAAAGTCCACTATGGAGCTTACGAGCATGTTATCGGTAATTGCTCCTGCATTACTCTAATAAGCTACATTCCTGTAGCGATAGGCAACTGAAGAAAGCCTATAACAAGTGACTATGGTGTCAATTCCTAATGTTAAACCATTTTAGGATCCCACATGACACCATCTCTCACCATCGAATTTATGATCACTACAAGCTTTCTGATACAGGCAATGATCGCTACTTTTTTAGGTTTTCCAGCGGCTACCATTCGATGATAAATTTCTTTAAATTTCGGATTACATTGAATGGCTGACATCATGGCCATGTACATGGCGGTTCTAATTTTAGGTCTTCCACCACGTATCATTCGTTTGCCTTGATAAGCGCCACTCTCTCGATTAAATGGGGCGACACCTACTAAAGGTGCTGCTTCTTTATTGTTTACATAACCAAGCTCAGGCATGTCACTGAGTAGGTTAAATGCGACAACATTTCCGACACCAGGCACACTTTGAATAATGTCATTTTTGGCTTTGTATTCGTCACATTCTTCAATCAGTTTTTGTAGTTTTGAATCTACTTTTTCTATCTGATTCTTCAATGCCGTCAAGACAGGTTTTATAAATGAAGAGATTGTTTTGGGCATTATCTGAGAACGGTTCTTCTCCATCGTTTGCATATCCATTAGCTGCCTTCTTCTAGACAGTAAATCACTCATGAGGCGCATTTGCTCAGGCTTTAAAGTCGATAATGAGGGCTTTATCGCTTCACCAAAGTGAGCAATGAGGTGAGCATCAAGTTTGTCTGTTTTTGCTTTTTGACCGATGGCACCAGCGAAGCGCTTAATGTTCACAGGGTTGGCGATAACAAAAGGAATACTTGCTTCAGCACAGGCCATAATAAAAGGCTGTTCAAGTCGTCCAGTCGCTTCAATAATGACGCGAGTGATGGGGTATTTCTTTAATGTTTTCATGGCTTCTTTAATGCCACTTTCATTGTTTGTTACGGTGAAGTAAATGTCTAAAGGTCTGATGTAAATGTCGAGTTGGGTTTTACCTGTATCGACACCGACGTTAATTTCGTTTTGATTATTTGTGTTATCCATAATAAGCTGACTCTGCCTTGCTATTCGGGCTCGAGGCCCAGTTGACTATCCGAGTTTAATGCTTGGAGTTTATACAGCGTTCGTACTTGTTAACGGTCTCTCAATAGAGGAGCCTTCGCTTAATCGAACTACTGTATAAAAGGCTTTGGTTGCAGCCAAAGCTTGGGCCTCACATTACCCGAACCTGGTTTAAATAATAATTACTTTGTGAAATTATTATCCATACAAGCGCTAAAGAAAAATTAAAAGGTTTGAGATATGTATGAACAAGTAGAGAAATCGAAAGAGAATAAAAATAGGGCGGTTACCAATTCTGTTGTTCAGAAGAAAAATAATGGGAAGCAAGGTTTTGGGTTCGTGGATAATCGGTCTGAATATGTTTCGCAACTTGCATCTAGTATTTCTTATAACACTACAGAATATGATTTAGAGAATGGTAAAAAAGAAATAGTAGGTAAAAAAATGGATGCTCACCTCGAACAAAGTGATGCGATAAAAGGCTCATCACCTGGCGATGGTGTACAAGCTGGTTTAATGGGCTCACTGAAAACAGCTCACTATAATCGGATGATTCGAGGTCATTTGCTAAATGGACAGTTCGGTGGATTGGGAATAGCAATGAATCTGTATCCAATCACAGCGAAAGCAAATTCCTTACATAAAAACCATGTTGAAAATCCGATTAAGAAACATATTAAAGAAGGAAAAGACGTAGACTATTCAGTAGAAGTAGTCAATGCAGCGAATAAAATTTCGAGCCCTAATGCAGAATTCAAATGTGTTGCTATAGATGCGAATAATCAACAAACGTTGGTCGATGAAGTCGTTTCTTCAATTCCAAGTAAAGCAACTAACAGCGCGCTAAATGGACCAGGTATAGTTGAGGGAGGCATAGCAAATAACAGTCCAAGTATTTCGTTTCCTTCAAAGAATATGAAGGCAGGTTGGGGGGAGGTTAGTAGCGGATTTAGTATAAATAATACAGAACACAAAAATACGGCTGAAAAAATAACCTTAGTCAAGGTTGATGGTAAAAATCAGAATATAAATAATTTATCGGGTGATTTAATTGAAGGACGTTCTTTTATTAAGGGGCAGATTGACCGGAGAGAATATGCCTCAGAATTGACGGAGTCCTATATAGATGAATTCGGAAAGAAGAAACTTTATTTTGACTTTGACCCAACCAACGGGTACTTACCTAGTGACCTAGAAAATGTTATAGCAACGATGCCTAACGATAAAGTGGAAATAATTATTAATAGATTGGAAGGTCTTCTAGAAAAAATATGATTTTGCAAAATGAAAAGGAGGTATGAAGTAGACATTAAGTCAAACATAAAGAGGTAGATCTTGTCCATTCCACATCAAACTAAAGCCCATAACAAAACCTAAAAGCCATTGAAAACGTCTTTTAGCCCAATTGTTATATGCGATGAAAGAAAGCCTATAACATTGAATGAAGCTAATTTAAAAAGGTTTGAGATATGTATAAACAAGTAGAGAAAACAAAAGAAAATAAAAGTAGGGCGGTTGCTAATTTAATTACTCAGAAGAAAAGGAATGTGAAGCAATGTTTTGGATTTATGGATAATCGGCCTGAAGCTATAGCGCAAAGAAAATTTCAGTCAATAACAAACAGTCATTCTGGCTATAAATATATTCAGAAAAAGCCATGTGATCCTGTAGCTCAACTTAAACTTCCCCAATACGGAGAACCAGATACAAAGGAATATTACGAACCAATAAATAAATCTAAATCAGTCGCGTATTCTGGAGGTAGACCAGCCAACTTCAGTACACTATTTAAGTTGAAAATGGTTCAAAATGAATGGGGGGGATCATATAATCAGAGTACAGATATGTGGCATGTAGTTACCAGTGGTGAATCACAAGTAGTACTTCCCACAAATGCAATTCAAATCGATCATGTTGAGCCATGGGTAAACATTGAGGCAGATTTAAAGAAGGACCCCTCAACTATTGTAAACTCTTCAAATTTGTCGAAATTTCAAAATGATGGATTAATAACTCCAGATCATAAAAACTATTCGGTATATGCTGCAAGAAAATATTACCATGATGTAGGAAATCTAAAGCCAATGGCTGGTTCAGAGAATGCCTCAAAAGGTAAAGGTGGAAGTGGCTCTGGAATCAGTGTTGAAGAGGCGTGGGCGAACCGAGTTGCTCGAAGTGCTGGGGTTCATCATCAAATGATACAAGGAGCCCTAAAAACTCTCAGTGAATGGGGGGATGCTCAGTCGGTTACCGATGTGTTTGGGAAAATTGATGAAGTTGATCATTCTCTAATGGAGGCTGAAGATTACTTTCAGTCTTATTAATTTATGTTTTTAGGCTTGAATGAATATAAAAATTATATCTGTCCATAATATATAATGCATTGGAAGCCCATAACAAAACCTAAAAGCCATTAAAACGTCTTTTAGTCCAATTGTTACATTTAGTATGGTGCATCGACGCCGTAATTTGTTACGTGCATCCATCCTATCATCCGCAATAAGAATTCAGGTAATGACGAGGACTGGCTTTTAAACGTTTAAGCCGAATAAAACATCAAGCAGCCGCAAGGCACGATAACCCCTAAATATATGTAACTGTAATGACGGTTATCCAACGCCATTACGGTTTATCCCCTTCTTTATTAGCCCAACGAACTGTGAATAATATCAAGCCAATCACTAGCATAAAGAGCAGCAGTATTGGGCCTTGGTAGTCTTTAAAATACGGATCAGCAATAAAGACTAGCATTAATCCAACAGTGGCGGCAGCGCTGAGTGCAACAAATGGCGGTTTGCTGAGGTAGGGTCGTAGCGGATAGTACAAAATGCTAGTCATTAGTATGGTGAAGATAACAACGAAGGTGGCGAACACTATCAACCTCATTTCCCAGCGATTCGGACATACCCAATTAAATACCTTATTGATCGCTGATATGGCAGTATCTAACGATTGTGGGAAAGAGGACGTAGTGGGGAAGAAAGTCTGATTGATGAGATTTTGGCTCATGGTATTCAGTGGCAGCGGCCAATAGGCGGCGCCCAAGAAAGACCAACGGGATAATCGGACAAGTTGAGTTAGTTCTTGTTGCTTGTTGCGATTGTCTTCTGTTACTAACATTGGGGTTATGCGTTTAAAGAGTTGTTCAGCCCCTAACTGGTCCGTTTGATGACTGAGCCAGTGTTGCAGTTCCTGAATTTGTTTTAGTTCATTTTGAGGTTCACCGCTCTCGTGAGGGGTGCTTGGGCGCATGATCATTACGTTGGTGAGCTGCGCTAACGTTTTGAGATTATCGAATTGGTAAAAGCCATAATTAGTGCGATCGATAACGTCTTTTACTGGAATAATAATATTAAGATAATATCTGTCATTGGGTTGTGCCGTAATCACTTTGGCATTAGCCCGTTTACTATTGGCTTGGGTGAGTAGGGCTTTTTTTAAGTTACGTACAAACTCCAAAAACTGCTGCTGGCTTTGTGGTGTTTTAAGGTTGGATAAATTGATGTCCAGTGTGATGCCGTCTCCCATTGTGGGGATGGGGGTGAAACCAAAGGAGATGATGGGCTCCATTCTGTTGATAAAGTATTGATCGAGAGGTTGGGCAATGGCGTCGACGAGTTGTTGAATTAATTGCTCGTTATACTGCTCGGTGAGTCGTCTCTCCGTGGGCTTTTGGGCCGTGACGACGAGATCTACATTGCTACGGTACCTATGGGCCATTTGGATAAATTGGCTGTTTTCGGGTTGTGGTTTCCAGTTTGGTGGTAGGATAAGTTTGCTGCCATTTTGGTCTGGTGTGATGACGGCACCAACAAAGCCTATTCGATCAAGTTGACTGAAATTGATGGTTTGGCCTGTTTTCGGGTGATCCCAATAGGGATAAAAACCATAGAAGGTTCCAGAGCTAAAAATAGACGATACACTGTCTTCGCAACCGCAGTTGGTTGGGGCATGCCAAATGATTGGATTATTTTGTTCTGTCGGCATATCTAATTTTTTTGCGAGGCTAACAATGCTTTTTACGTCAGAGAAAGTGGTAGGAATCCCTGCGAGTTTTACCGCCATATAAAACATATAAAGACTGTGGAAAACCTCACCCTGTAGTGGCTTGAATTTATTTAAGATCTCTTCCGAAAAGTTGGATACTTTTCCTTTACTTAATACATCTTCTAAGGCCTTTGTATTAATTACCCAGACAATTTCTGGATCGTTGGTTTGTGTTGTGCTTTTTGTGCTGGTTTGTATTGCTTGCGAATGGGTTGGTTGTTTCTCATCGGTTGTATTTTTTGTTGTATCCGTAATCTGAGTGGAACTGGTGCTCTGTGTTTCGCTAGTTGATGCTTTGTCCGACTTGATAGTGATGGATTGAATCAATTGCTCTACATCTAGTGATGAATCTTGGGAAAGAGGCGGCTGTGACAAAATATCGCTAAGTGTGTTGAGAAGTTGGCTGCGTTGTTCGAACTGTTTAAGAGTAAGCGCCTGTAACTTGTCCCGCAAGATGCGATCTTGTTGCATTTTTGCAAATTCTTTTGCGTTAAGCTGATAGTAGCTTGAGCTGCTTACCGATGTGGTTGAAGTACTTTTTATTGGGTTATTCTGTTGGTTTGTTGGGGTTCCCTCCGTCCCAGTAGCAAACACTTGACCTGTGGATGTGCATAACACAGCCGCCAATAGTATAAGCGCCATAAAGGATGGTGAGTATTTTCTCATCATTTTTATGGGTAAGGAAATGAACAGTTTTATCATGATGAAGGTCCTTTAGCGCCAAGTGACAAACAAGGGTTTGTTCATCCATGGGTATTTAATTGTTTGAAAACTCCACGGCAGTTGATCGAGCAACATATCGAATGTGCCGGGAAAAACCTCTAACTGCCATTGTTTGTCTTGCGAAATTAGCTGACCACCGCGCTGTATAAAAGTGGATTGTAGGCCTTCAATGGAGGTTGAACCAATGGCTTTCCAGTGGTTAATGAGGGCATTGAGCAGTCCTTCAATAAGGGGGGCTGCGCCGTCTGGTAATCGGGCTGTGTTGGGAACTGGGTCATGAATGGCAATCCCACATAAGACTTTATTGAGCATGAGCTGATACTCGGGCGCTTCTTGGCTGCTATCTGCCATCCATTGCAAACAAAACAATGCTTGATGACGAGCTTCAAGGCTAAAAAATTGCTGACCATCTGTGAGTTTGAGTCGTTGGAACAGCATGGGGATATAGGTTGCAGCCAGTACCAGGCCTGCGTTATGAATTGGAATAGGGTCTGATGCTTCCGTTTTTTCGGCATTGGGATCTTGCCAAGGGGTTGCGTTGCTTGCGCGAGTTTTCGATTCTTTTGGTGGCGTTTGCTCTATGGCTTCATACAATTGACGAATGTCTTTTCGTTCAATATTAAGTGGCTTTGGCGCACTCGGTTTTATCGATGGCGTATCGTGCTCAGACAATTGGATTGCGCTTATTAGACCATCTTTTGCTGGCAGCGCTTTTGTTTTTGTTAGCATTTGTGAAAGTTGGCTGACCAGTGAGGTGCTTGAGTCTGCATTCAGTTTGGCTTTAATCTCAGGTTTTTCAGTTAGATCGCTGAGTATTTGCTGCAATAATACGCTGCTTATTCCTTGCCTACCTTGAAGTAGTAAGCGGTGGTAGATCACCTGCCAAAAGAGTGGTTCTTGCACGCTCTCATTTTTTAACCAGTCTTTTAAGGCTTGATGAATCGCCATTAAGTCACCAATGATGTGTGAGTAATGAATCGCTATAAGCTGGAAGTGACTGGCCTCGTTAAGTTCATTAATCCAACGTAACAGGTTTTGTGGTGATTGCAGTTGATGAGTCAGTTGCGACCAGAGTAAAGAGGGATGTTGTTGAATTAAGTGCGTGATCGTTGTCGCTTCTGGTTGTACGTCATTGCCTTTTAACCATTCTACTAATAGATCCATTTGCTCGGCAGGGTCAGTTAACCCCGCCAGCCAAGCTTGTTCTTGTGCCTTTGCTATGTGTGCGGGGGCCGTTTTGATGATGTCGCGTAGCTCATTGAACACTTGTGCCGATGTTTTGCTTGGTTGCTGTCTTTTGATTTCGTCGAATAAGAGATTCAGCCAATCGCCCATGGTTCTTGGTGCTTGTTGGCTCAGTAGCATTTGATAAAACCAGTGTGCGTTTATCCTTAGCTTGTTGAATAGGTGGCTGAGTCCAGCGAGCAAGGGTTCTAGTGATGGCCATAAATGCGGCGCTAGCGTTTTAATTAACCCTTGTTGTGCCTCGCTTGTCCATTGCTGAATGGCCCAGCGTTGAGGCAATGATGGTGCGCTTAGGTATGTCTGTAATTGTGTGTTTTGTTCTTTGGTTAATAGTATTGCTTCCTTGTCTTGCTGTAGCTGGCTGAGCAACTCGGGTTCTGTTAGCGCTGTTGTTTGGCGGAATAGTTGCTGTAAATCATTGCGCCAAGCGTGTTGGCCATCACTGTTTTCTAATAGCGCATGAATGAATTGATGGTGATTCAGGTTATGTCGTGCGGCAAGTTTGCTGGTGAGTGATGCAAGATAGCTGCGACGGTTAAATTGGCTGCCACGTTCGACCAATAAATAAGTGAAGGTCAATTCCCACAAACTGTTCCGTAGATGTGTTGGTTGAATGGCTGTCGTTTGTTTTGAGCCAGACTGTATTGGTTGAGAGGTTAACACTTGGCTGATGAGTTGATGACTGGTCATCACCTTCTCTATCGTTGCGGTGGCGGATGTATCAATTAATTCCACTAAGGTGAGGAGAATAGCGTCATCAAAGTTGGCTACCCAGCGTTGACGAATGGTGTTTGCTTGACCCAGCTCGCTGATGAATGATTGCAGCCACTGAGGTACTTGTTGTTGCCACGAAGTCGAGTTTGGCTGCTGTAGTATTTGCATCAGCGTATGTGTCGCCTCACTATGGTTGTTTGTGAGTATGGAGACTATTTTTTGATTTTGCTCAGGGCCAAAAATAACCGGATTATATGGTGATGAACGGGTGTAAACCGTGTCTGATTCTTGCTTTAATGTATTGAGCAGTGTGTGTTGTGGGTAGGGGCTTAAAGCCAAGATCATGGCTTGAATTAATTGCTCTTGTCCTAGGTTGCGTCTTGCCGCCATTTGACGCGTTAGAGAGAGTAGATAGCGATGACGATTAAACTTATTAGAGGATTCCACTAATAAGAAACTGAGTGTGAATTGCCAGAGGCTGATGCGAAGCGTGGCATCATTAATGTTTTTCGTTGGTTGGGAGGATTCAAGGTCTGCTGAAAAGAGTGCTTTTTCTTGCATGACAGAGCGAACGGCTTCGAGTGCTTTGGGTTCAATGACATGAGTCATGTCTAGTAGTATTGGGTCAGAATAGTGTTCCGCCCAGTGTTGGCGTACGGCAGCTAGTTGCCCAACCCATAATAAAAGGGATCTGAAGGCGATTTTGTCCTTGGGCCAATCATGTTTAAGGTTAGCTTCACTGCCTTTTTGCAAGATGATCAGTAAGTCATTGAATGCGTCGGTCAGCACTGGCGCGGTTTTGTTTTTTGTCTTGTCTGAGGCTGGTGCCAATAGCTGATGCCAAGCTTGTTTAATTTGCTGTGTATCGGTTAACTCATCAATGGGATTTTGCCCTAATTGATTGAGGATTTTCACTATGATGGGCCGTGGCAGCCGCTGCCAAAGTCGATCTTTTAGTTCAGGTGTAGAGGCAAAAAAAGTTAATATACCTTTGAAGGATTTAGGCTGGCGCATTAGCTGATCTATGTAAGGCGCTATCTCTGCGTCTATCTCGCCATAGAGTAAGGCGCGCATGAGACGATGGATGTCTTCTGCTCTTGTTAGATCTATATTGAACGGAGTTTTTAGTACGGGTTTTGTACTGGTTAATGTTTGGGCTATGGTGGCTAACAGTGACGCCATTTGTCGTTTCAGTGTGCTATCAAGGCTATAAAACGCGAGTGACGTTTGCAGTGTGTTAATCAATTGGGCTTGTGTTTGATTGTGTGCCGCTGCCATTTGCGTAATAAGTGCCATGAGGTATTGCTGTTTATTAAATCGGCTGCCCCGTTCGATTAGCAGGTAATGCAAGGTAAATAACCAAAGTTGCTGATTTATGGTTGTTTCTGATACGGCGGGTAACGGTTCAGCAGAGTGGGAATCGTTTGCCGCCTTTATTGTCGAGGTTGAAGAGTCTATTGCGGTTGCAGAGGCTGTTGCCTGCCAAAGTTGCGGCGTGTTTAATAATGCATAAAGAAATGGATACTCAGTCGGCTCTATGCATTTGAGTAAGGCAAAGCGTTGCGTATCATTGAGTGAATGCATCAGTGTAGACGGCAATTTTCCGTTCTGTGCTTGGGTATGTAGGGCAGCAAGCAGTGGCTGTCGGTAGTCTTGTATTAATAAATACCATAGCTCATCTAACTCGGTGAGCTGGTGGTGGCTTAAGGCATCTTGAATACGTTGTTGCCAGTATTTAGCGAGCCAAGCTTTTAATTTTGAGTGATGTCGTTTGGGGCTATTTAACAATTGTATAACGACATTTTGACAAAATATGGGGGACAGGATATCCAGTAGCTTTGTCAGTTGCTCAGCAGACAGTTGACCAACTAAACGTGTTAACAGCGGTTCAGGGCGAGACGATTGCCTGAGCGTTTGATTCAGTCTATCGGGATCATCCAAGAGTGTTTCTATCATGCCGGTTTGTTTGATTGCTTGCTTGCTATCAAATGCCCAAGGAAGTTGCCCTGTTTGAAGAAATTGCAGTGCTTGATGCCAAGAATAATCCTCATTGCTATAGCGTGTTACGCTAGCACTAACCTTCTCTGCTGGGCTTTTAGATGAGGGTTGTGGCGATAGCTTCTTAGTATTTTTTGGCTCGGAATGAATGTGTTGATTTAATTGTTCGCAAACCTGTTTCTCAATGGCATTCAGTAGGTCGCTAAATAGGCTGTTTGTTTCTAGGTTGCCAAGATCAAGAGAAAGATGATCAATGGTTATGACTTCATTGGGCGGACAATAGCGATTAAAGATCTGTTCGATATGCGGTAGTAGTTCATTCATAACCCAGTTATGTGCATTTTGCTCAAAACTTTCGGCTTCAAGAGGCGAGTTAAAATTGAGTTTTAGTTCAGCGTTTTGGATTTTATGGCCCTTTGTCATAGTATCAACTCTTCATCCTTGTTGCTGGGCTGCTGTATAAAAGCATAGAGTTTTGCCGCCAATTGATCACATTCTTTTTGCTCACTTTGATCTCCAGAGCTCGACATAGAGTCATTTAGATTGAGCACTTTGGCTTTTTGCTCCCGCCATGCAAAATAGAGTGATTCAAATTCACAGAAGTCATGAAAAGAAAGCCAATGAATATTAACGAGCAAATGAGCCGGGCTATTGTTGCGGATTAGCGCTTCGGCCTGCTGGCGAAAATGCGCGTTATGATGACGCGTGGTAAACCCTGGCAAAATGATGCTAATTTGGTGGGCATAAGGCGTGATATCGACCAATGTTTGCCTGGGACGAAGGGTAATATGTTCCACAATGTGTAGGCTTTCGCTCTCGTGATTTAGCTGAGTGAGCCACTGCTGCAAGTGGTGACAGAAGTTGAGTAGCTTGTCTTTATTCGTATGGCGTCCAATGTAGAGCCATCGTTTGTCTTCATCTTCAGACTGCTTACCAGGAAAATTGAAAAAAAGCTGATATTCCTCTTTGCGTGTGTGGTGTAACACTTGAAAACAGTGGTGATCGATACCCAATAAGAACAAAGACTCGGGAATGGTTTGGCCTTTGAAGGCGATAATGGATGAGCGCATATGACGAATTTGTCGATCGCTTAGAGCAATGTCGTCAGGACGCTCACTAAGGGGTTCGAGTAGCAAGCGTATTGGTTTACGAATTTTAAATAGTGTTTTTTGACCTATCGAGCTACGGGCAAAATGTTCATCGCTGACCACATTGAGTAAATGTCGGGTGAGGGTGCGGCTGTAGTTTGTTTTATCTGTTTTTTGTATTCCTAATAGCAAAGAAATTCTTTTTTCGTACCCGCTTTGATGATTGGCTTGGAACAAGTTAGGACCAAGACCACGCTCGTTCGTTACTGTGATAATGTCTTGCAGAAACGCTTGTTTGTTTTTTAGTAGTTGCCAATTAAGCGCATTAACCGACAGGTACGGATTAAATTGTCGATGAAAATCGTTTGGGTAGCGTTCACCATAAAGCGCCAGCAAGTAATCAAAGAGGCGTCCTTTGCGCTCGTGGAAGTCGTCAAATTGTGTTTGTAATTCTCTTAGTTGCTGGGCTGCTTGTGCTGGGTAGTGTTGGTCAATATCGTAAAACTGCTCATGACCTAATGCCTGTATTTGATAACTGTAAGGCGAGTCTAGTGAGAGAGAGAAAAGTTCACGAATCCCATCTAAATCGCGACAAAAGTTTGCCATGAGTTGATCAAATAAAAGTAAATAGCTACGTAATTGATGACGTTCTGCTTGTTGCTGGGGTTTATAGTGGTTTGGTCGCCCTGGTGCGAGATGGTAATTACGTGGAAACAATGTCTGAATCGATTCGTATTGTGCAAGATTGTAAGATTTTCCTGAAGGAAGCGAATGGCTTGCTGAGGAATCTGATGTGAGTTGAATGCGTCTGCGTTGTTGACTTAAATGAAAGTTTAGAGCTATTTCGCCGACATCAAGCGTCACTGGATGATTCTGCTGGAACAAGTTTAATTTAATGTCTGACTCCTGTTCAGGGAGCATAAGCTTCGCGTATTCAGGAAGTATTTCTAGTCGTTCATTGGTATCTAAGGCATCCACTCTTTGGAGGTATAAGTCGTGAATATGCTGTATAGCGGTATTGGCGAGCAGGTGTTCTTTGAGTTCAGTCAAAGAAGGTTTTGAATTATGTTGTCGAATCCATTGGTTGCTTTGGTCATAAATACTTGCTGTCAGTTTATTGGTATCGTCTACATCATCTGTAATATCAATAACCGCATGAAGAGATAGGCTTGTTTCGCCGATTATTCTAACCTGATCTAAATCTTCTCCGAGACCTCGAACACTGTGGTAGGCGTGAGCAATGGCATGAATGGTTTGTTGAATGTGTTGTGAAGAATCATCACGGCTTTGCTGAAATGCCACCGGAAGTAAGCCATCAATTTGATAAAGTCCACAATGTGGAGATTGTTCATTTAATCCTACCCAAACTTGATCTAAGTCGGAAATAGCCGATAGCAACCACGACTGATAGTCGCTGGGTTGTTGTGGTGGGGCTTGAAGAATGTCATCTGGGTGGGCCAGACCTTGCTTACGGAAATCAATTTGGCCGTTCGCCTCAGTGAGGTAATCACTGACATCAAAGTCACTGCGATAAATGAGGTCGGTGAGTGCATAGCACAGCTGTTCTAAAATCGTGACACCCGGATCATGGGTATTATAGTCTGTCCAGACCTTGCCACTAAGCTGCTGAATATAGGTTAGCCCCAACTGAAACAGTTGTTCAAAGCTATCTTGGTTCTCTTGATGATCGCGTTTTGAAATCGTGCTTGCCATGATTACGCCTGTTCATCTGGTAGGCGACTTTCACACAGTGTCATAAATGGGTCATGCCAAAGTTGCGTTAAGTGATAACGGATAAACAGATGTTCTCCATAATTGGTATTTGTCCTAATTTGCAGCACATAGGGTCTATTTGCACCGTTACGTGTTGTTTGTTTCCAACGTAGTTTCAGCTTATCTGCCGCTGAATGAAAAAATGCGTGTTGGGTTTTGATCGGATTTTTCTTACGCCATTGCCACCACCAAGTGTTGGGCGCACAAGTGTTAGTGGCAATGGCATGCAATAAGGCGTATCGACCACTGTGTCGAATGCCAATTCCTGCAACGACTTCAAACATGTTGCACCCTTCTAACTCTGGTGTAAGGTCGTGCCACTGGCCGTCTGCTGGAATGGGCGCTTCAAGTAATTGACTACCGCTGCGCCCCTGAGAGCCAATAACACCTTTAACATCCAGTGTGTGCTTCGGTGTTTCTGTCTGTATACCCACATAACCATCGATTGTCAGCGTTAAGTTAGGGGTAAGTGCTTTGTCTTGGTCTTCCTGTGTAATAGGGGAGAAGGCCTTGAACTGAAGATCCGCTTGCTGCTTGGCAAAACCCATTTGCCAAAGCGGTGTATTGGGGTCGCTTTGTTGATAAAAACTGAAAAGGTGCTGTTGATCCAAAGCCGTTAGCTGTAGACCCGTAGCTGGTGGTTTTACGAAGCCTTCTTCTACTTGATTGACGCATGAGTCAATCAGATCTGCAAAGTGCTCGGCAGATGGCATTGTCCCCTGGCGAAAATAATTTTTTAGTGTGCTTCGATTACGTTTTGCCATGATTAAGTTGTTCCATCGTCTGATGCAGGAGCGATTGTATTGCTTGTGGCTGCATTGTCTGTGTTGATGATAAATTGTTCTCCGACGACCAGTTCACCAATGCCTGCAGGCTCAGGAGGCATAATAGTGTTGTCGGTTGCTATCTGGATGTAATGATGCTCAGCAGGGATCAAAAGGTACCAAGGATATTCCGCTTTTATTGGTTGTTGTGTACTGGCGCTATCTTGTAATGCGTAATGAGTGTGTTGTTGACTGATTTTAAGTACTGATATACCACTGACGTTGGCAACATCTGGTTGTTGGCTGATAAAGGAAGCCAGTTTGCTTAATGATAATTGCCATCCAAGTCCCTGATTCATACTGTTTTCTTGCCAAGGACAAAGCGCACAATGAAGGGCGTAATTCAATTTGCGCAGTGCCAGACCATGATGAACGCCCTCATGAAATGAAACCTGACAACGAACTTGGATTTTTTCATACCCTGGGTTACGAACTTCAATCTGATGCCCTTGACGACTAACAGACTGTAAAATGCTTCGTATGCTGAGTAAGGTGGCAGCGTCCACGGTTTTTGGCTGACAAGGAGAATGTTGACAGTCTGTTTTGCTGGGTGTCACGATTAATAATATATGCCCTGGAATTGGCTCTTTATGTTCAAATTGATGGTTCGAAAAGCAATAGGCAGCCCCGATTTTTTCGAAATTTTCTAGAATTAAATGCTCATAGTCCCATGGCGTAATCGCTTGCCCTTTGTGACGTAATGTTTCGCTAACCCGATTGACCCACTGATCATGTCTTTCTTGTTGGGGCGCTTGTGTCATCGGCGTCAGTTGCGATATTTTCCCGAGATTATGCTGCTTTGGATACGTTTTCCATTCGCTAAATGGAGCGGCAAGAGTTGGTTCACTACGCCCGCTAACTTGCAATACATGGGTCGCGACATGCAGACAATTAGGATAGCGGTTTATACCATGATTGGTGCTTACTTTAAGCCAATATACGCCGTCTGGCATTACCTGATGGGTTGTATTGATATCTTCAGGAATATCCAGTGTGACTAGCCCCGTGGTGAGGAACCCTTGGGTGGTGTCATGAATCATGTTCTGTGGAGGGAGTGCTTTCCATTCATTATTGACAAGGTAATGCCAGTGATAGCTGGTTGATGGATAAGGTGTTAGAAGTTTAGAGCTACCATCAAGTAGAAAAAATAGATTGAGATAACCGGAAAGCTGGGAAGCGGATAAGCCGATACAGAGATGACTATCATGTTGGTAATCGGGTAGTAGCCTAGGGCATTGAAGGCGCATAGCTTCTAAAGGTGGATAGATTTGTGCTTGGCCAAATGGGTGTAGATGTATTATTTGCCCTTGGTGGGCTGGGTCTAGATTAGCAAGGTCGATTTGTACCTGTGCTTGATAATCAACCGAAAAGCGATTAAGAACCGGTGTATAAGGTATATTAGGTAGGGGCGCAGGTTTTTTGGTTTTTGCATTGGCTGTTAAAATTTGGCTGAACAATGGTCCGTAATCACGATGACCAAATGCGTTGTGTGGCCCATTCAATTTTATTTTAAACAATCCATTGCGAATCCCAGATTGCGGGCTAAATGGTGTATTTGGCCAAGCCTGCAAAACCGGTGTAAAAGCCTGCTGCATAGCATCGACTCGAAGCTGACTGCTCTTTTCTAACTGCCCAATTGCTGGTTGAAACAAAGGCTGACTTAATGGGCCAAGTTGCGTCCATAGACCATTATTTAAGACTTCGGTGGTGACTTGAAAGCTGTGGTTTCTAAAAAGGTAGGAATACCCTGCGTAGTGTTGTGTAAACCCATCACTGCCTCTGGGTAGGTCTGCCCAATCCATTTGAAATGTTAGCGATTTTACATGTTTGCGAGCAAGCTCTTCATTGGCAATGACTAAATACGATTCGTCACTTGGTTGAGCGCCAAAGGGTAAAAAAGGTTGGCTTGGGTCAGCTTGCCCATCGTTGTTATAAAGCTGCAAGCGTGTCATGCCAGTGACGTGGCAATGTATATTCACATGTGACCACTCAAAACCTTGAAAAATGGAATAAGGATAACAATTGGTTTGCGCCTTGAGGGTGAGTCTTAATGCTGGATGAGGCAAAGACCATTGCTGACCATGTAGATCTTGTGTCGCTGACGCAGTCGATGAAAATCCTGGGTCGAGTTTCAACGATAATGTGAATCCCATTTGCTGGGATGTTGCTTCATTCATAGGGTGTATTTGAATATCCTTAATGGTTTCCCAGCCTTCCGTAGTGGTAATGTCTACGTTAAATACACCATTAAACAATTGATAAAAAGCGGTTGTTTTAGAATAGGATAGTAAATTTTGAATGGTTTCCAGCGCGACTAGGTCGATAATTTTATTGTCTGCGAGTATTTTTGCGCTGTGGCAAATACTGCCTATGTCATTTTCTGTTAGCCAGTCGTTAGGGCTTAGAATGTGTCGGCAAATTATTTGACCAAAAATGCCAAAAAAGATGTCTTGCTGTTTGCTTTCTTTTAGTCGCGCAGCTTGCTGTAGCTGTTCTGTTTGCTGAAGTAACGTGAGGAAAAATAAGCGATAAATATCATTAAGTTGTTGTACTGGAGAGTGTTCGAGCAGTTGTTGTAATTGATCTGGCTGCAGCTGTTCTACCAGTTGGCTTGCTGAAATCCTTGTATCCACATGGTCAAGGAGGTGGTTATGTATAATGAGTAATTGCTCAAAGAGCGGCGTTAATATTTTACCAATGTCCGACTCTTTATCATGGCGATCTCTGGATTCGCTGAATAGATAGATCTGTTGCTCAATCATTCCTTTGCGAACTTCTTGAAGTTCAAATTGTATGGTGACATCACGTTGGCCTTCAGCCATGGATAAAATAGGATCTGAAATAACCAGTCCCATGGTCTGTATATTCGTATTTCTTGGTACGTCACCTTTTTCAATAGGGGTTCCGAAGATAGGGAAGCTCTGTGATTGTGGAAAATCTGGGCCTTTTGCATCCGCGGCCATCTTAATTTTTCGAGCATTAATACCACAAACGAAACCGGTTTCTCTTTCGGGGGAGGCTTGAGGGTCTCTGTGTAAGGTTAAATTGAAAACATGTGTCACTTCCGCATCGGTCACTATCATCGGATACGTTGCTTGGTAGTTGACTCGTTGAAACTGTGAATTATTGCCAGGACTGAAAATCCCCCCCTTAATGATTTCGGTTGGGGTAGAGCTTGTTTGCGATTGTGACAGTTTTAGATAAACCAGATCGTCGGGCACTTTTTTATAATCTTGTTGTAGAACATCTTGATAGTAAAAGAGTAGATGTCTTTGGGTGAACGTATTGATTTTTTGCTGTGCTCGTTCAAAAAGCTTTAAGAAACTGATGTAAAGCGCTAATTGCGGTGCATGTTCACCTTGTTTCAGAGAAGAGGTAAGTGTGCTTTGGCATGTGTCTTGTAATCGAGTGATGACAAGGTTGATTTTTGAAAAACAAAGTTGTGAGTGATCTGAATGATTTGGTAATGCATGTGGAATTAAAGACAGTTGATCTAGTCCCCAAAGGGGGTCAAATTGGCTAATATCTGGGCGATCCTCAGGTGTGACATTTTCTAATAGCTGTTTAAGAGGGGCTGCAAGGTGAGTTTGAAAAAGATTTAATAAAGTAAATTTTAGTTGATAAGCAATATCAGGTGAACTTGGTAAATGTATATACCATTGATTTAGCTGATGATATAAATGAAGGAGATATTGACGTGTTGAGGCTTCACCCAATTGTTTGGCTTGTTTAAACTGCTGTTTATATTGGTCCAGATTGATACTTAGCACTGTCGCGCTGACAACCAGTTCACTTTGCTCGAACATGCCTCCCCAATGCCCAGCCGCTTGATCGTTTTGATCTCGGTAAGGAACGAGTCTGGCAAATCGTTTGGCCCAAACTAATAATTGTTCAAAGCTTTGTTCGTGAAGCTGAAAAAAATGCGGGGAGAGAGCATTCTTTTTTCGTTGCTGACGCGTTGTCATGGGTTACACATCCTGTCTAGCACGTGTAGGAAGCAGGCTTGGGTTGATTAAGGTTCCTTCCTGTAAATAAAATGGGTAGACCATATTGCTGCGTGTGTTCGTTGTTACAATGAGATATTCAAGCCTAATCATTAATTCGCCTTGATCTACGTTGGGCTGGATATGAATGTCCTGTAAATCAATGCGCGATTCAAAAAATAAAATTGCTTGTTGAATTTCATATTTAATTTCAGTAAATGTTGTTTGAGTAAGTTCAGCAAAAACAAATTTATTGAGTCTACAACCATAGTCAGGACTCATTATTCGTTCTCCAGGAGAAGTAGAGAGAAGGATAGACAAACTTTGTTGAATATCCTCTTCGTCCTGACTTAATGTGACTCGCTGATTTGATGATGCAAATCTGGGTGGAAAAGCCCAGCCTGAACCTAGAAAAACGTTTTGTTTACTCATGTAAATTCCTTTTTCAAAGAGTGGTTATGTCAATAGAGTATTGATGCTTGAAGCATTATCCGCCAATCATTACCGTTGGCTCACCTAACACAATGGTGCCGCCATGGTTGGTGCTGTCACCCATTCTAGCTGCTGGTTTTCCACCAATGAGGACAGTGGCAGATCCTTTCACTATGGTGGAGGGTGGCCCTACACAGGTACACATGTCTCCTACCACAGCAGCAGGAAGATTACCAATGAGAACGGTTGGTACGCCTGGGCCAATCACGGGCCCACCCACATGGGGAATAGGTGGTAACCCTGGCGTGGCCATTGGGCACACATGCATATCAGTTAGTCTCGCTGCAAATGTCATACTTTGTCCTCCATTAATTAATTTTAACTAAGCCACCTTTGATGGTTGTCATGCCAGAGGCCGACAATTCAGCCGTTGCTGAGCCTTTGGCCGAGAGTCCTGTCTGCGCCTCTAGATTGACATTGAGCCCTTGTACTTTGACATCAGCTTGTGCGGTAATGCTAGTATTGTTTGTTGATTTTAAAACTATTTTTCCTTTGGCAGAGAGGGTGATATCTTTTGGGCTATCGAGTGTTATACCGCTATCATCCATTGTAATGGTGTTTTTATTTTGGTCTGAAAGAGTGATCGATTTGCCTTTATCACTGATAGTAATGCTATTGTTTTCAGGTGTGACGATAGTAATCACTTTATCTTCGTCATTAAATTCTACCTTCAATTGACTTTTTGTCACAATCGCTTTGGTGTTGTTCTCTGCTGTTAAATCATAAGGCGAGGTGCGTTGACTGCTGTATAGACTTCCTAACACAATGGGTTGGCTAGGGTCATTATTGATGTAGCCAATAATTACTTCATCGCCTATTTCCGGGATGAAAAAATGACCGCTTTTCTTGGTGGCGTAATAACTGGCAAGTCGTGCCCAAACTAGATTGTTTTCATCGCCCAGGGCGGGCATTTCGATTTGAATTCGGAACTGGGATTCTGGATCTTCGTCCAGTTTGGTGACAAGCCCAATTTGTAGTCCATCGACGGGGGGAAGCCAACCTGCTGCTGCTGGGGCACCAAGGTCACGATGTTCGCTGGACCACATAGGAGACAGTCCTAGATCGACTGTAGTGAGCCATTGCCCGTTTTCTATCTGGTGATGTACTCCGCCAAGATAGTGGGAACCATTGAATCGCTCACCTACACCCGATAGCTTTATGAGTGTATTGATTTTTGCCTTGGCACTCCCTTGAAAAGTGAGTGAGCCGCGGACTTTAGCTAGCATAGATTTTACCCGCTGTCCTTTGGCCCAGCTGTCGAGCATTTCTTGTGTCAGGTTGCCTGATGTTTGTAGGCGATAGTCTTTGATATCTAACACTTTTGCGAGATCACTGTCACTAAAGTTGCCCTGATCTGAAATCGATGTTACTGCTGCTTGTCCTTTGAGTATCTTTTGCTGCCCCGGGTCCCAGCCAATACCTGTTACTTGACTTAGTTGATGACGAGCATCAACTTCTGCCGAAAAATCAATCAAATCGGTCCCATAGGTAACCACTAACGCAGGTTTTTTATCGACGGAGGGGGAGGTGACAGAGAGGCTATTGGATTGGTTACTTACCACAAGTCCATTTGCTTCTGCCCGCGTTAGTAAAAAATCCCAGTCAGTGCAATTAAACTGAACCAATTCATCATGTTTCTCCGAAATACTTTCAACTTTTTCGCTTTTTAACCCGGAGTAGTTGCCAATTAGGTTATTAATAATGTCACTATCTGATTGCTTTAAAAAACTTTGGCTGTTACGAGCCACTGTCATGGCGATGGCCTGATCTTTACAGGTGATATTGAGGGTAGATTGATTGTTGTTAGTAATACGTATGGCATGAGATATAACAAGGCCTTCAAAGATGGTTTTTTCTTCACTTGAATAGCCAGCGCTAATGCTGATTTTGGTTCCAGGTTTAAATGTCTCGCCTTCACTGTTATCAAACGTTTTCTTTGCCATATTGCCATCACTTAATACTAGCTCCGCTGAGGCTATTTGATTGACTTGATAAAATACATGGATGGCAATGATTCCAATCTCACTATTGATGGCACTGCCATTTGCTTTAATAGTAAAAGAGGTTACGCCAGAGATATTTTTTGTTGGAGAGACAGCCATAACTTTCCTTGATTAGATTCTTTGATTAAATTAACGGTGGAAAATAAAGTTTGGTCCCCGGCATTATTTGCCTCACGCTTACTAGTTGATTGGCTCGAGCAACGTCCATGTAGTACGAACTGTCGTTATAAATTTTCTGACATAGCTGAGGAAGAGTGTCGCCGGCTTTAAATTCAACAATATGAGTGAGATCTGGCGAGGAGTTTTTTGCGAGTTTTTCTTTTTCTTTATCTGTTAAATATTCATCAAAACTTAAGCTGACAGTTGCTCTCAAGGGAACACCATAGGAATCAAATAATTGATAGGTGATATCCATGGATGTTAATCGGCCTTTAAAAATCAGCGTTCCCCATGTAATTATTACTGGGTAGGGTTCGTGTTTATCGCCGTAATAATCATATATAACACTTTTTAGTAATTTAAATTGTATCGGGACTGGAATAGTAATCAGTTGATCAACAGCCCCTGTGGCATCTATTATTATTTCAAAGCTCAGCTTCTCACTCTTATAGCCTTTAAGTTCAACTTTTGGTGCCAGGTTGCCTTGTGCTTGACGGTTATTGCATTCGTTATTTGTATACTCGATCCCATACCCTTGTTTCAATGAGTTAGGGTTTAGCATGGCAATATAGACGCCTTCTTGAGATAGGATTTTTAACTTATCCATTGTACTCAACGCTCCCTCTGAGCTTGTTTTAGCTTATTAAAAAGAGTTTTCATTGTCTGAAATTGTTCTCCATCATGAAGCTGTAGCTGAGATTGTTGCGTACATTCATCCGTATTTTTTTGCGGCTTTTCTTGTCCGGAGTCGTTCGTTGTATTTGCTGTGATATTTGACCGAATGGTCATTTGTTTGACTTCAATAGGCATAATTATAATGTTCTTTTGGTGCGGCTATAGCAAAGCTCAATTTCTTCAATCGCCACTTCGTTTTTAGTTGCATGAAATTCATTTACGTTCCATTTAACTGGATAAACATTATGAAACTCCCAAATACGGCACGGTGAGCCATCTGCATCTAAAAGCCGTACGGTGACAGTTTTTGTTTTGATTGGCTTGTTTAATTGTGATTCAAGGGTATTCTGACACCATTTCATTAGGGCTGATTGTGAGTCAGCAATACCTCGTTTAAGAGTGAGGTTACTATATTTGATAAATTGGGGAAGGTGATAGACTAAATTACTACCTCCTTCTTGATATTCTTGTGTTTCTATTTGTGTTTGAATCCCAGTAACTTCTTGAAATGCAGCATCATCCATACTGCCGCCAATCACGATGCTAAAATGGAATGTAGGAAGAGGCCATTGTTCAGACATTTTTATTATTTCTCTTTGGTGTACGGTTTGCTTTTATATCTAGTATTATCGTTTTGCTGAGAACAAACACCAGCCACCGAAAAATAGTGGCTGGTTTTTCCTAAGAAAATTAAACTGAAATCTCTAACCCTTCATGAGCTAATTCAATTGTTTCAACCGCGACTTCATTACCGTCTGACTTTAGATCAGTGCCAGTGACTTTAGTTGGCCATGCATTTGTCAGCTTCCAAGTCATTACTGGGCTCCCTGCTTCGTCTAACAAACTAATGGTAACCGGAGTTCGAGCAATGGTGTTCATTTTGATTTGCGAATACCAGTCATAGAATTTATTGTCTTTCTTAAAAATGCCTTTTTTCAGAGTGACGTTACTGCTTTTAACTATGCCCGGCATTTTTATGGTTGAGAAAACCTTGCTATTACCAGCACGATATTCAATGGGTTGGGTTTCTGTATCAAGTCCCGATATTTCTTGAAACGCAGCTACCATTTTAGCTCCAGCACCTCCTTCCCATTTCACCTCAAAATGGAATTTTGGCATTGGCCATACGGTTTCTGACTGTACTGATCCATCATCTGCCATGGGATTCTCCTATTTAAATGAATTTATCGCCCTAGTTTATCTAGGCGCGTGTGTTAGTGTTTTACGATTTCTGCATTTGTTGTTGGAAGGTGATTTCAATAAACTCAGCTGGACGGCTAATCGCAACGAGTACGGTGATTCGTAAGATTCCTTCTAAGATGTCATCTGACGTCATGGTTTTTCCCAGGCCAACACTAACACTGTAGGCGTCAGCAGGAGCGGCTCCCGCTAAACCACCACGCTTCCATATTCCATATAGAAAACTGCTAATCATGCTTTCCATTGAAACCCAAGTATTGGCAACGTTCGGTTCAAAAACATAGGCTTTTGAAGCTAGTCGGATCGACTCTTCCAGCATAATCATGGTTCGACGTACGTTAACATAGCGCCAGTCTAAACTGTTGCCATCTAATGTTCGCGCTCCCCATACTAGTGTGCCTTCACCGATAAACGGACGAATCGCATTGATTGACTTACCTTGAGTGGTAACGTTCAAATCCTCTTGTTCATCATCGCTAATGTTTATCGTTGGAGAGACGACTGCATTGAGACTGACGTTCGCAGGGGCTTTCCAGACGCCGCGAGCATTATCAACCATGGTATATACACCCGCCATGGCAGATGATGGAGGTAGAATGTTGTGTTGAAATTTTACGTCGGCCAAAATGGTTTTATAAAGAGGGCTGATTGTAGTGAGTATTTTGTTGAGTTGTGCTTGCTCTATACTGGCAAGATCACCAGCTAGTTTCGTGACCTCATCTAGCATTTGCTGCTTTCTTGTCGCTCTAAGTTTATTTCCACCTGTATTTAGTTCTTCTTCGCTTAGCCCTTCTAAATCTTTAAAGCTAAGAGTCACTTCATTGGTGAGTAGCTCTGTAAGTTTGTCCAGATTGCTAATATTGTTAAAGCTGAGTTCTTCATCTTGTACAATAGAGGTATTGAGCCAAGGATAATAGGTGGCTGAATAATCGAGATAATTCGTGCCTAATTTAGAGCGAAAGTTTGCTATGCAGTCTCCATCTGGGTGTTGACGGTCTTTAAAGCCCTCCCAAACATCCAAAATAGCAACGCGGTTTTTCATTTTTCCACCGCAATGACTGAGTACAGCTTGCTGGACGTTTATGCAGTCATCTTCTGCCAGTTGCACGGCTTCTGGAATAACTACCATGGTTGGTTCCTGCTCTTTTATTAACGGTGTAATGCCGCTTTTCAGTGCTTTTCCTGTTATGTCATCTTTATAACTGCCAACGGATACAATATAACAGGGGCCTCCGCCGTTCTGGAAAAAAAACAACATATTGTAATATAAAAAATGGCGGGGATTGTCTTGTTTTATTTGATACGCAACGTCGCCTTGTTGAAATACTTGTCTGGCATCGGCATCTACTTCACTTATTTCAAAAGTATGTAGAGGAGAACCACCAAAATATTGACGAAACTCCGACATGGAAGTAATTCGCCATGGTTGATTTCGAAGGGATTTTCCGCCATTGCTTGCTTGTTCTGTATAGCCTATGAAAGCAGGTACTGCCGTTGCCACTTCGACAACTGAGTTTGGAAAAGCATTTTTTTCGACTATGTATACACCCGGTGTTTTCATGACACCCATAATAAGATCCTTATAGTATGATACGCATCATTACTTTTCTTTAAAAAAAGGAAAAGAAGGGCTATTTAATTCGTTAACAAAAATATACGCCGATGCTAACTATGAATTCAACACATAAACCAATCAAGTAACTTTAATCTTTAAGTAAAGTAATAAAACTAAATTTAGTTGCTACAACGACTTATCTCAAGCAGATAGCTTACTTGAGTTCGTTCAATAAAATAGCTAAATAGTCATTTAAGCAAGAATATAAAGCATAGAAGACGACCTATTTAACAATATTCTTTTTTTTTGCACTTTTTAGGTTGTGATTTTTTTATGTTTTTTTGCGGCTCTTCATGCTACATAAATATGACATAATCTTTGATAGTTGTTTCCCTGGGTAATTAGTTCCATTTGTTTGGGGTCTGCAACGGGAAGTCTTCGAAGGACAGGATGATACTGATTTCTTAATTGAAACGTCATATCGCTACGTTGGTAGATCGGGATGGGTGTTTGAGATATAAATGTCATCACATCGCTTTGGTTATTGATCTTTTCGACTCCTTGAAATTCAAATGAATATGTTTTTTTCGGATCATCAATTTTAAATTGATTTGAATGCTTTAGTGATAGGAAATAGTATTTCCAATAGGTCTCGCAGTGTTCATAAGATAAGGTTATATGTTTGTTAGCCTCATAGTAATAATTAGCAGGAATTTCAATGTTTATGAGCCCGATTAAATTTTGGCTCAATTCATAAGGAGAGATGATTTTTTTTTCGGGATGGTCTAGTAACTCTTCTGGAGATAACCATTGTTTTGGTGTTGCATCTGAATTTTCGGAACGATTGACGACGATATCGAACTCTGCAGTGCAAAGGGATTGTGGTAAAGGGGTATTGGTATAATTTCTAAAATAGGAATCACCACTAAAGACTTTGAATTGTAGGTACTGTGAATTTTTATCACTTGAAGGCGTGTTTAGTTTGTCCGGATCAAAAAAAATACATATCCCCCCAGAGATATTTTTGATAAACATTTGGTTTGTTTCAAGCCATTGTTGCGTGTCAAATGTGGGGATGACGTCTATCTGTTGCGCTATATAAGAAGAAAAGTAGCTATGTCTGATGTTGATCGATAGGTACGGTTGATAATCGGCCATTATACGTCCTTTCTGAATAGGTTTGTATTGGTCTGCCTTAATCGGCCCGTTTGCGTCAGGATTGTTTCACTATTAGGTATCACAGCGCGAATTCTATATACACAAGATGGTAGGTAGTGTGAACCTAGCATTCCCCACATATGGCTAAGCTGCCCGTCGGGGATTGTTTCCATTTCCAACGTCATTTGTTCTATTGTATCGGCTAAGTCAGGTGCATTTTGATGATTAAAAGTTGGATTTCGATGGAAAAAGGCGAATACATGAGACAGTATTTTTAGACCATCTGTATAGTTTGACCCTGTAAAATGTGCGGCTATCACAACTGAAATAGACAGGTATAAAGGCTTGTTTGTAATGACCGCCCGCTGTCCAGGCTGAAATGCTGTCATTTGATGTCCAGGTTTAGAAAAAGTATCACGTTCTAAATTACTGATAAAAATTAATATTTTATTTTCAATGTTTGCCGTGCTATGAGTATCTTTGTCAGAAGGAGGTGAAACTACAACAATATCCTCAGTTAAATCGAAGGATGTCTTGATTGATTCGTTCATTCTGTCGCAAAGATAGTTTAAACAGTCGTCGAGCATGGGGTTATCTTTTCCTTAAATTGCTTGATTACGACCTTTACAGGAATGCTGCGCGTGACAATACAGTTTGAAAAATAGATTGAAAATGCTATGTATAATCCATAAACTTCGCTTTTTCGTCTATTTTTCCTTTACTCACGACTTCGAGAAAAGGTCTTTGATTGTAATCATCGTCCTAACAAAAAATGCACTGTATCATAAATATTAGATACATCAGAGGTAATCGCAAACTGAAGTTGTAATCAATATTGTTATAGAAAACGAAAAACAAGAATGGGCTGCCGTATCCGGCGAAGAAGAGATAGAGCCCTTAAACAAACAGGCAATACTCACTTTATGAATGCTACGATGCCCCAATAAATTATGCAACGCTGGCAAACGATCAATGTTAATTATTACCTGATTTATGCCAAGAGATTTTTTTCTAACCAAAAACTCGAAATATTATTGGTTGAACTGGCGGCTTCAATAATAGTCACGTACACAATGGTGCCTTCTTTGAGGTAAGTTCCTTCGTAAGATAACTATCTATGTACTTACTTTTAACGTGTACCATTATTGAAAATTTCTTCTATATAGCTTTAATTGCCGATGTATTAGAGCTTGCAAAAAATCAGCGTGAGTATCAATAACCTCATGGCTGATTCAGAGATTATCGTGAGTGGTATTCGTATCCACATTGTCCGTAAGGCAATTAAGAACTTGCATCTTGGCGTGTATCCACCTGAAGGTCATGTTCGTGTGGCCGTGCCAGAGCATGTGACAGACGAACGCATTCGCTTAGCGGTAATTGATAAACTAGCCTGGATCAAAAAACAGCAAGCTGACTTTATGGCGCAGCCAAGACAAAGTGCTCGCGAGATGGTGGCGGCTGAGAGCCACTATTTCTTTGGTAAAAGCTATCGCTTAGAAGTGATAGAGCAAGTTGGTAAACATAAGGTTGAGCTGGTGGGTGGTAATAAAATCCGCTTATCAGTCACCGCCAACACCAGTACAGAAAATCGTTTAAAGTTGATGAGCGAATGGTATCGCGAACGGTTAAAGCAGATCACCCCGAAACTAATAGATAAGTGGCAAGCCAAGATGAGCGTTGTTGCTGACGACTGGGGGATTAAGAAAATGAAGACCAAATGGGGGGGGGTTAACATTGAAGCGAAACGCATTTGGTTAAATCTAGATCTTGCTAAAAAGCCCCCTGAGTGCCTTGAATATATTATTGTGCATGAGTTGGTTCACTTGTTAGAGCGTCATCATAATAGCCGTTTTATTGCTTACATGGATGAATTTATGCCGAAGTGGCGACTGCATCGTGAGACCTTGAATCAATCGCCTTTGTCTCATGCCCCCAGCTGCATGACATCGATCCCAGTGTGTATCTGACGGATGTCCTGCAACGAGTAAGCCAGCACCCAGCAAAAGACGTAGCCGACCTGACCCCAAGACGATGGAAACACCTGTTCTCGGACAAACCGTTGAAATCGCCCTTGCTCTGAGTGTCAAGAACGGCGTGAAATGAACGCTAACCGTGTAATGACATTGCTTAAAGCCTCAATAATGATTAGATTTTCATCATAATGCTCTAACAAGTCTTCCATTAGTATTAGGGCTTATTTGTTTTCATCAGAGTTCGCTATACCATTCAGAATTGGCAACTGAGCGACTATCGCTTTGGCCATTTGTGTTATTTCGTTTGTAGCTAACATGTGATTTTCCTATGGTTGCTAGGATAGATTAAGGCAGGGTTGATCTTTAGTTCTTAGATGGTAGCTCGAGAAAAGCTCCATTAATCTGGATAAAATCGTCTAATATCTTCAACGATATCTAGTAAACTCAGGGTGGTCCATTTCGATCTAGGTCTCCTAACGATGATTTATTTTAAATATTTACAAATGAAATCACCGATTGACTCAATATCTGCATCAGGTGTTTTTAAAGTATCATTAATGAAATTGTAATTTTCATTTTGTTTGCTATCATCTATTTTATATAGCAGAGCGATCAACTCTGTATAGGTGAAATTGTTTTCTTTACGTTTAATGAGTTGATGTAAGAAATATTCAAAAGTATTTGTCACTGGAATATAAAAGGCTTTATTTTTAGTGGAATAGTCTAACGTAATTTTTATATCACTATATTTCAGTGTGCTTAAGTGATTAAAAACTCTTATGAAATCTAGGGAAATTATTTTTTTATTTTGACTGTAGAATAATGTGTGTAGCTGTTCAATCTCATTGTCTGATAACCCTTTTTTCATCAGGGCAAGAGCGTGAACATATTTTGATCAGCTTTGCCCCTTCTTACTTATCCTTCTGCCACGACTTTTAAGCCTGCCGCTAGCACCTTATCTAAATACTCTATGTCCATGCTGGCGATTTTCTGTTTGCGTCGAATACTGGCTTTTTTGGTCGTTTCCGCTCGTAACATGTTTACAGCAAAATGTCTCATTGTGGCTAATATTTCGGCCGATTCTCCGTTATAAATTGGGCATTTGTCTTCATTCATAGAAACATCAAGCACCCGTTAGCGTTCATTCTACGCCGTTATTTCATCTCATCTTTTTGCACTCTAAACTGGACTCCGTTTTCATCTTATAACCGATAACGGAGTCCATCTTATGACCAAACCTTATACCCGTCGTTCTTCCTCTGAATGGCAAAAAATCATTGATGATCAAGCCGAGTCCGGTTTATCCGCTCCTCAATACTGCGAACAGCATCAGGCGAGTTACGCCAGTTTTAGTAAATGGCGTCAGCATTTTTCGGGAACTAAAGCCTCGCCAGATTCTAGTCACTCAGACTTTATCGATCTCAGTCAGGTGCCCGACCTCTCAGTCCCTTATTCTGGACGTTGGAACATTACCTTGTGTTTAGGCGATGGCGTTGAACTTCGACTGAGTCGTGACTGATGTTTATGCCGGAGCCTAACGCCAACATTTGGCTGTACACTCAGCCTACCGATATGCGTAAGTCTTATTGTGGCCTGTTAGGGCTGATTAAACAGCAAATCAAAGAAAGTCCTCTCATCGGGTATTTTGTGTTCATTAACCGCCGTAAAACTCAGATGAAAATTCTCTATTTTGACGCCTCTGGGTACTGTATTTGGTGCAAAAGACTGTCGCGGGGGTAGTTCAACTATGCGCAATCAGCGAACGATAAACACGCCCTCAGTACACTCGAATTACAGCATCTATTGGCTGGCATAAAAGTGGAAAAATATCGTCAATTTAAGCGCTACAAACGCGCATTTTAAGGGGGTGGGTGGTATAATCCAACCCCATGAATGACGCCACTTATCAACCTATTTTACCCTTTAAAAACACTGACTTGCTTCACACGAATGAGGTTGAAAAACTGCGATCTCAAGTAGAGGCAATGTCCTCAAGAATCCGACAATACGAAGCCGAAGTGTGGGCGTTAGTTAAAGCGCGAATTATTCGGACCAAAAAGCGAACGCAGAGGCTTACTCACTCCTGAACAACAAGCCCTCGCTGATATTGTTGGCCCGATGCCAGCCGAACCCACGACGCTGGAGGAAGACGCCACGGTCCAGCAGGGAAAACCTGAGCCCGTCAGTGTTCGCGGAAAAGCCCCCAAGTCTCGTAAAGGCAATGAAATTACTATCACAGGGTTGCGTTTTGACGAGTCTATACCGGTTCGTGAAAAGATCATCTTAGCAGACGAAC